>JBDKGV010000036.1:0-19479 GCA_039798005.1 Fibrobacterota bacterium
CGCCGGAATGCGGATCCTGATAGAGATGATCGACGCGTTCGGTATTGAACGAGGAAGCACGACGCTTGAGGCCGTGGACTTCGTAACCCTTCTCCAGCAGCAATTCTGCGAGATAAGATCCATCTTGCCCGGTCACACCGGTGATCAAAGCTTTTTTGCGAGCGGTCATCGTTGACTTCCTGTAAATTGTCCGGGCACCCGGGCTTCAGGCCCATTGCCGGGGAACGTGAAAGCGGAAACATAATCGTTTTTTCAGAGCAGACCAGTCTCTGGCATCAGTTGATGATCCAGATCACAAGTCCATGCTTTGATGCCTTGTCCTACGGCATAAACTCCACCGCCAAGTCATCACAGTAGAGGGTGCCTGAAGAATTGCCCAAGGCGCAACCCAGCTTGAGCATCGTGGCTCCTGCCGGTAACGCATAGGTCCGCTCCATGCGGGTCCATGGCAACTTGCCGCGCACTTGGCCCACTGCCGGTGGATAGCCCCCCAGCGTGTCCCCCTTGGCGCCGAAGAACTCCACGGACAAGCGCCCCCGTTCCCAATTCTCCTTGCCGGACCGGATCGAGTCGGCGCGCAGCCAGCCCGTCACCTTCACCGAAGCTTTGCCTTGCGGCACCTTGATGGTTTGGCTGACTCCTGCCCATCCCGCAACACCAAGTCGAATCATGCAGCCCTTGGCTCCCCCGAAATGCTCTGAAGTCGAAACGCCACCCCAAGAATCCCAACCCAGCAGGTCACTTTCAAAGTCGCCATTGACCAAGGCGTTTTCGGCAAAGGAAAGCGAGGCAGCCACAAGGAGAACAAGGACAAAGGGACGCATGAAAGCTCCATTCATAGGACAGACAGTGAGACGAACACTAAAATGCCATTGTTCCGACGCCTCTGGCACCCTCTCTCGCTTGCAAATCCGCAATCCCATCCCCGCTGCCACTGCCTTCGCGGAATCTTTCTACCTTGGACAACACTATGATTCTGCCCAGAGAAGCACGCCTTGCGCCTGCCCAGATCCAGGAACTGGAGTCCATCGCCGCCGAGTACGGTTGCCGCATCACCCCGATCGAGGGAAGCACCCGCTCCATCTACGCCATCTCCGGCGATGAGCGTGACGAGGACTTCATCAATCGCCTTGAAGGTCTTTCCTTCATCGAGCGCGTGGACCGCATCCAGGTCCCGTACAAGCTCATGCATCGCCGCTCGGACTTGGCCAACCACCAAGTCAAGCTCGGCACAGCCGTTTTGGGCACGGACTTCCATGTGATCGCAGGTCATTGCACCATCGATCCCAAGAATCCCCAGTATTACTTGGAGACCGCCCACGCTTGCAAGGAAGCCGGCGCGATCGCCCTGCGCGGCGGCGTGTGGAAGCCCCGCACCAGCCCCAACGCCTACCAAGGCGACATCAGGGCCCTTGAGACTCTCTTGCGCGCCAAGGAAGAGACCGGCTTGCCCGTCTCCACCGAAGTGATGGAAGAGAGCCAGATCGCCCCGGTGATCGAAGCCGGTGTGGATGTCATTCAAGTCGGCGCCCGCAATGCGCTCAACTACGGCCTGCTCAAGGCGCTGGGTCGCGGAACCGCCGGCAAGGGAACCATCATTCTCTTGAAGCGCGGCATGCACATGGGTCCGATCGAAGAATTCCTCTCGGCAGCCGAATACATCGTGGCGCATGGCAATCCCAATGTGGTCCTTTGCCCTCGCGGCACCAAGCCCGAGCCCGACGGGTACCGCAACTACCCGGACGAGTGCATCACACCGCTTCTCAAGGGTCGCAGCTGGGCCCCGGTGCTGGTCGACCCGTCCCACTCGGTCGGCAAGGCCGCCTATGTTCCGTTCGCCTCGCTTGCCGCAGTCGCTTACGGTGCCGATGGCCTGAATGTCGAGACGCATGTGTGCGGTGCCAAGGGTATCGGGGACGACCCGAAGCAGTCCATCACACCTGCGGTGCTGGCTCAGCTCATCAAGGACGGCAAGGAATTGCATTCGCGCCTGAAGTCCTACCCTCTTCCGTTGCAGACGGCCTGATTTGCTGCTGCGCGTTCATCCAGAAACGCCGCAGACGCGATTTGTTGAGCAAGTTGCCCAAGTCTTGCGCAATGATGGCTTGGTCGTCTATCCAACGACCTCCGGCTACGCATTGGGCTGCCTTGCCAGCTCCCACAAGGGGCGCGACCGGATCTACAAGCTCAAGGGCAAGGACAAGGCCAAGGTCATGGCGCTTTTGTTCCATGATTTTTCCCACATTGCTCAATACGCTCGCGTATCGAACTTTGCCTTCCGCACCATGAAGCATGTGGTCCCCGGGCCCTATACCTTCATTTTGCCCTCGTTGAGCAAGACCGCCAAGCTTTTGGATACCAAACGTCCGGAAGTGGGCGTGCGCATGCCTTCTCATCCATTCCTGACGGCCCTCCTTCCACTTTTGGACGGGCCGATGCTCAACACCGCAGCCCGGTTCACAGCCGACGCGGACGAGGAGCATCTCTCGGGAGAGGAAATTCATGACCAGTTCAAGCATCTGGTCGACATCGTGGTGGATGCCGGGGAAATCATTCCTGTGGGGACCACCATCCTCTCCCTCGTCTCGGAGAGCATCGAACTTGTCAGAAAAGGCCAAGGCCCCCTTGACCCGCTGGGTCTCGAAGAGGAGTATTAGAAGATCATGGACCCCTTGACCATTGTGGAATGCCGCGTACTCGGAACCCTCGTCGAGAAATCGATGGCCACACCGCAGTACTATCCCTTGACCCTCAAAGGGCTGCAGGCAGGTTGCAACCAAGCGACCAACCGTTCCCCCATCAGCGATTATGGGGAAGCCGACATCGATGCGGCCCTCAAGAGCCTCAAGACCAAGGGCCTTGCCCGCTATGTGGAGCCCCAGCGCGGCGCCACCTCTTGGCGCTATGAGCATACCATCTTTGACGAGCACCGCTGGGGTCTGACCCGTGGTCAAGCCGCCTTGGTGTCCGTCTTGATGCTGCGTGGCGATCAGACCACCGGCGAACTGCGGCAGCGCGTCTCGGCGCAGCACATCTTCCCCGGCCTCCAGCAGGTGGAAGACTCCCTGCAGGCCTTGGCTTCCGCCGAAGACCCCTTGGTCATCGCCTTGCCCAAAGCCGCCGGTCAACGCGAATTCCGCTGGCGCTTCACTCGTGTGGATGGTGCGGATGAAATCCCTCCCGACGCGCTCCAGCCTGAGGATTTCCATCCCGAGCATTCCTTCGATGCCGATGGAGTGTCCGTTCCGCTGACCCGCATCGCCGTGTCGCGCTTGGAATTCGAGGCCCTGTGCGAACGCCTGCGCCATATGGAAGAGCGCTTGGCCCGGTTGGAACAACTGCGCCAGCCAGAAGACGAAGGCTCGTCTCTTCCGGAAAACTGAATCTTCGCGTTGTCTGATCGCGAAATCGGACGGCGAAGATCTCACTCATGGGATACCGTAGAATCGTGGTTCCTGAATCTACGACCTTGAAGGTCGCCGAAGGAGACGGAGGGCAGAGGCTCGACAAGTACCTCAGGAAGCATTTCCCTGGCGTGCCGTTGTCCCATGTCTTCCAACTTCTGCGCAAAGGCGATGTCCGGGTCAATGGAACTCGTGCCAAAAACGGTGATCTGCGCGTCCAGGACGGTGACGAAATCCTCGTACGCCTGCCCAAAACCGAGATCTGGGACCCTTCCAGCGGCAAAAGCCCCGAAGCGCGTTCCTTTCGAGGACGCATCGGAGTCGTCTTCGAGAACGAAGACATGCTTGTGCTGGACAAGCCTGCAGGGCTTGCCGTACACCCGGGTACGGGTGTCAAGCCGGGCCAAACCATCATCGAGATGGTGCAGGCTGAATTTCCCGATGCCGGATTTCCTCCCGCCTTGGTCCATCGACTCGACAAGGGCACCTCAGGCGTCCTGCTCCTGGCCTACAATCGCCCCATGCTGGTGCGGTTGCAGGAGGAGATCCGCACCCACCGCGCCCAGAAGACCTACATCGCCCTTGTGGAAGGGGCACCGCGCAAGGACACCGGAAGCATCGATTCCCGCTTGGCGCGCATCGATTCCGCCCACGGCGGCGCCAAGGCCATCGTGGCCCGCGAGGAATCCGGACGTGAGGCCAGCACCCACTGGAAGGTGGTGAAGCGGCTGAAGCGGCACACCCTGCTGGAAGTCACCATCGACACCGGCCGGATGCACCAGATCCGCGCCCATCTGTCCTCCATCGATCTGCCCATCATCGGCGATGAGCGCTATCACCCCGATCCTGCCCACCAGGCGTTTGGACTCAAGCGCCCCTTCCTTCACGCCGCCCGGATGGAAATCCGCGTCGAATCAGGGAAGACCAGGCGCTTTGAAGCGCCCTTGGCCAAGGATCTGGCTCAGGCCCTCTCCCTTGCGGAGGCTGCATGCTGAACGACCCCAACGCCTCCCGCGTCGCCGGACGCAGCCCCATTTTCGGACTTGTGCCCGGCATGCGACTGGGGCGCTACGAGATCCTTGGCGAAATCGGCTCGGGCGGCATGGCCGTGGTCTACCGCGCTCGCGACATGGAGCTCGACCGCATCGTGGCCCTCAAGGTGCTCCCACATACGGTGAACCGCGACGACCGCTTCGTTTCCCGCTTCCTCTCCGAAGCGCGCACCATTGCCCGCTTGTCGCACCCCAACATCGTGCAGGTGCACGACATCGGACAGGACAACGGCGCTTGGTACATCTCGATGGAGATGATCACCGGCATCAATCTGGCCGAGTACCTCCAGCAGGAAAAACCCGATCTCCAGCGCTCCGTGAAGATCGCCCAGCAAGTGGCGGAAGCCATCGCGTACACGCATCAGCACGGCGTGATGCATCGTGATCTCAAGCCCTCGAACGTGCTCATGCGCGACGAGATCCCCGTCGTGATCGACTTCGGTCTGGCCAAGGACACCATGATCCAAGCCGGCTCGCTGATGACCCAGGACGGCGAGATGGTCGGTTCCCCGGCCTACATGTCACCCGAGCAAGCATCGGGCATCGGGATCGACCAGTCCACCGACATCTGCTCGCTGGGCATCGTCCTCTACGAGCTGATCTCCTTCAAGAACCCGTATCTCGATCCGCGCAGCCTGCACCAGACGGTGATGAACGTGCTGGCCGCCGAGCCCGTCCCCTTGCGCGAACTCTGCCCGTGGCTTGACAAGAATCTCGATGCCGTGGTCACCAAGGCCATGGCCAAGGATCGAGCCGATCGCTACGCGACCATGGACGCCTTTGCGAAGGACCTGTTGGCGTGGCTCAACGGCACCCCCGTGAGCGCCAAGCCGTTGACCAAGCGCGAACGCCTGTGGCTTCAGGTGCGCAAATACAAGCGCCACGCTTGGATCGCGGCCCTGCCCATCGTCATCGGATTGGGGGGTGCCGCTTTCCTGATGACCCAGGAGCGCTTGTCCCGGACTCCTTGGGCGCCTTACGCCGAGGAATCCTTCAGTTCGCCTTCCCCGCAGATCACCTTCGAATCCTTCGATCTGTCCAGCACCCGGCCCGATGCGATCGCCACGCCTTCGACCTCGTGGAAAGTCAAGGACAATGCGCTGGTGGGACAGAGCCAAGGCGTTTCCTATGCCCGCTCCCGTCAGGACTTCCTCGGCAACATCCGCATGGAGTTCGAGGTCCAAGGCCAGGAAGGCACCAACCACGATTTCAATGTCTTCCTGCAAGGCGACACGCCTTCAGACGGCATCCGGTTCTACTTGGGGCAGTGGGGCAGCCAGCGCTGCGGCATCGACCCCAGCGGCAAAGGGTACAAGTGGCTCCCGGCTCGGCAGGCGATCGAGGCGGGCAAGCCCTACAAGGTGGCCGTGGAACGCGATGGCCAGACCTTGCGGCTCTTCCTCAATGAGAAGCTCGTGGATGAGCGCATTCGCGTGCTGCCACCCACCCGCTCCGGCGGCTATCGCCTCGGGTTCTTCACTTGGAACGGATCGGTGGCGATCAAGAACGTGAAGGTCTGGCGCCGCACGGTCGCCCTCCAAGCCAGCCCCACCGTGGTTGCGGACGCCTTCCTGGACGAAGGCTTCCTGGATCACGCCGTGAATGCGTATCAAGCCGTGGTCCAATCCTACCCGTCCCATCAGGTCGCGCAGGAAGCCCAGCTCAAGATGGGCGCGGTGATGCTCTCCCGCAACCAGATCAAGCAGGCCATCGACGTGTTCGAAGCCGTGCTGCGGGACCCGCGCAACAAGGATCTGCAGGTGCGTGCCGATTTCCTGCGAAGCCTTGCCGAGCAGTCCGCCGGCAACATGCTGGAGGCCCAGAAGGACCAGAAGGAAGTCGTCCGGCTCGACCCCAATCATTCCGCCAATATCGCTCTCATCCAGAACCAGCTCGACAAGATCGAACCATGCTTGGACCTCTCCCAGCCGCTGGGTTTCGGTTGCGCCTCCGATGGCGAAAGCGTGTTCCGCTTCCTTGCCGAGATCCAACCCAAGCGCCAGCAGTTCTTCGGTCCCGTCCACGCCCGATTCCTTGAGGCCCTGCGTCTGTGGTCCGGCGTGACCACCGACACGGCGTTTCTGCGCACCGGTTTTGAATACCAGGATTACTACTCCAAGAGTTCTCCCGAGATCGCCGGACAGATCCGCTTGGTCCAAGGACGACGATTGCGCGACATGCGTCGCGTTGATGAGGCCATCGCCCTCTTCCGTGACCTCGTGGAGGGCAGCAACGCTTCGGATGCCCCCGAAGTCGCCCGCATGGCGACCATCGAGCTGGGCCGCAGCTATGCTTGGAACGGAAAGCCCGCCGAAGCCCAGAAGTGGCTCAACCAGGTCGTCGACGACCCGAATGCCTCCGATGGCGAGGCAAGCCAAGCGCTCTTCGAACTGGGCATCACCACGGTCCTTTCGTCCCAGGATGCCACGCCACGATGGAAGGCCGTCTTGGACCGTCCCACCGCGCCTTGGCTCCTGCGCCAACAAGCAGCGTTCCTGGCCGGCAAGATCGACGGCGAAGTGCTTCGCTTGGCCATGAGCACCCCGGAAGGGCAGAGCCACGAGCTTCCCCTCCTGCAAGCTCTGCAGGCCCTGCAGAAGCGCGACTTCAAGGCATGGCACGGCTTTGTCGAGGAGTACGTGCGACGCTACCCGTACTCCACCGGACTCTGGGAACTGCGGCGCGTGATGGACTGGGCCTCACAGCGCACGCCGCAGGTCGAAGCACCGCGCAGTCAGCGCGCTCGCGGATAGATTCAAAACGCCATATGCAGCGTCACCCCTTGAGGAGTGGCCTCCACTTGCCGAGCGCGATTCCATTTCACCACGGCCCAGCCGCTTGCAAATCCCAAGAGCGATCCGGCCACGACATCCGAAGTCCAGTGCCGATTGTCGTACACCCGTGAAACGGCACAGGCCCCCGCCGTGGCAAAGGCAAGAGGCGCGATGCCCGGAACATCCTTGTACTCCAGCCCGATCACCGTGAGCACGGACCAAGCGGCCTGAGAATGACCTGAAGGAAAGGAATTCCCGAAGGTTCCATCCCGGGTGTCGTTCCAGAGCCATGGGTCATCATTGGTACCTGCCGGTCTGCGTCGCCCTGCGGCGTATTTGATGCCTTGGGACACCACCGTGGAGAAGAGCAACGCCTCCGTCGCTTCGCGTGCCACCCGCTGCTCCCGGGGAGAATCCAGCACCCAGCCCGTCCCCCACAGGCCACCGATCATCGGCACCGTCCACCAGCCGTTCCCGGCCTGCCGCACGACATCGGCGACTCGCGAGACCGTCGGATCCTGGTGCTCACGCATCCAGCCGCGCACCGGCTGATCGGCAAGGGGAACCAGCAGGAGCGACCCGCCCACGGCAGCGGCGAGAAGACCCCAGTCCTGAGCTTCCCAGCGAACCGGTGCCGTCGCGTAAAGACGCGCATCGTCCTTCAACGCATCCCATTCCCCCGCGTGCAAGATCGCTGCCACACATGCCATCCACATCATCTTCGATTCTCCTTGGAGCCCAGGCTTGCCTGCCCTCCTTCGATGTCCCAGATCCTCGCTTCGATCGCCTCCGGGAGCGTTCCTTCCCATTGGACAAAATCTGTCATTTCTCCACGCCGTCCCAGCTTCCGCGATCGCCACCCTGAGGCGATCGCCGTGAACGCCCCCTCGCTGACGGTGCCGAGCGCCCAGCCGTCCACGAGATCCAAAGGCCGCATTCCTTCCGGAACCGTTGCCGTATCGAGCGGGACCACATCCAAATCCACGCGAAGGCGCGCCCCTTCCACGCGGCAGCAAAACGCCTTGATCCGCACCAGTGAGGAATCGACATTCTTCCCTGCCACGATTTGAAGTCCACCTTCACCCAACCGACGGCGCTGCACCAGATGGGCCGCCGGCGCCTCGTCCATCAGCAGAGCTCTGCGACCGTGCCGTTGGGCCACGGCACCCAGCGTCCCCGATCCCGCATATGCATCGAGCACCCACGAGCCGGGATGGGACGAGGCAAGCAGCATCCTCTCCACAAGGCTCTCCGGCTTCTGGGTCGGATAATCCTCGCGTTCGGGCGAGCGCAACGAAAGCGCAGGAAGATCGTCCCAGAGATCCTGCACCAGCGGCCCCGGCATTTCGTCCGCATAGACCAGGCGCCCCGGCAAGCCTTGAGAGGTCAGGACCAGCCGCCCTTCCTTCTCCAACCGCTCCATGGTCTCCTGCGCAAACGCCCATGCCCTGCCCGGAGCGGGTGCCGTTCCTTTCCAGGCATACAACCTCGTCGCCGCCTTGCCGCGTCGGGGAGCATCCACGGGAACCGTACGGAAGAGGCGCCCTTCCTCGTCACGGCGCCAATGCGGATCCGTCTCACGTTCCGAACGACTGCGGTGCACCGGGTTCCAGATCCGTTCCGGACCTTTCCCGTAAAGCAGGATCGCATCGCAGACCGACCCGAAACGCCGCGCGTCGTTGTGGGCATTGGCGCGTTTCCATGTGATCTCGTTCACGAATCCCGCATCGCCGAAGAGCTCGTCAAGAAGCACGCGCAGCCACGGGGCAAGGATGCGGTCGACCTGCACATAGAGGCTCCCTTGTGGCGAAAGAAGATCACGGATCAGGAAAAGCCGCGCGTACAGGCGCGTCAAGTGCCCTTCCAGCCCCCCTTTGCCGCCGTCGCTCCACGCCTTCGATTCCATGACAGAATCTGTCAAATTTCCAACCTCGTGCCGCTGTCGCGCCTGAACATGGCGGAAGTAGGGAGGATCGATCGACACCATGTCCACCTTGCCGCGAAGCGAACCCGGCCCGAAGCCCGGATCGCCCCGCAACGCGCGCGCAAGGCCTTCGAGATTGTCCCCGGCCCAAAGGGAGCAGGCTCCGCTCCCCCAGATTTCCCGACCGTGGATCGGCAGATCGGATGCGACCAGCGCCTGGCACGCCAAGGCTTCGCCATTTTTGACAATTTCTGTCAGGCGATGGAGAAGCCCCATTGCGCCGCGTCAGCCGGCCAAGGCCAGACGCGCCTGCCGACCGGCGGCGGCGGCAAGCGAGGCGAGATCGTCCTGCACATGCGCATCGGAGATGAAGAAGGCCTCGAACTGGGCGGGGGGCAGGAAGTGGCCCTCCGCAAGCATGCCACGGAAGAAGCGACCGAAGGCCTCGCGATCGCAGTTGTCCACCTCGCGCATGGAAAGGACCGGACCCGGATGGACGAAGACGGTGAGCATGGAACCCACCCGCTGCACGCACAGGGGAAGACCTGCCAGCGCCTCGTTCAAGGCCGCCTCGAGGAACTCGCCCTTGGCTTCCAGACGCGAGTAGAGCGCGTCATCGAGAAGGCGCAGGGTCGCAAGCCCGGCGGCGCACGCCAGCGGATTTCCGGAGAGCGTCCCGGCCTGGTACACGGGCCCCAACGGCGAGAGCTTCTCCATCACCTCGCGACGCCCGCCGAAGGCGGCAAGCGGCAGACCGCCGCCGGCGATCTTCCCCAGGGTCACAAGGTCGGGGGAGAGGCCGAGCCGTTCCGTGGCGCCGCCCCGCGCCAAGCGAAACCCGGTCATCACCTCGTCCACGATGAACAGCGCCCCGTGCTCGCGGCACAGCGACTGCAGGCCTTCCAAGTAGCCCGGCTGCGGCGCAACCAAGCCCATGTTGCCCGCCACCGGCTCCACGATCACGCAGGCGATCTCGTCGGGGTTGGCGGCAAAGAGAGCCTCCACCGCGGGAAGGTCGTTGTATTCCGCGACCAAGGTGTCCCGCGCCGTGCCTTCCGTCACTCCGGGGCTCGACGGGTTGCCGAAGGTCAGCGCACCGGATCCCGCCGCGATCAGGAAGGAGTCGGAATGTCCATGGTAGCAGCCCCGGAATTTGACAATTTTTGACTTATTGGTGAAGCCACGCGCAAGCCGTGCCGCGCTCATGGTCGCCTCGGTCCCGGAACTGACCAGTCGAAGCATCTCGGCCACCGGCATCCGGGCGCGGATTTCCTCGCCCAGCTCCACCTCGCGCCGGGAACAGGCACCGAAGCTCGATCCTTCGGCCAAGGCCTCCTCGATCGCCGCCTTGACCACCGGATGGAGATGCCCGACCACCATCGGCCCCCACGACCCGATCCAATCCACCAGTTCCTGTCCCTCCTCGGTCCACAGCCGCGCCCCTTCGGCCCGCTTCACGAAAAACGGCTCGGCGCCCACATTGCGGAACGCGCGCACCGGCGAATTCACGCCACCGGGAAATAGGTCGCGGGCGCGCTCGGCCCAGGAAAGATCGGACATGGAAGACTCCTTCGTTTGCGGGGGAAAGGTACCTCCCCGCACGGCACAAAAAAGCCCTCCCCGACAACTGCCGAGGAAGGCATGGAAACCAGGTCGGATTGATCAGTGCTGGAGCGTGATCGTCACGGCCTTCGAGGCCGTGGCGGTGGTCGCCCGCACCACGTAGACTCCCGAGCGCAATGCACTCGCGTCGAATTCCGCCGCGACTTCCCCGGCAGGGCGGACCTCCGAGAGAGCCGTCTTGATCCGTTTGCCCTTGAGGTCGTACAGCTCGATGCGCACGCGGGCATTGGCCGCATTGTCCACCGCAACCTTGATTTGCGATGCCGTCTGGAACACCCGGATTCCCGGACGCACCTTGGCGATCGACCTGGACACGCCCAAAGGCGCTGCGGCCTTGCTTGTGATCCCGAAGGCCCCGACCGAGCTTGCCATCATCAATTCGTCGTAATGGATGTCGTACAGGATCTCGCCAGGATAACCGGTGAACCAGTTCATCTGGCACATCGGCCATTCGAAGCCCTTGGCCGCCGCCGCCGTGTCCACGGTGAGGTCCAGGAGCAGGATCGAGTTGCGCATGGCGAAGTACACCGAGTCGGGATGATGCTTGTTCACCGCGATCCGGGAGATCTCCGCGCCCCCGCCTTTCTGTCGCGGGACCTTGATGGAATCGCCCCCGTTGAAGGACCAGCCCACCGCCCAGTCGGTATTGTCGCCACCCGCGATGAAGATGGTGTCGAGCGATCCCGGCCGGGCCTCGACGTCACGGACCGGCAACTGCTTGCGCCCGGGATTGTTGGTCGCGTCCATGCCCTTGATGGTGTCCCAGGTCGCGCCGCCGTTGCGGCTGCGGAAGAGCCATCCCGGCACGGTCGCCTTGCCGGTGCCCACATAGATCACCTTGGCTCCCGACGCGTTCTCGGCAACCGTGACCGAATTCACGGGGCGATTGCCGATGGCCGCCACGGTCTTCCAGCTCTTGCCGCCGTCGCCGCTCATCAGGAGTCCGCCATTGTCGGATTGATCCGCCTTGGTCGCGGCGAAGATCGTGTCGGAGTTGTAGAACTCCAGGTCGCGCACGAAGCACCAGTCCTGCCATCCCGGGATGTCGCGGAAATTCACCGCGGTCCAGTCGTTCTTCTTGAGCCCACCGTTTTTGGTGAACCACAGGCCGTTGCCGGTGGAGGCCACCAGATGCAGGGAATCCTTCGGATCGATGGCCACGTCGCTCACGGCGCCCGAGAGATCGAAGACGATGGGGAACTGGCCGTGCGGAGCCTTCCACTTGTCGGCCATCTTCACGGTCGTGTCGGTGTAGGCCGTGGTGAAGGCAAGCCCGGTGTTGGTCGCCAGGTAGACGCGATGGAGCTGGTTCGGAAGCTGTCCCACCCGCGAGATGGAAAGCGAAGTCATCCCTTCCGTCCCCAGCCTGTAGTTGGCCGAATTGATCCCGTCGAAGGAAGTCTTGGGTCCGAGATCCGAGGAGGCGAACCAGATGTCGGTGCCTTCGATGTGACCGGTGATCCCGGTGATCTGCCCGATCTCCCCGTTGGCGGCCTTGTCCAGCCGGGTCCAGCTTGTCCCCAGGTCATCCGAGTAGCTCGCCCCGGACACCAGTCGAATCCCGGAGGGACCCTTGAAGAGGCTGTCTTGGAACACCTGCAAACCCGCAAGCTGCATCGAATTCGGGTTCGGGGGATTGGAGAGGCTCTGTTTGACAATTTTTGTCCAAGTGAGGCCGCCATCGGCGCTCAAGAACAAGGCGGGATCCGGTGAAGGCACCGGACTCTGCTGCGGCGCATTGAGAAGCAGGATGGTGTCCGAGGACCGCTCCGACCTCCACAGCATGGAGATGTGCTGGAGGTGCGTGGTGTCCTTGCCTCCGATGGTATCGGGAATGACGACTTCCTTCCAGCTCCTGCCGCTGTCGGAGGTGCCGTAAAGGGAACCCGCCCCGCCGACCTTCGAACCCATGTCGTTGGTCGGGGCCGAGGCCACCACGAACAGCTTCGAAAAATCATCCTTGGCCACCAGCACATGCTGGATTCCATGCTTCTTCCGGGCATCCCGTTCGATCAGGCCGGAGGAATCGGGGAAGGGCATGGCCTTCCAGCTTCGCCCCGTATCCTTGGAAACCATCAAGGCACCGCCCAACCCCAGGAACACTTTTCCCTTGTGGATGTGTGCGGTGTTGAAGCCGCCCAGGAACGGATCACCGCCCGACTGCCTGCGCGTGCTGTCGCGCCAGCCTTGCACCAGCTTCTCGTCCCAAGCCGTGCGGAAATTCCTGCCGTCGGCACTTGCGGTCGCCGCCCACAGCACTCCGCCTTCCTCGACGGAGCGCGACAGGACGATTCCCTCCTTGGCCCACACGTTCATGCCGCGCCCGGCCCAGCCCCGCATGGTCTGGCCTTCCATCCACTTGAGCGAATCGGTCGGATAGGCGGGTTTCCAAGTCCTGCCCGTGTCGTCCGAGGCGAAAAGGGACAGGGGGCCTGCGACGGATGCGAAGAGTCGCCCGCTGCGATGCTCCCACGCCGTCGAGAGGACCGTGCCTCCGTAGATGCCGAGATTCTGGCGTGTCTCCTGTGCGTCCACGGCCTTGCCAAGGCAAAGGCCCGCACACGCAAGCGCTGCAAGTCTGATGGAATTGGTCCGCATCGTCATGGACTCCTGATCGTGAAGGTTTGCGCGAGAGGTTCCATCACCCTACCAGTCATTCCTGAATCACGTCAAGACCAAAGCGACAACGTCTCAAATCGAGAGACGCACGAAAAAGCCCTCCCCAACCGAAGTCGAGGAGGGCTCGATGCGCAAACCGCCCGCCGGAGCGGACAGAGGCCTTACTTGGCCTTCGCGATTCCCACGAAGTCGGCGGCCTTGAGGGCTGCGCCGCCGATGAGTCCGCCGTTGATGTCGGCCTGGGCAAGCAAGCCCTTGGCGTTGTCCGGCTTCATCGAGCCGCCGTACTGGATGGTGATGCCGCCGGCGACTTCGGCGCCATAGAGTCCGGTCAGCACGGTGCGGATGTAGGCATGGGCTTCCTGAGCCTGCTCGTCGGAAGCGACCTTGCCAGTGCCGATGGCCCAGACGGGCTCGTAGGCGATGATGGTCTTGGCGGCGTCTTCGGCGGAGATGCCGGCGTAGGCGCCCTTGAGCTGACGCTCGTTGACTTCGTTGGTCTGTCCGGCTTCGCGCTCGGCCAGCAGCTCGCCGATGCAGACGATAGCGGTGAGGCCGTGCTTGAGAGCCTGCACGAGCTTCTTGTTCACGGTAGCGTCGGTCTCACCGAAGAACTGGCGCTGCTCGGAGTGGCCCAGGATCACGAACTCGACACCGGCCGAAACCAGCATGGAAGCCGAGACCTTGCCGGTGAAGGCGCCGGACTCTTCCCAATGCATGTCCTGAGCGCCCAGGCCCACGACGGAGCCCTTCACGACCTCGGCCACGGAGGCCAGGGCGATGAAGTTGGGGCAGACCACGAGCTTCACGTCGGCGGGAGCCTCGGCGGCGGCGGCCACGACGGCCTTGGCAAGCTCCACGGCCTCGGGCAGGGTCTTGTTCATCTTCCAGTTGCCGGCAATGACGGTCTTGGCCATTTCAGTCTCTTTCGATCATTTGTGATTGTGGATTGGACAGCCAGCCAAAGATAGTCGATCCCACGCTCTTTTTGGGCGCCTCCCCAGGTGCCCTTCGACTCCACTCAGGGACCTGGGCCGGGCTGCCTGCCAAGCCTCCTCGCCATGTCTTGGCGGCCGGATTTGAAATCCGCCCCCGCCATCGTGTGCGAAGGCATGGCTGCGGGGTCTTGGGCCTGTCGGCCGGCATCCCTGGCGCAAGAAAGGCCACCCGAAGCGGATGGCCTTTCCTTGAAGCAGACAGAATCTGTCTAAATCAGTTTCCGAAGTTGTACGAGACGCCAGCTTGGATCTGATTGAGCTTGACGTCATAGTTTGGGTGATCAATGAAGACCGTCTTGTAGTACTCGGTCAAGGCGAGCTTGTACTTAGCGTTCACCGACAGGGACGGCGAGATCACGTAACCTGCACCCACATCAACGAACATCGATGTCTTGGGTTCCAAAACACCCACGCCCCCTTTCGACGAGATGATATTGCCGTTGGCATCCTCCCAGCGCCTCAAGCCATCGGAATCATCGTGTACGGGAATATCCACTCCCAATCCGGCCAGCAGCTGAACCTTGGGGATAACTGCAAACACCGCATCCACACCCGCAGTCACACGATGCGTCTGATAGTCTTGCCACGACAAGCCCTTGACCTCCTCGCCCCATGTGGTGAACTCGTACCCAACATTGGCCCGTACCGCAAACTGCTCGTTGAAATCCATCTGGATCGCCGGAGCGAGCTTGACACCGAAGCCGGGATTCGTGGTCATGATTGGGCCAGTATAGCTGGGAATGGTTACAAGACCAGCGGCGTCGACACCGAATTTGGGACCAGCGAAGGCCGAAACAGCGAGCAGGGAGAGCACAAAAATCGAACACTGCACTGATGTTTCTTTCTTTGGGGGATATAAAACACGTGCTGAGAATCGCACATCTGCGCCCAAATTAACAATCCACGGAACTAGTCGCGACCGGATCGTCGACCATCACAGTGGCCAATGCCTCAAATTCGCCAGTCGATCGGCTCGAGCCCCTTGCTTTCCAAGAACGCATTGGCTTGGCTGAACGGCTTGGATCCGAAGAAACCGCGGTAGGCCGAAAGGGGCGAGGGGTGCGGCGCCGTAAAGACGCCGTGCCGGGAAAGATCGGCACAACGCGCCTTCTTCTGGGCCGGTGATCCCCACAGAAGAAAAACCATCGGCTGCTCACGAGCCGCCAGGAGTTGCACGATGCGGTCGGTGAACGTCTCCCAGCCACGGCCTTGGTGCGACATCGGCTGCCCCTGCCGGACCGTCAGGCTCGTGTTGAGAAGCAGCACGCCTTGGCGCGCCCAAGGTTCCAGATTTCCGTGAACCGGAATCGGATGCCCGAGGTCGTCGTGCAATTCCTTGAAGATGTTCACAAGCGAAGGCGGTTTAGGGACACCCGTTTGCACCGAGAAGCTCAGGCCGTGCGCCTGGCTCGGGCCGTGGTACGGGTCTTGCCCCAAGATCACCACGCGCACGTCGTCAAAGGCCGTCGTGTTCAGTGCATTGAAGATGAGGGAACCGGGAGGATAGACCACTTGGCCAGCCGCCTTTTCTGCGCGCAGGAAGTCCGCCAGCTCCCCGAACCAGGGGCTGTCGAAATCGGCCTGCAGTCGCAAGCGCCAGCTCTCGTGGACCTTGACCTCCCGCCCCATCCTCAGCCGCCCAGTTCCTGGGAACGGCGCGTCGCGGCGTACACGGCATCGGCCACCGCCGCGCCAAAGCCACCCTTCTCCAGGGCCTGCAGACCGTGGATCGTGGTGCCGCCGGGGCTTGTGACCATGCCGCGCAGGGCATCGGGCTCAAGACCTGATTCCCGCAGGAGCTTGCAGGTGCCTTCGATGGTGGCCAGCGCAAGTTCACGCGCCACGGGGCGGGGCAATCCCGAAAGGACGCCGCCATCTTCCAGGCTCATGAGGAACTTGAGCACATAGGCCGGACCGCTGCCGGAAAGTCCGGTCACGGCGTCCAGCTGGGACTCGGGCACTTCCGCTAGGCTTCCAGTCGGCCGGAACAGGGCGCGCACCAGCTCGAGGTCCTCGGCAGATAGGCCACCGGTGGCCACGGCGCTGGCACCGGCCCCCACCGTGAGCGGAAGATTGGGCATCAAGCGTGCGACATGCTGCTCAGGGCGTCCCATCAGCTCGCGGATGCGCCGCACCGTCACACCGGCCATGATCGAAATGACCAAGGCGTTCTCGGGCAGAAGCTGACCGATGCGAATCGCAAGCGAGGGGAAGATCTGCGGCTTGACGGCAAGGATCACGACACTGGCCGACCCGAAGGCTTCCTCAAGCGTCGCGGAAGCTCCGATGCCGTCATTTGTCAGCTCGGCGACCTTCGCGGCATCAGGATCCACGAGGCGAATCTGGCCGGCAGGAAAGCCTCCACCCACGGCGCCCCGGATCAACGCGGCGCCCATATTGCCGCAGCCCAGAAGTGCCAAAGTACCCTTGAACATCTGTTTCTCCTTGAAAGTCCGGCGAAATCGCCACAATCAGAGTAATTTGCAAACTGGCAATATGGATAACACGAACGTCTTGACAATGGAAAGAACGCAGGAAGGTGCTCGCATCTTCCTCAAGCTTGGCGGAATCGCAAGCCTGCGCACCTCGCGTATCATGAAAGACGTGCTTACGGACGACAGCATGAATTCCGCCGTCAGCCAGATCGTCTTGGAGATGAGCGGCATCGAGATGCTCGACAGTTCGGTGCTTGGCATCCTGCTGGAAGCCCAGCAGCGTCTTGTCCGCCGCGGCGGGGAACTTGTGATCCTCACCCCTAGCGATGAGATGAACGACCTTCTGGTCATGACGGACTTGGAACAACTGATCCCCGTGATCCGTTCCGCCGACGCCCTGCCTCCTCTGGCCGCTTGAGCTTTTTCCAAAGCACAAAGAAAGCCCCGACTCGATGGAGCGGGGCTTTGTCGTATGCGGAGTTCGCCAAAGAATCGCTAGGGGCAGGTCCCTGTCGGCGCATCGCTGGCACGCGCGCACCAGTTGCCTCCGGCATCGTTGCCAACCCCAGTGCCCACGGATGACCGCAGATAGAGGCTCCGACTTGTCGAGGTGTTGAGAACCGGCCAGCCGTTCTTGCCCGGCAGGATGTAGACCATGTCCATGAACTGGGTTCCGTCGGCACGAGCCAAGGTCCACACCGTCCCTCCCGTCGCCGACCAGGTGACCGTCGCCACGCTGGAACCAAGCAGATTGGCGCCCTGCAACGGATGCCCCGTCTTGGAGGTCAGGTCAGAAGTGGCCCGTGTCACGATCAGGCTTTGGCCCGGCGCCAGATTCACGGCAAAGGTGGTGTCCAGCGTCCCGCGAGAAAGACGCACGGAGTCCACGACGGTTTCGGATCCCGGATTGGTCAGGCGAACCCAATCCGCCGCCCCTGAATCAGAAAAGCCGGTGAAGAGCAGGCGACCGCTCTGAGTCATGGGCTGGCTTGCCGCTCCGGCAAATCCCACCAGACCCGCCGCCTCGCCTCCTTCGAGAAAGGTCAGGCTGCCCTGGGTTCGCCCGAGCGCCGAGCCAAGGGTCCACGCGAAGGTCTGATCCTGACTCGAGCTGAGGTTCAGGGTCGTATCCAGGTAATAGAGAGTATCCCCCGTCTTCGACCATGCCCGCAGACGTGCCGTGAGATCGACTCCCAAGGGCAGCGAGTCCACTCGCAAGGAGCCTCGACCTGCGGAAGGACGGGCGATTTGCGCCCGCCAACTCTTGCCCCCGACCTGCTCGACAGCAAGGCTCAAGGTGTCCACGCCATCGGGAACTGCGGGAAATTGCAGCAGGATCTTGCCAAGTTCCGCCTTGAGTCTCAAGGACAAGGCAAGATTCTGGGCACGCCCAAGGGCGAAGGTGGCCACGGAATCGCGGTGGGTGACCATGCCGCGAGAATCCAAGTACTGTGCCACCAGGCGGTAGCCGGCACCAGGCAAGAGACCATCGAAGGCGGTCTTGAGCGTATCGCCGCCATCCCATGTCACGGTATCGCTGCGGTTCACCAGCAGGACCGGATTGGTCAGCGTGACCACAAGTTTTCCACCGACCTCGGCACGAGCCGCCAAGGAAGGGCGACCTGCCAACGCGGCGCCATTCATCGGCGGGGCGACAAGGCTCAGACGGGAGGTCTCTTGCGATGTCACGGAAGCGGTGGTCGACTCGGATTCACAAGCGGACAGGAAGAAAACGCCAGCCAAGGCCAGCAGGGCACGGACTTTCATGGATGCTCCTAGTGTTGCGCGAGTTGGGACCCGACACTACTGCACAGTCCATGCCAATCGAAATCCACGGCAAGGACAGCGATCGCTTCCATCGCTGGTGCAGTCCGCAGACTGCATTCCGTTCAGGAATCGCGAGCTTGGATATCGGCCGTGACGATTTCGGCAGCCCATTCGAAGGGCGGGACTTCCCACCAATCGTCCGCAAGCGCTTGAGGCTCCGGCTCCGGTGCCGGTGTTTCCTCGATCGGCAGGGCCTGCGGCGCCGCGATCTCGTCATCGTCGTCCCGAGTCAATTCGTTGTCGTGATCTTCCTCGTCGTCGTCCTCGTCGGCTCCACCGCCACCTGCGTCGTGAAAGAACTCGGCGATCTCCTCATAGCCCTCCGGCCCTTCCCGCACCACGCTCCAGGAAAACTCCTCGCGACCATCTTCCATGCCTTCACCGATCAGCACCAGAAAATGCTCGCCTTCCCGATGCCGCCAAGATTGGGGCTGCTCCGTCTCCAGCGTCGGGCCGAAGGTCTCCAGCGTCTCGGAGGTCGAGAGACGGATCCATTCGGTGGAACCCTCGACGAATTCCTCGACCCACTCCAACGGAAACTCACCGTCCCAGCGGATCTCGATGTCCTCGTCATCGCCGTCCCAGATCTCCTCGCCGTAGTTGCGGGCAAGTTCCACATACTCACCGGACTCGGCACGAAAGAGCGACCACCAGATCTCCTCGCCTTCCTGCGCATCCTGCAGGACGACGAAATGGCGCGAGTCGCGGTACCGCCAACCCAAAGGCGCTTCCGTCCAAGTGGTCTTGCCGAAACGCTTGTGGATTTCCTCTGGCGAAAGCGACCGCCAGCTGTCTGGAACAGAATACATTTCCCCTCCAAGGT
>JBDKGV010000037.1:0-19354 GCA_039798005.1 Fibrobacterota bacterium
CAGCCCTCCGAAGGGGAGGATCCGTCGATGGACTTGTGGGCGGCCCAATCCAAGCTCGATCTCCTTGAGGAAGTCCTTGGCCGGAGCGTTACGCTGGTGCCTGCCTTGTGACAGGGCCGGCGCCCCTTCCGACCCCGGAGTTCAAACGCATCGCCAAGGCCTTCGGCTGGAGCCGCGACCCCTCGCGCATCGGGGACGACGCGGCGCTGCTTCCCGACGGCACGGTCCTGTGTTGCGATGCGATGACGGAAACCGTCCATTTCAGATTGGACTGGTCCAAGCCCGCCGATGTGGGCTGGAAGGTCGTGGCGGCAAACGTCGCGGACTGCTTGGCGATGGGCGCACGCCCGGAGCATGCGGTCTGGAGCGTGGGGATGGGGCGCGATTGGGGCGAGGATGTCTTTGCCGGTCTTGCCAAGGGCGCCTTGGAAGCCTGCAAGACCTATGGCGTGAAGCTGGTGGGCGGCGACACGGTCCGTTCCTCCATGACAGGATTTGTCAGCCTCTCGATGACGGGGCGCGTGGTGGACAAGCCCTGGCCCCGTGCCGGAGCGCGACCCGGCGACCTGCTGGTGCTCTTGGGCAGCACTGGCGCTTCAGGTGCGGGGCTTGCCTCGCTTGTGCGCGGCGAAAAGGGCTTTCGCGACTGGAAGCGTCTGCACCTGCGGCCGATGCCCCCCATGGATCTGTGGGAGCGCTGCCTCAAGCTTGATGTGCACGCGGCCATTGACACGTCGGATGGCCTGTCCAGCGAAGCGCACCACATCGCGGTGCAATCGCGGGTGAAGATCGTGCTGGAGACCAACGCCCTGAAGCCATCCACGGCGATGGAGCAGGCGGCCGCCAAGCTCAAGCTCGACCCTTGGGACTGGGTCTTGCACGGCGGTGAGGACCATGCGCTGCTTTTGAGCGTGCCAGCCAAGTCCGCATGGAACCTGCCCTTGGGCGCCCGCGTCGTGGGCCGTGTGGAGAACGGCAAGGGCGTGGTGCTGGAGGAGCCGGGAGGCCGCACTCGCCGCCTGCCCGCGCGCGGCTGGATGCACGGGTAGGTCCGATCTCCCCCCGACCGTCTCCCGAAGGGCCAAGACCCCGCAGCAGTGAACGGCCCCTCGCCACCTGGTGGAGAGGGGCGGCCACCGCAGGTGGCGGGGTGAGGTGCGAGGAGGCTTGGCGAGCCCATGACAGGAATTGTCAAATCAAGGTCATGGGCGAACAGGGCGGGAAAAGGGGCCTGAAGCCTTCAGGACCCGGGCATGTTGCAACGAATTGTGACGGAGGGGGCCTGAACGGGTATATTGCAAGGCTCCACGAAAGGACTGCTTTGATCCGGATCAAGACTGACAGGGAAATCGAACTTCTGCGCACAAGCGGGAAGTTGGCGGGGAAGACCCTGAGCTACGCCCGTACCCTGGTCGCCCCGGGCGTGACCACGCTTGAGATCGACGCCAAGGTGCGCGACTTCATCCTGGACCACGGGGCCTACCCGAGTCCGCTCAACTACCCTGGGCGCCCGGTATCCGATCCGCGCAACCCCAAGCTCACCAAGGGGGGATTTCCCAACTCGATCTGCTCCTCGGTGAACGAGGTGGTCACCCATGGCATCCCCAATGCCATCCCGCTCGAGGATGGCGACATCGTCAATCTGGACATCACGGTGACGGTGGACGGATACTTCGGCGACTGCTCGGCGACCTGCTACGTGGGCGAGCCTTCGCCCGAGGCGAGGCGCTTGGTGGAATGCTCGGAAAAATGCCTGGAGATCGGGATCGCGGCGGCCAAGGAAGGCGGCTATTTCGGGGACATCGGCGCGGCCATCGAGGACTACGCCGAAGCCCAAGGGTACAGCGTGGTGCGCGACTACTGCGGACACGGCATCGGACGCCTGTTCCATGAGCCGCCCAACGTGCTGCACTACCGCGACAAGCAGGGTGCGCGGTTGCGTCGCGGCATGGTCTTCACCATCGAGCCCATGATCAATCAAGGTCTCTGGAAGATCAAGCTCAAGCCCGACAACTGGACGGCCGTGACCGCCGACGGGAAGCTTTCGGCCCAGTTCGAGCACACCCTCGCCTTGACCGCCAACGGCACCGAGATCCTCACGAAAGAAGATTGATGCTTCCGGACCCGCGCCGACTCTACGAAGGCTACGCCGGCGAAAGCCAAGGCATGGACAAGGTGTGGGAGCAGATGCGCGCCGCGCTTCGCACGCGTGCGCCGGTGCTGGTGCGTGGCGAGTCGGGGACCGGCAAGGAACTGGTGGCCAAGACCCTGTCCAAGGCCAGCGGCAAGGGCCCGTGGGTCGTGGTCAACTGTTGCGCCATCTCGGAAAGCTTGATCGAATCCGAGCTTTTCGGGCACGCGCGTGGCGCCTTTTCGGGCGCCGACCGCGACCGCGAAGGCTTGTTCGAGACGGCCGACGGCGGTTGCCTTTTCCTGGACGAGATCGGTGACATTCCCCCTTCGGCCCAGGCGCGTCTCTTGCGCGTGCTGCAGGAGGGCGAGGTGCGGCGAGTGGGCGAGAGCCGGGTGCGCCATGTCGATGTGCGTGTGATCGCGGCGACCAACCGTGACTTGGAAGTGGCGATGGAGTCGGGGAGCTTTCGTGCCGATCTCTTCTATCGCCTGAGCGTCCATCCCATCGTGCTGCCGCCGTTGCGGTACCGTCGCGAGGACATTCCGGGCCTGGTGCGGCACTTGGTCAAGAAGCACACCCTCTCAGGCCCTGTGCGTCCGGTTTCCCCGGAGGCGATGGATCTGCTCCAGTCGCATTCTTGGCCCGGCAACGTGCGCGAGATGGAAAATGTGCTCCTGCGCCTGATGGCTTATGGCGGCTCCGGTCCGATCCGCGCCGAGGAGGTCAAGCCGGGGTTGCAGCCATCGCTTGCCGCCCTTTCCGAAGGCGAGATCGACTACCTGTCCTTGGACTATCCCGGTTTGCGGAAGGCCCAGGATGAGATGGAAAGGCGCTTCGTGGTCGAGCACCTGCAGCGGCACCAGTGGAGCGTGGCCAAGGCGGCCTTGAACTTGGGGATTGCCCGGACGGCGCTTCACAACCGCCTCAAGGTCCTTGGATTGGACACCAAGACGATGCGAGGCGCTCGCGTCAAGGAAGGCTGAACCGACCTGAAGGGTCGGATCAGCGGTCTTTGGGGGTCAGCGCAGTTCGAAGGTGTTGAAGTCGATGTTGATGCGACGGAAGGACGAGATGCGGTCGAACAATCGGTTGGCATTGAGCGTCGAGTCGGCCGTCAAGTGGTAGTAGTTGCCTTTGGCCAGTGATCCCTTGAGCGAGCGCAGGACATGGAACTGGGCGCGCAACGCGACATCGACCGTGAGCGGCTTCTTGCTCATGTTCTTGGGAAGCGAGTCGCTCCACAGGGTATCCACCATCTGGTCGAACTGCCCGAGGCGGACATAGCGGGTGCGGGCCTCCAAGGTGTCGACGCAGCGGGTCTTGCGGATGGGGACGAGGCAACGGCCATCGTCGTCGATCCAGGCTTCGGCGACATGCTTGGGTTTGGAGTCGTCGCGCACGTATTCCAAGCCTTCGGGGGTGTGCACGATGTTGATGGGAGGGAGCATCCCCGAGATCAGGGCAAGGCCGATGCCGAACTGATGGGCGTAGACAGTCATGCACAGCACGGGCTTCGAGGTGTCGGCCTCGTCGAGCGAGTAGTAGTTGCGACTGATGGGGATCAGCGGCATGACCCAGCTCTCAGAGTATTCCGTCTTGAAGTGCAGGAGTCCCTTGCACGGCTGGCGAATCAAGGCGGCGTCCAGGATGGGCTTGAAGTCGCTTGCGGTGGCTCCCGAATCGGCCACGACCCTCCAGTGGTGGCGCTCTTCGCAAAACCGGACCATGGAGTCGGAGAGCTCCTTGGTGGTGATCGGATGCTTGATCCCTTCGAGGAAAAGACCGTCCGTGGTGATGCGCAGCTCCTTCTGGTCGCGCATGACATCGTTGCATGCGGACAAAAGGAGGATGGGCAGAATGGGAAGAAGCAGAAGACGATTCGACTTTGACACGCATTCAAAGTAGATTTCGTTAGACCATGAATTACCATCGCCTTCCAATTGGCAAAGAGGCTCCGCAAATCGTCCGTTGCATCATTGAGATCGCAAAGGACACCAATACCAAGTTCGAGTTCGATGAGGAGTTCAACACCTTCGTCTTGGATCGCGTGCTGCTTTCCAGCATGCTCTATCCGGCCAACTACGGTTTCCTGCCTTCGACCCATGCCGAGGACGGTGATCCGTTGGACGTCATGGTGCTCATGAACAACTCCATGCCCCCGGGCACGGTGGTGATGGCGCGCCCGGTGGGCGTGCTGGACATGACCGACGGCGGCAAGAAGGACTACAAGGTCCTGGCCGTGCCGGTGTTCCAGCGCAACCCGGCCCTTGAGATCGAGGATGTGGACCAGGTCTTCCTGATGATCGCTCGCAACTTCTTCAAGGGCTACAAGGAGCTGGAAGGCAAGCACGTGGAGATCGGTGAGTGGCTGGGGCGTGAGGACGCCTATCGCATCATCGACGAGGCCCGCAAGAGCTACGATCGCTACTTCGAGTTGGAATTCTGATCTGACCATTCCTTGGTCGGGGATTGGGATGGGCAAACAAATCGTTTGCCCATTTTTCTTTGCGGAAATCTTCCCGGTAAGATTGTAGCTTGTGGGTATGGATCACAAACTCATCCTCTGGGGCAGCTTTTTAGTCTTCATCCTCTTCATGCTGGCGATCGACCTTGGTCTGTTCAGCAAGAAGTCCAAGGACCACATCGTCACGCCCAAGGAAGCCTTGGTCTGGACGGGAATCTGGGCAAGCCTTGCGATCGCCTTTGCGGGCATCATCTTCTTCTTTTGGAAGGGCTGGATCGCACCGGAAAGTGCTCTCACCAATGGCAATGCCACCGTTCTCTACCTGACGGGTTGGTTGGTGGAATACAGCCTGTCGATGGACAACATCTTCGTCATCGTGCTGCTGTTCCGCTACTTCGCCATTCCCCCCATCTTCCAGCGCAACGTGCTTCTGTGGGGAATCCTGGGTGCCTTGGTCTTCCGTGGCATTTTGATTGGCGCCGGTGCGGCCCTGGTCTCGAACTTCCATTGGGTGCTCTATGTCTTCGGGGCCTTCCTCCTTTTCACTGGCCTGAAGATGCTCCTTTCCAAGGAGCATGAAGGCGAGGAGAACGCGGAAAGCGGGATCGTCAAGCTGGTGCGCAAGGTGATCCCGGTCACCACCGAGATCAAGAACCACGACTTCTTCGTACGCATCGACGGCAAGCTCTGGGCGACTCCGCTCTTCTTGGCGCTTGTCGTGATCGAATTCACGGACGTCGTGTTCGCCTTCGATTCGATCCCGGCCATCTTCTCGATCACCACTGAGCCGGTGCTGGTGTTCACCTCCAACGTGTTTGCCATCCTGGGCTTGCGCTCCCTCTACTTCCTGCTTCAAGGCATGGTGGATTCTTTCCGCTTCCTGAAGGCCGGTCTTTCGACCCTGCTCATCTTCATCGGCGTCAAGATGCTGGTGGAACATTGGGTGCGGCTCACCCCGGTTCAATCGCTTTCGGTGATCGTGCTGGTGCTGGGCGTTTCGATCGGCGCAAGCATGATCTGGCCGAACAAGAAGGCTTGAGTCGACAGTTCACCTTGAATGGAAGGGAAGGCTCGGAGCGGAAGTTCCGGGCCTTTTTCACGCCTCAGATGCGGGTGGGGCGGGTCCAAAGCCAAGCTGCGACCAAGGCGCAGCTGATCCATGGCGCCAAGATCCAAGGCAAGGCCAAGTAGATGCTGGACAGGGAGCAGCTTGCGAACATGGTCACTGACGCTGCGATCTTGGCCACGCGCGGGACGCGATGGTGGGCGCGCCAGTCCCGGATCCATGGGCCGAAGCGCGGATGCGAAAGCAGCCAAGATTCAAGGCGTGGCGAGCCTTTGGAGAAGCAGAAGGCGGCCGCCAGCACAAACGGAACGGTGGGCAGCAAGGGAAGGACGATCCCTGCGATTCCGGTGCCCAACAATGTGATTCCGGCCAGGTTCCAGAAGAGCTTCCTGAGGCCGGAAAATCGCATGCTCAGAGTTCGAGCAGGAGACCGGTGCGGATGTAGAAGCGGTTGCGCGACTGGAAGCCGCTTCCCAGCAACAGGCTGGAGCGATCGCCGAGTTTCTGGTCGATGCCGATTCCCGCCTTCCAAGCCAGGAAGCTTTCGGACAGCACGTTGCGCACGCCCACGCCCATGTCGCCATCGACAAAGGGAAGCGTCTGCCTCCCGTATGGCAGACGGACCATCAAGCGGCCGGTGACAGGCAGGTAGGAGGATGTTTCACCCTCGTAGCCCACACCGGCTCCGACAAGGACCATCTGATCCACATTCCACAAGGCGTGAACGTTCCAAGCCACGGATGGATCCCATTTGCCGGCCTTGGAGGTCGGTCCGACCACGCCGGTGACATTGAAATCACGGGCCATGCCGGCGCTTGCGAGCAAGGAAATCAACAGGACGATTCGATTCATGCCAGCGGCCTCGGTGGGTTTTGCTGCGCCCATAAGGCAAAGTCTTCGGAGGTGGTTGGCACGGACTCCGGAGCGAGCTTGAGAGTCGCCAGGACATCGGCCTCGAACACGTCCCAAGCGCCGAGTTCGATCTCGTTGCGCAACTGCTCTTCGCCCCAGCCCGAATAGCCGATGAAGATGCGGTAGGTCGATGGATCGGCATCGACGAAGGTCTTGCCCGGGGGGCTTTCCGGATCGGCGATCGTGGAAAAGTCCCAATGCCCGCCCATGGTCAGGCCCGGAACGATGACTTGGCCGTGAGGCGCCGGGTCTTGGCTCCAGTCCAGGATCTGGACCTTGTCCTGCTCGACGGGGCCACCGATGCCGATGCGGCGTGGACCGCGTGCGGCGGGAGGCAACTGATCGAAGACCTCTTCCAAGGGCATCGATGCGGCCCGGTTGAGGATCAATCCGTAGTCTCCGTCGGGTTCGTGCGCACACAGGAACAGGACGCACCCTTCGAAATTGGGGTCGCGCAACAAGGGGCGGGCGACCAAGAAGGTGCCGGTAGCCAAGCGAGCGATGGAGCTTTCCGCCGACGATTCGGGCATGCACCCAAAAATACACTCAAGGACGATCGATGAGGAGTGATGGATTGCGTCATATCCCGTCTGGCGCGAATCGGCGATCGGGCGTACATTCAATCTCTGCGGGTCAGATTCCTTGAAATTCCTTCTTGGACCTGAATCTCTGGCCAAAGAAACGCCTCGCGGCACTCTGCGAGGTGGTTGATGGTCCTCACGCGCATCCATTGGACAGGAGACGGACTCATGCGGCGATTTTTCGGCAAGGTCACTGGGCTGATGCTTGCTTTGGTTGGCGGGAGCATCGCTGGCGAGGCGATCATGGATACGACGATTCCCTGCCCGGAAGCGGGTTGTGAGCCCGTTCCTGCCCACCGGCTTTCAATGGATGCGATGGGCGATTATCTGGCGGGTCGCTATGAATCCGCCCTTGCCCAATATCTTGAGATTCTCGATGGCGCTCCCACGGACTCGCTTGCGCGTGTCGGGAGGGTGATGGCGATGCGTCGGCTCGGTCAGGACAGTGAAGCCGTGGTGCTGGTGCGCAAGATCTTGCGCGACAATCCGCGCGATGCGGCGGCGGCGCTCGCCTACAGCGATCTTCTGCAGCCCAACATGCGCTGGAATTCCGCACTGAGCAATGCTGACAGTTGCTGGTTCTGGGCGCGAAGGGCGGTTGCCCTGGACTCGAATGCGACGGACGCGTGGATGTCCTACTGGGTGGAAGCCATGATGCGGGCGCAGGACAGTCTGGCGGACAAGGCCATCCGGCATCTGGCCCGCTTGGGGCAATGGACTCCGGCGACCCAAGCCATGAACCGCTTCGCGCTTGAGGTCTGCCCGCGCGGGGCCGTGGTTCTCCTGGGTGGGGATGCCGATTACATGGGCATGCGCGAACTGCAGGTGGTCCATGGCGTTCGTCGCGATCTTCACTTGGAGGGGACCTTCCTCGATGTGCCGCGTTACCTGCTGGCCCAGATCCGGGCGGGGAAGATCCCTCCTGTCGCGGATTCCGCGAAGCTTGAGGCCATGAACGGCGATCCCTCGACCACGTTGACACTGGGTGCGCGCATCACGCTGATGCTCCGCCAGCAAGGGGCTTGGCCCGTGGTGGTGTTGAGCTGGACCAAAGGGCGGGGAGGTTGGGAATTGCTTCATCAAAATTCCCGCACGACGCAGATCCACAACGTCCTCGACGGCAAAGGCGACACGGCGACGGAGCTTGATCGCAAGGAGAGCATCCAGAAACTGCTTGCGATCGAACCGGCGGTCTTTGCCGGCCCGTCGGCATCCGTCAAGGACATGTCCCCGATCCGGCGTGCGGCACCTCGCCATGCCGAGAACTTCTACATGCTGGCCACGATGCTGGCCCGAGGGGAACGCGATGCGGGACGCTTGGATGTTCAGGCAAGACTCGTGCGTTGGCGCGATGCCCTCAAGGGCGCCGTGCCTGCTCAAGACGCCTCGTTTCATGGCTTGGTGGCACGGGTGAATGCGATGGAAGCTGGGGAATCGTCCCGCTTGAAGGCATCCCGACCAAAGGGCAAGGCCAAGGGGACGCGCTGAGCTTGTGCGTCAGGAGCGTTCGTCGGGGCGGATTGTATGCATTTTGAGACGCATGAAGATCCTGTTCGTCGCTTCGGAAAGTTCTCCCTACTGCACCTCCGGTGGCTTGGGTGGAGTGGTGGGAACCCTGCCGCGTGCCCTCTCCCGCGCAGGCCATGATGTCAAGGTTTGCATTCCTCTCTATCGCCAGATCGATCGGGCCAGGCATGGCATCGAGTCGAAGGGGGCGCATTGCGTCCACATGGGCAAAGGGGAGATCTGGTGCGGACGCTCGGCGTGCGATCACGGCGACGGGGTCGAGGCCTGGTTCGTGGAGCACGGTGAGATGTTCGGGCGCGGCGGCATGTACGACGAGGGCGGCAATGCCTATCCCGACAACCTCGGACGATTTGCGTACCTCTCCAAGGCCGCGCTCCAGTTCTGCAAGGACACGGGCTGGATTCCCGATGTGGTCCATGCCCACGATTGGCCGACCGCACCGGCCGTGGTCTTCCGCAAGACTTGGGATGCGTGGTATTCCCCGCTTGAGCAAACCGCCACGGTCCTGACGATCCACAACATCGGCTACCAAGGCACCGGCGAAAAGGGCGTCTTGGACTTCATGGGCATCGGCCCGGAGCACTTCACCCCGAACAAGTTCGAGGACTGGGGGCGGGTCAATTTCCTCAAGGCCGGCATCCATTTCGCAGACGCCATCACCACCGTCTCGCCCACGCATGCCCATGAGATCCGCACTGCGGAAGGCGGCAAGGGCCTTGCGATGTATCTCAACGACCGCGGGGGGGATGTCTTCGGAATCCTCAACGGCATCGACTACCGCGACTTCGACAGTGCCACCGACACGATGCTTCCGGCCCACTTCACTCCCGACGACCTTGCCGGCAAGCGCGAATGCAAGCGCGCCCTGCAGGAACGCATGGGGCTTTGGCAGGATCCGGGCCGTTGCCTGATCGGACTGGTGAGTCGCTTCGTGTCGGGGAAAGGCCTGGATCTGATCCAGGGCATGCTGGAACGCGCGCTTCGCGAAATGCATGTGCAGGCCGTCTTCCTTGGCTCCGGCGACCCGACCTTCCACAAGTACTTGGCAGATCTCCAGGCTCGCTTCCCGGGCCAAGTGGCAACTGGATCGGCTACGACGAGGGCTTGGCCCACCAGATCTACGCGGGTTCCGACCTCTATCTCATGCCATCGGGCTACGAGCCGTGCGGCCTCTCGCAGCTGTACGCGATGCGCTACGGATCGCTCCCGGTGGTGCGCCGCACCGGTGGCCTTGCCGACACGGTCTGGAACTATCAGGAGTGGGACGGCGGCGGGACAGGGTTCGTCTTCGACGAGTACCGCGCCGAATCCCTCTACTACACCTTGGGCTGGGCCGTGAGCACCTACTTCGACCGCCCGGACCATTTCCGTGAGATGCAAACGCGAGCGATGCAGCCGACCTTCTCCTGGGAACGCACCGTCCCCGAGTACGAGCGGGTCTACGAGCACGCCCTGCGCCGCGTCCGCGGGTAAAGGTCTCTTAGCGCGAGACCAAGGGGAATCGCTCCGGATGCAGGATGCGCTCGAGGTCCAGATCGACGTCGAGCAACGGCCAGTGAAGGACGGAACGGCCTTCCAGCCGAATCTCGCGGATCTGGGCAACGCTTGCCGAGGCAAACCACGGGAATTCCTGGAACGTCAGGAAATGCTCGCGGCTGGTAGACAGGTCGAAGATCCAGAATCCGTGGGCCGAGATGTTGGTGACTTCAAAGGCTGAAGTGTTCGCGCCAAGCGTTGCGGAATTCATCGGCATGCTCCTCTACGATCGACTGGATCAGTTTCAATTGCCTTGGGTCCAAGCCGACATGCTCCGACAGCAAGACGGATGGCTCCAACCAATATTTGGCTTCGCCTTCACCGCAGACCACATGCACATGCCGTCTGCTTTCTTCTCTGGAAAAGAAGAAGAACCGGTAAGGTCCCTCTCGGTGGATGGTCGGACTCATGGACAGAAGATACTCGCGAACCGGTATCGCAGGGAGTGTCGTCGACCTTTGGCAGTTCCTTGCCGCGTGTTGGCGTGATTGGAGTATCTTTCCCGCCTCAATTTGGAGAGCACCATGGATTACGCAAGCATCATCGCCAAAGAACTGAATGTTCGCCCCACCCAGGTGGCGAGCACCATCGAGCTCATCGACCAGGGCTCGACCATTCCGTTCATCGCCCGCTACCGCAAGGAGCGCACCGGAGAGCTGGACGAAACCGTTCTGCGCGAACTGGATCACCGCTACACCTACTTGAAGGAACTGGACGAGCGTCGCGCCGCCATCCTCAAGTCGATCGACGAGCAGGGCAAGCTCACACCCGAGCTGAAGGTTCGCATCGAGGGGACGCTCTCCAAGACCGAACTCGAGGACCTGTACCTTCCGTACAAGCCCAAGCGCCGCACCCGTGCCACCGTGGCCCGCGAAGCCGGTCTCGAGCCGCTTGCCCGCACCCTTGTCGAGCGTCAGGCCGAAGGCCAGCTCTCGCCCGAGGAGCTCGCTCCCGAGTTCGTCTCGGAGGAGAAGGGCGTTCCCGATGCCGCCGCCGCCGTGCGCATGGCCTGCGACATCCTGGCGGAAGAGCTCGCCGACAACCCCGACGTGCGTCAGTACCTGCGTGGCAAGGCCGAGAAGGAAGGCGTCATGTCCTCCGAAGCCCGCAAGGAGTGGGTGGGCAAGCGCTCCAAGTTCGAGATGTACTACAACTTCAACGAGAAGGTCGAGACCCTCCCGTCCCACCGCATCCTCGCGATCCGTCGCGGTGAGAAGGAGGACGTGCTGCGCTCGAACCTGATGGTGGACACCGAGGGCGCTGTCGGCTTCCTCACCCCGAAGCTGGTCACGCATCCTTCGACCCCGATCGGCATGGCCTTGGCCGCCACGGCCCGCGACGCCTACGAGCGCCTGCTGGCCCCCTCGATCGAGACCGACGTGCGCTTGATCCTCAAGGATCGCGCCGAGCAGGAAGCCTACAAGGTGTTCTGCAAGAACCTGCACGACCTGCTTTTGGCTCCTCCCGCCGGGGCTCGCACCGTGATCGGTGTCGATCCCGGCTTCCGCACCGGACAGAAGCTGGCCATCGTCGATGAGACGGGCAAGTTCCTGGAATCGGCGACCGTGTACGCACTGCAGCCGGCGAACAAGTTCGACGAGGCCACCGTGGTGTTCCTGGCCTTGGTCAAGCGCTACAAGCCCGTGCTGGTCGCGATCGGCAACGGCACCGGCGGCCGCGAGATGGAAGCCTTCCTGCGCGGCGTGGTGAAGCAGATCCCCGAGGAAGAAGGGTTCGTGCGCCCCAGCGTGGTGATGGTCTCCGAGGCCGGCGCTTCGGTGTACTCCGCATCCCCGCTTGCCGTGAAGGAATTCCCGGACCTCGACGTGACGATCCGTGGCGCGATCTCGATCGCCCGCCGTCTCCAGGATCCGCTGGCCGAACTCGTGAAGATCGACCCCAAGTCGATCGGCGTGGGCCAGTACCAGCACGACGTGAACCAGAACGACCTCAAGAAGCAGTTGGAAGAAGTCGTCGAGTCCTGTGTGAACCAGGTCGGCGTCAATCTCAACCAGGCTTCCGAAGCCCTGCTTTCCTACGTCTCGGGCATCACCAAGAGCGTGGCGAAGTCGATCGTGGCACATCGCGACACCAACGGCGCCTTCTCCAGCCGCGCTGATCTCACCAAGGTCTCGGGCTTCGGTCCCAAGACCTTCGAGCAGGCCGCAGGCTTCTTGCGCCTTTCGGAAGGCACGCACCCGCTGGACGCCTCCTCGGTTCACCCGGAGCGTTACGCACTGGTGGAGACCATGGCCAAGGACAGCGGCGTCGACGTGGCCGCCCTGATCGGCAACAAGGAGCTGATCTCGAAGCTTGACCTCACCAAGTACGTGAGCGAGGAGGTCGGTCTTCCCACCCTGCGCGACATTGCGCAGGAACTGGAGAAGCCCAGCCGCGATCCGCGTGCCGAGTTCAAGTACGCCTCCTTCGAGGAAGGCGTGAACAAGATCGGCGACCTCAAGGTCGGGCAGTGGCTGGAAGGCGTGGTCACCAACGTCGCCAACTTCGGCGCGTTCGTGGACATCGGTGTGCACCAGGACGGCCTCGTGCACATCTCGCAGATCTCCGACCGCTTCGTGAAGGATGCCAAGGACGTGCTGGCCGTGGGCCAGGTGGTCAAGGTGCGCGTGCTGGAAGCCGACACCGAGCAGAAGCGCATCGCGCTTTCGATGAAGTCCGAGGACGCCGTGCAGGCCCCTCGCGGCGACCGTGCTCCGCGTGGCGACCGTCCCGAAGGCGATCGTCCTCGCCGTGAAGGCGAACAGCGCCCCCGCCGCGAAGGCGAGCGTGGCGGTGATCGTCCCCGTGGACCGCGCCCGGAAGGCAACCGCCAGGACGCAGGCCGTGGACCCAACCGCGACGGAGGCCGTCCGCAGGGCGGTGGTCGCGACGAAGGCCGCTTCTCGAACCACCAGCAGGAAGACCGTCGTCCGCAGGCCCCCAAGGGCCCGGCACCGACGCTTGAGAACCTGATGGCCAAGTTCGGCGGCCAGGGTGAGAAGAAGCAGAACAACACGAAGCTCGCCATCAGCGTGAAGTCGCTGATGCGCGGCGGTCGATAAGACAAAATTTGTCAAATCCCGTCCTCGGACGGGGATCGAAAGGCCACTCCGCTGCGGGGTGGCCTTTTTTATGTTCAGATCCCTCCCCGCGAAAGGAATTCGATGCGTTTCCTCCCTGCCCTATGCCTGCTTCCCACCCTGGTCGCCGCCCTGCCAAGGCTTCTTGACAATGCACTTCGGGCCAATCCGCAGATTTATGCTGCAGACACTACGCGGTATACGCAGACTTTCCATGAGAATCCTTGGATGCAGGGGGATTTTCCGACCAAGGGGCAATATGCCGTACGATCCCGCGATCTGATGGGCAGGCCTCTGGAGGTGATTGCCAACGAAGCAAGCGGTGGTGCGGCTCCCGCCTTGCGCTATGAGGTGCGCCATGGGTGGGACGGAAACATGCCATCGAAGTGGATTCGGTCGAATTTGAGCTTGAAAAATTCGCCCTCGTTCGAAGTCGCCAGGACGTACCGGGGTGATAGCTTGGTTCGGATGGACAGTTCATGGACGAGCTGGGATCCGGCAAGTCGTGTCCTTGTCGAACGTTCGAGCCAAGATACGCTCTGTCCTTTCCGGGATTCCACCTTGCTTGATGAACAGCTGCGACCGGTCCAGGTCAAGTCCTGCCAAGAAGGGACATGGATCAAGGTGCAGGAGAACGGCACGTTGGTGCAGGAAGGATACCGGTCCTGGGGACTGGTCAAACTGTGGTATCGAGCCCAGGAGGACGGCCTGCCTTGGAAGGAACTGGATTGGGATCGGGATGGGGATACGGCCGCCTGGGAGCTGCGGGATTCCGGCCAGACGCAAGGGAATCCGAATCGGCCGACTTCGCTGTCGGGGTGCTGGCGGTTTCCAGGCCCGGCGTGGTTGGACGGATTTTCCAACCCGGTCACGGAACGTGCCGACTACCGGTGGAATTCCGAAGGGCGACTGGAGGGGATCTCGTACCTGGTGGCGGACACGGTCCAGAGCACCATGGAATACGCCTATGACGAAAAGGGACGCTTGATCCGCGAAATCACGAGGAAGACTGGACTGGATACCGTGACGTGGAGCTATGCCCAGGCAATTCCACAGTCGATCTCAGGAAGGTCGGGGGCAAGGCTCTCCTTGGTGCAGGATCGGGATGGCATGCGGGTGGTTGGCGGGGACGTTCAGGAAAGCGCCCTTTTGGATGCGAAAGGAAGGTTGCTCTGGCGACAGGGGAAGGGCAACGTGTTGCACCTCCCTCGGATGGATGGCGTGGCCATCCTGAAGATCCGATTGCTGTCCGGGGAGCAGGCGTGGAGGATCGCGCCGAATTCATTGCGGTGACTTTGGCGGGATGACTGTGCTCAGCATGGTCAAGTGAGGTGATTTGCCGCTTGTCGTGGTGGATCCTCGGGTGATATGCTGGAGCCATGCCGCCAGACCAGTACCCTGCGATTCCGAGCAAAGGCGCGATCTGTCTTGCCGATGATGAGCTGGCCAGTCGTTTCATGCTTCGAAATGTCCTGGAAACATGGGGCTATCAGGTGGAAGAGTGCTCGGACGGGAACGAGGCCTTCGCTTGCCTTTCTCGCGTGGATGGCCCTCGCCTTGCGCTTTTGGATTGGAGCATGCCTGGGATGGATGGCATCCAGGTCTGCCAGCGTCTGCGTCAAGAGCATCCCAGCCTGAAATACTACCTGATCCTGGTGACCGGGCGCTCCGAGGATACGGATGTGCAGACGGCGCTCCGGTCGGGGGGGGATGACTTCGTCTCCAAGCCCTGGTCGGAACTGGTCCTCCAGGCGCGGATCGAAGTGGGCTTTCGCACGATTGCGATGCATCGCACCATCGACGAGTACGCGAGCCGGATGCAGGCCTTGGCCGACAGCCGTGCGGCACAGCTTGTCCATTCCGATCGGCTTGCCTTGTTGGGAGTGCTTGCGGCCTCGGTGGCGCATGAAATCAACAATCCGGCCTCCTTTCTCGCCGTGAATCTCCAGACCATCGAGGATCTGTGGCCCAGCGTCGAGGCGAGCGTCGCGGGTCCGGTTTCAACGCTTCACAAGTCCCGGGCCGATTCGATGGTCCAGGAAATGCCCAGCATCCTTCGGGAAATGAAGGACGGTCTTGCGAGGATCCGGCAGATCACCTCCGAGTTGCGTTCCTTTTCAAGGACGGGTGCGAGCTGTGTGCGATCGGTGGATGCTGTTCAAGCCCTCCAGAAGGCCATGCGCATGTGCTCGGTTCGCGTGAAAAACACGATCGACATCCGGGTGGATCTTCCTCCCTCGCTTCCGGGGGCGATGGCCGACGAGGGAAAGCTCATCCAGGTCTTTGCCAACCTGATCATGAACGCCAACGACGCCATGGAGGATTCCGCCGTCCGCCGGCTCTACATCGACTCGATCGTGAGTCCGTCGCATTGTGAATTGCGGTTCCGGGACACGGGGCCGGGAGTTCCCGCCGACAGGATCGATTCGCTGTTCCAGCCGTTTTTCACCACCAAGCCGGTCGGCAAGGGGACGGGCCTTGGCCTGCACATCAGCCGAGGCATCATGGAAGAATTTGGAGGAGTGCTCATGCATGACGTCCCCGCGGAAGGTGGCGCAAGGTTCACGGCTCGATTGCCACTGGCCACCGGAGCAGGTTCGTGAATCGCCGTTTGATGATCGTGGACGACGAGGAGGCGATCCGGGATTCCTTGGCACGGCATTACAGCCTTGCCGGTTACCAGGTGGAAACCGCATGTGATGGCCTTGACGCGTTGGGCAAGATGGCCAAGATCCCTTGTCGGGTCGTCGTGTCGGACATCATGATGCCGCGACTGGACGGCATCGGAATGCTTCGGGTCTTCCGGAAGGAGTATCCGATGACGCGCACGATCATGATCAGCGGCTTCGTGTCGTTGGGAAACGCGCTGGCGTGCATGAAACTGGGGGCCGAGACGTGCATCTTCAAGCCCTTCGAGGACCTGTCGGAATTGGACCGGGACGTCGAGGCGGCCTTTGCGTTCCATGAACGCTGGGAAACCAAGCTCCTTGAGCTCCGTGGACTGAAAGGGCAGAGCGGATGACGTCCGCGCTCGAGGTCAACAAGGATCTGCTCCTGGATTTCATCGACGAGTCGCTGGAGTCCCTGGGAGCGGTGGACAGCCTGTTCGTCGAGCTGGAGAATTCCCCTCACGACGTCTCCATCGTGGATTCGATCTTCCGGCCGATCCATTCCATGAAGGGGAACGCCGCCTATTTCGGGTTGATGCGGGTGAAGGAATTGTCCCATCGGATGGAGTCGATCCTCGACCTGGTCCGTCAAGGGAAGCATCGCCTTGATCATCGTCTGAGCGGCCTGCTCCTCAAAGGTCTGGACGCCTTGCGGACGATCCTTGCGAAGGTGCGCGATGAGCAGAAGGAGGTGGACGACGAGGATGATTTCCTGCCGCTTCTGATCGAGCTTGAAGAGGAGATTGAAAACGAAGCCGTCGGTGCCACGCCGGTTCCGTCGATTTCCTCCTTGGACCTGTACCTGCAGGCCCAGGCGCTCCTTGCGGTGCTGCCTCAGGACATGCAGGCCGAGGTGAAAGGAATGTTCGCAAGGTTGCGACCGGAGGAATACGCCCCGTCGCAAGCGACGACCTCGGAGCAGGGACCGCTTGCGATGTTGCGAAGCGCCTTGGAGTCCGAGGATCCCCGTCGTTTCGATCTTGAACGGGAGACGGTGGTCTTCGAACGCATGGTCCTGCTTTCACAGGCGGTTTCCGATCCCGCATCCCGCGCCATCGTTCGGGAAATGATCGATATCGCGTGCAGCTTCGCGGGAAGCGACGTGGGCCTGGATTCGCTGGCTCGCGAGATGCTTCTGGATACGCTGGGCAAGATGGATCCGCAGGCGGTTTCCGATCCCGTTCCGGAGCAGGAGCCATCGGTTCCGTCGACGACCTCGGAGCCGCCAACGGCCGTCGCGACCGGGATTCCGGCGGCGCCTTCCCGATCGAAAAAGGAGGGCGGTTCCAGGACGATGCGGATCTCCGAGGAGTCCATGGATCATTTCCTGGAGCGGGTGGGCGAGCTGATGGGGCTTGAGGAGATCTTCCGGTATCTTGGGAAGCGCATGATGGACTCGGGGCTTTCCGATGAGTTCGCCACCGATCTGCGGCAAGCCACCGAGCAGTTCGCGCACCTGTCGTCGAACCTTTCCAAGGAGGTGATGGAGTTGCGCCGGACCGAAGCGCGACCGCTGTTGCAGAAGGTGCCCAGGCTTGCGCGCGATGTGGCCGAAAAGGTCGGCAAGAAGATCGAGATCCGCACCTCGGGAGAGGATGTGCGCATCGACAAGTCCTACCTGGAGCTTCTCGACGCCCCGTTGATGCACATGGTTCGCAACGCCTGCGATCACGGCATCGATCTTCCCAAGGAACGGCTGGCCGCTGGAAAGCCGGAAGCCGGCATCGTGGAGGTGAGCGTCATCGAGCTGGAGGATTCCCTGGTGATGCGGGTCTGTGACGATGGACGGGGCTTGAACATGGATGGCCTGCGTCGCAAGGCGGTGGAACTGGGGATCGTGAAGCCCGAGGCCGTCTTCGGGGAAGCCGAGGCCGTGGCCGTCCTGTTCCACAGCGGCATCTCCACGGCGAGCGAAGTCACCGAGATCTCCGGGCGCGGTGTCGGAATGGATGTGGTGAAGCGCGAGATCGAAGGGGCTGGCGGCCACATCGAAGTGAAGACCACGCAAGGGCATGGCAGCGTCTTCCAGATCGTCCTTCCCCGTTCGATCACCACGCGGATCTCGGACGGCTTCCTGTTCCGTTGCGGAACCGAGCGGTTCGTGCTTCCCATGCGCACCGTCGTGGAGACCTTTCCGGCGACGCTTGCCAAGGTGTCTCAGGTGGCCGGTGGCGGCAAGATGATTTGCTTCCGCAACGAGATCCTGCGCATGGTGGACACCTCCGATCTCTTGGAGACGCGGGCCTTGGAACCTTCGGATGGCGTGTTCGTGCGCGTGCGGGTCAAGGACGAATCTTGCGTCTTCCAGGTGGAGGAGGCCTTGGGTGTCCAGCGCACCGTGGTCAAACCCGTCGAGGAATTCTGTCGCGGCGGCGGCATCTTCGCCGGTGCGGCCATGTTGGGCGATGGCGGTCTTGCCATGGTGCTGAGCGAAGAGGGTCTGGCCCATTGGCTCCGTGGGAGTTAGCGGCGGTCAGGCAGGCACCGCCGGTGGATTAGATTTTCCGTGATGTCGCTTTCCTTGGTTGTCGCCTGTCTCCAAATCTGTGGGGCCTCTCCGGTCGGCGCATCGCCTGCATCCCGCGAGAGGGGGACTCAAGCATCGCTGTTCCATCTGCGCCTTGGGTTGCACGCCAGTGCTCACGATCTTTCACCGCTGATGGGCGTCGAGCTCTCGGACAAGCATGCGGGAATCGCGCTGGATGGCTGGATCCGGCCCTTCTACTGGAAGACGCTCGAGCAGCAGACGGCGACGCGCTGGGCCCAGTACCGCATCCTGTACTTCGGATTCAATCCTTCGATCTTCGCGATCCTGGGCGACCGGCAGTTTGGCGTCGTGCCGATGGCCGGCCTGGAACTGGTGACCGGGGACATCTCGGGAAGCTCCAAGCGCCCGAAGGGGGAAGCTAACCCTTGGGCGGGCCTTGGAATCGCCTTTGCGGATCATCATCGGGTGGATTTGCGCATCGCGGTCAAGGAGGAGGTGCTGGGATGGGTGCGTGGCGAATGGACGGTGGTCTTTTGAGGGCGATGGCTCTGGCCTTCGGGCTTGCGGGGCTGCTCATGGCCTGCGATGACGATTGCCCCGAGGGATCGAGTCCCCATGGCGATTGCGTCGGAGCGACGCATTACACCAAGGGGGAGGTGTCCGCTTCGATCGGTGCGGAGGTGGCCTTTGACAGCGTGCAGGTCACGCTCTTCCGGGGGACGGTGGAGTCGGGAAGCCGGGTGGAGTCCGCGACGTACCGCAACGGATCGAGGCACCTGCATTGGAGCGTGGACGACTTCGGGGACTATTCGGTGCAGGCGATCTACTGGCGAGGGAATGTCAGCGTGGAAGCCGTGGATGGAGGGAGCACCCGGGTCGACCAGAACACCGAATGCA
>JBDKGV010000038.1:0-19159 GCA_039798005.1 Fibrobacterota bacterium
CGGCAAATGGAGGGAGACGAACTTCACGGAGTCGGGGCTTTGGATCCGTGATCGCCTCCGGGCCAGGGAACGGGTCACTTCCATCGGGAAGGTCGCCGGGACCAAGGCGCTTGCCGTGCGGCGCATTGGTGGAATGATGCAGGTGACGGTTCCTGAAGGAGCGGACCAGGTGCGTCTGATGGATCTTTCCGGGCGGGTCCTTGGCGACATGGCTTGCCAAGGCGCTTCGCTTGAGATTCCGTGGAGCCGCCCGGGTGTGGTGGTGGTGCAGGCGATCGCGGGTCGGCAAACCGTGGCAAGCCGGATGGTGGCATCCCCGTAAGGGAACCTATCTTCCGATCCGTGAACTCGGCTCTTTCCAGTCCATCGCCCAAGCTTGTCTGGATCGGCGGCTGGGCCTCCTCGGTGGAGGCTTGGCATCCGGCGATCGGGACGGCGTATCCGCAATGGAGCCACGCTTTCGTGGCCGCCCAGGAGCTGCAGGATCCCGGATCCGATGATTTGACGGATCTTGTCAAATTGCGGGGTGGCGAAGGGGCCGTCGCGATCGCGTGGTCGCTGGGAAGCCTGCTTGCGCTGCGGGCATGGAACGCGGGGAACTGGCCCGAGGGCATGCCGTTGGTCGCGGTCTGCCCCGTGGTGGATTTCTGTGCAGAAGCCGGTCCTTGGCGCAGGCTTCATCTGGATCGGATGATCCGGGGGCTTTCGCGAGGTCGCGAGGCGGTGCTGGAGGACTTTCGCAAGCTTGTGTGGGAGGAGATGCCGCCTGAACTCGCCGATCCCTGGCGGGAACAGGCGAGCCGGATCCCGGTGCCGTCGTTGGTGCGCGGGCTGGAGATCCTCCGGGATGATAGACTTTCCATGATCCGCCCCGGTGCCGGTCTGGTGCTGATCGAAGGAACGGGCGATCGGGTCAGCCCTTCCTTGGATGCCGTGCTTGGCAAGGCGGACCTTGCCTTGCTGTCACGAAGGACGCTTGCGACCGGTCACGTCCCCTTCCTCGAGGATCCGGAAGGGTTTGGACGGATCCTGTCGGAATTGTAACGGGATCAGGGCAGCGCGACGGTTCGCAGGAGCGGGGCCGTCCCGGCTTGCCGAAGTTCTACCGCGAAAAGTCCGGAAGGCAGTCGGGAGCGGTCCAGGGCGATCATCCCGTCGCTCGGAGCGGCTTGGGCGTGGTGGCGCACGCGGCCATCGAGCGAACGAAGGACGACTTCCACCGGGGCATCGCCACGGACGGGAAGCAGAAGGTGCGTTGCGGTCAGGTGGGTCGCCGATGCGTTCGAGGAGATCGTGCCGGTGCCTACGGGCCCCGATGGGGCGATGGCCATGGCAAAGGGCGTGGCGGGTTGGCCCCCGGAGCTGCGCAGGTTCATGATCGGTTGGTTTGCCCAGGCGTGACGGACTTGGGTGGGCTTTGCAACGGTGGTGGTCAAGAGGATCGTGTCGCCCTTGAGGGTGGCCGTGGCCCAGCTCCATTTGTTGTCGGCGCCCGAAACGGCGAATCCGGTGGGCGTCGAGCCTGCATCGAGGGTCAACTTGCCGCCGCGCACGTCGAAAGGGATCACGATCGTGGTGCCCCTGAAGAAGCAGGCACGTGGGCGCGGGTGCTCGAACACGAAGCCGGTCTGGCCGTAGAGAGCGCCGCGGGCAAGCAGGCCCAAGCGCTTGCCGGCCTGGGGCTTCTGGGGATAGTGCCAGGTGCTGTCCGAACCGAGATCGACGGTCACCGACATCCATGTGTTCCTGAGCGTGTCGGTGACGCCTCGTTGGAGTTCGCGGATGGATGCCTCGTTGCTGGTCTCGCCTGGGGTGGTCTGGATGACTCCCTTGTGGCAAAGGCCCGCGACCAGAAAAGGCATGTCGGGTTGTCCCCACGCGGAGCGCCAGCCGGGAATCATCTTCTCCAGCCGCCTGCCGTAGTTCTTGTAGAGGGCGGAGCTGGTGTTGTTCTCCCCTTGCAGCCAGACGGTGCCCTTCACACCGTATCCGGCCACCGGCTTGACCCAAGCGTCGTACATCTTGCCTGCGTTGGTGTCCGTCGCGAGGTCGGTGAAGCCGGAAAGCGTGGCCGGGTCGAGCCACTGTTCGATGATGGTGCCGCCCACGGCAGTGACCACCAGACCAACGGAAACCCCTTTGAGGTTGTCGAGCAGTTCGCGCCCGAAGAAGTATCCGGCGGCGGATAGCGGGCCCACGGTGGAAGGCGTGACGTTCTGCCATTGCACGGTCTGACCGGGCTGGCGCATGGTGACGTAGCGCAGGAGCGGGTAGCTGGCTGATTTGACGGAATCCGTCAAATTCGGGTATTCCCGGTAGTTCATGCGGGTGTCCATGTTGGACTGCCCGGCGCAGTGCCAGACCTCGCCCACCATGACGTCGGTGAAGGTCACGGTGTTGGAGGCCCCCTTTGCGCTCAGGCTGTAGGGGCCGCCTGCGGCCATGGCTTCCAGCGAGACTTTCCACGAGCCGTCGCCGCCCGCCTTGACGGTCTTGCTTGCACCGCCCAAGGTCACCGTCACGGATTCGCCGCTTGCCGCCGTTCCCCAGACCGGCATCGCCTGGTTGCGCTGGAGCACCATGTGGTTGCCGAAGGGAATCTTCATGGCCACGGCGGCTTGAGTCGCGGCAAAGCTTGAAATGACGGAAATTGTCAAACGTGACAGGAGACGCATGGACGGTTCCCTCGTCGGCAGTGACGGATCTGTGGAAAGACGTGAGGAGAAGAGGCCCCGGCGCGATGCCGGGGCTTCTTGTCAGGGAGCCCGCAGCAGGTAAATGCCTTGGGGAATGCCTGGCGGGACCAGGAACTCGCCTGCGTTTGCCGTGAGACGAGCCGTCAAGCGTCCGCGCAGATCGTGCAGCTCAAGGACGGTTGCGCTGCGATCGAATCCGGAGGGAAATGCGAGGCGACTCTGCCCCATCAGGTGGATGGTGGCTTCGCGGTTCAAGTCCGGCTTCATGGTCTTGCCCTGGATTCCCACTGCGATCGGTGGTTGTCCGATGAGCTTGATGTTCGGGGCGGCCCATTTGGCGGTGTCCGCGAGGAAGAAGCCAAGGTGAGGTGGCTGGTTGTAGGCGGTGTTCTGCCAGGAGATGCCGGCGCGGTAGACCGGGTCGTGCATGAGGGTGTGCATGCGGAAGGTGGTGGGAGTGGTTGTCGTGTAGACGATCAGGCCCGAGTCGCCTTGCTGGCGCAGGATCATCTCCTCGCGCCAGTCGCCGAACAGGTCGCAGGAGAGGACGGGATTCGATTTGGTGGAGTTGTTGGTGATGCCCGTGTAGGCGCCCCAGCGCGTGTCGCTGGAAACCAAGCGGCCACCATTGGTCCAGCTGTCGATCTTCATCGGGCTCGGAGCGCTGCCGATGGCGTCCAGGAGTTCGTCCTGCAGGTCACCGTTCCAGTAGATGCGGAAATTCATGGAAGGGCGGCTGGTGGAAAGCGAGGTGCCCTTGTTGTTCCACAGCCCGCCGACCGCTGCGGACCACATCTCGTACCCGGGAGAGGCGCCATCGATGTCCGCAGCCAGGCCACGACCGTTGTCGGTGGTGTCGCCCGGGTCGTCCACTCCCCAAAGGATGGCGCCGGTCTTGGCGTCGTGCATCTCATGGGTGTAGTTGACACCGGCCTCTTCGTGCACGTCCCAGACCTCGAGTCCGGGATGCGTCGGATCGAGATCGCCCAGATGGATGGCGTCGCCATGGCCCAGGCCCGTGCGGTACATGAACTTGCCGTCGTCGTTGATGGCGCACGCCCCCTCGATGATCTCGTCCTTGCCGTCGGCATCCACGTCGCCTACGGAGAGGTTGTGGTTGCCTTGGCCGTAGCACTCCTTGTCCTTGGTCGCGGCATCGTAGGCCCACCGCTGGGAGAGCGTCTTGCCGTCCCAATCCCACGCGGTGACGGCCATGCGGGTGTAGTAGCCGCGCTGCATCACGGCGCTGGGCTTCACGCCGTCGAGCCACGCGGCGGCGGCGAGGAAGCGGTCGACGCGGTTTCCGTAGGTGTCCCCCCAATCGCCTACGGTGCCGCGTCCGGGCACGTAGTTCACTGTCGCGAGCTCCTTGCCGTCGGTGCCCCGAAAGACCGTCAAGTATTCGGGGCCCGAGAGGACGTAGCCGCTGGTGTTGCGGTAGTCCTTGCTGTCGTCGTCGGTGGCGGCCGGGCCGGTGGAGAGGTATTTGCCGGTGCCGTCCTTGGTGCCGGGCGCCGTCTTGCAGATGATCTCGGCCTTGCCGTCGCCATCGAAGTCGGCGACCACGAACTGGGTGTAGTGGGCGCCCGCGCGGATGTTCATGCCAAGGTCGGCTCTCCAGAGGCGCTTGCCTTCCAGCGTCATGCCGTCCAGGAAGACATTGCCGGTGAACCCAGCCTTGGAGTTGTCCTGTGAGTTGGACGGATCCCACTTGAGGACGAGGTCCAGGGTTCCGTCGCCGTTGAGGTCACCGGTGCTGCCGTCATTGGGGGAATAGGTGTAGGCAATGCCGTCCTTCGCGGTTCCGCCGGCGGGAACGCTCAACGGGATTCTTCGGGTCACTCCGGCCCATGGCGTCACCACGGTGTCGGCGGGCTGCTCGGTGGTGCCGATCACCGCACGGACGGAATACTTGGCGGTGAGGCTGCCTGCCTTGTCGGTGTAGTTGGTGGCGGCGGTGGCGCCGATGGTGGCGATCTTGACGGCATCCCGGTACAGGTTGAACGAGGTGGCCTTGAGCTCGTGGCCCAGCACGCGCCATGAGAGGAACACGTTGGTGCCTCCGGTGCTGACCGCCACTAGACCCCGGTCGAGCCATTCCATGCTGCGGGGAGCCGCATTTGCCGAGGTCGTCATCAACGACACTCCCAATGCGATGGCCGAAATGCGAAGTGTGGATCCCATGTCTTGCTCCCTCTTGTGCTGCCCGATGGATTTTTCCGTGTGGTTCGATCCAAGGACGGTTGGAGCGAAGCACAGGTTCATGGATCGAGAATACCGCGTCGTGTCCGCCATCGCACCTGAATGTCCGAAAAGAGGTTGAACGCCCGGTCAACGCTCCGATGCGAAACATGCGGCCGTCTTCATTCTCCTCGGGTCTGATACCTCGAAGCTTGCTTCGTGATTTCAGGCCCGAGATTGCTTGCCACCAATACCTCGCAGCTTGCTGCGAGGTGATTTATTGTCCGATTTTCGCAAGGTGCTTGGCGAAGGCCAATTTGCAGCTCCGGCAGAACGGGCACGAAATCGGACCTGAAACGACGGAATTCATCGAGGCATTGCATCGACCGCATTCCAAATGCTACAATGGGGATTCACCCGTGCTGTTGGAAAGGTCGTCCGCGTGCTGCGCTCAGGACTTGAAGAAATCTCCGTTGCTGGAAGACCGGACATGGTACCGCCAACGGTTGCCCTGAAATCCCCTCATTGGTTGCTGGACGAGCTGGCGACCCGGAGCGTGCCGCAATCCTCCATGGTCGAGTTCGATGCAAGCCAGCGCAGTCAACTGGTTGCGCTGGTGGCGGGCACCTACCGCAAGGACCGGATGACTTGGGACGCGGCTCCGCCGTCGGTCTGAAGGCTCACCAAAAGCTCCTCCCCCGTGTGCGTGCCCAGGTCGACCAAGGCGTCATGCCCTTGCAGGCGCTGATCGAGGATTCGTTGCCCGGACAGGTTCCATGCCGTCACCTTGCGCAAGGCATGTGGGCTTGAGAGCCGCAGCCGGTTGCCGACAGCCTTGATGTTCGCGGGGACCTTGTTCACCACGCTTGTTTTGGTGGTGCCTCCCGCGAAGATTGCCGTGAAGGTGTGCGGCAGCGAGTCCATGGTGAAGGTGTACCGCTTCTCCTTGGTGAGGCTGTCGCCCTTGGCGTTGGCCCAGTAGCGGAAGGTCTTGCCCGCAGCGGGCTTGACCTTGAGGGTGACCGGCGCTCCGTACGGGAAGATGCGGTTGCGCGTCAGCACACCGGCTCCGGCGAGGTTTGATTTCACGGTCACCAGTTGCTTGCGGGTGACCAGGGCGGCAAGGGGCTTGAGCACGCTGTCTGCGGCCAAACGTACGATCTCCTCGGTGACCATGCGGGCGTTCTCCAGCGACCCCATTTCTTGGAAGTGGGTTCCATCGGCGTTTCCGGTGGGGTAGTTGGGGTACTCGCCGGTGTCCAGGCCCATGAAGTGCCACTTGGTCATGTACCCCGCGCCCAACGTGTCCATCAGAAGCTTGGATTTCTTCTCGAGATCCAGCACCGGCACGCGCAGGTTCTCGCCGACATGGATCATGGCGATCCGGTAGTTGTTGGCCTTTTCGGTGAAGACCTCCCGGACCGTGGGTTTGGTGGTATCGGTCCAGGTGTTCATGTTCATCGGAGTGACGAATACGGGGTGGACGCCCTTGGCACGCGCTTCGGTCGCGTACATGGTCAAGTATTGCTTGTAGGTGACGGTGTCGGTATAACGACTGGTGTCGGACAAGTCGCGGTCGTTGTGGCCGAACTGGATGAACAGGAAGTCCCCGGCCTTGAGCGCGGCCGAGGTGGTGGCCCACTGGCCTTTGGTCACGAAGCTCCTGGAGCTGCGGCCACCCACGGCGTTGTTGAGGATCGTCACCGACCCCGGCTTGAACCAGTGGCCGATCACTTGGCCCCAACCGGCCCACGGAGCTTTTGACGCCGGGTAATTGCACACGGTGGAATCGCCGATGATCACGATGCGCACGCTTGCCGTCTGGGCCCACGCGAGCCAGCATCCGGCAAGGCTCAAGACGAGGACTTGGGGGCGGAGCAGGGATTTCAGCAGACGAAGCGGAAGGTTCATGGAAGGAACCTACGGCAGGCTTGCCACGGAGGAAGGCCAAGTGCGGAATTGGAGTTGAGCGATTGTTCAACGATTGAGCCTCGCCCGACCTTTGCCGGTCAAGGGGTGATCTGCGGTCGCTCAACCTGGCGGGAAGGACATTCCGTCTTGCCACGGATGCACGAGGCATAAGCCGCGCCTATAGTTGCGACAAGGAGTTCTCCTTGGCATTCCCGAGGCGACGGGCCTAGCTTTGGCTCCATGGACATGATGATCGCGGCGTTCTTGGCAATCGGCGTGGGGGCCGGAGTTCTCTCGGGCCTCTTTGGCATCGGGGGCGGGAGCCTCATCGTTCCGGCGCTGATCGCCTTGGTGGGAATGGATGTGCTGCACGCCAGCGCCACCTCGCTTGCCGCGCTCTTGCTGCCCGTGGGGCTGCTTGGGGTTTGGGAATATCACAAGGCGGGGCTGGTGCAATGGAAGGCGGCTGGCTGGCTTTCCGGAGGTCTGCTTCTGGGTTCGGCGCTCGGGGCCTCGTTTGCGCTGGCCGCACCGCCGGTCCTGCTCGAGCGGGGTTACGCCTGCTTCCTGCTGTACATCGCCTTCGGGTACCTGGAGATCTGGAAGCGCTTGCGGGGCAAGCCTCGCGCGGTGGAGGCCGGTCCTCGCAAGGACGGCTCGGTCGGGGTTTGGCTTCTGGTGGGCTTCGGGGCCGGGATCATCGCCGGACTTTTCGGCAAAGGGGGCGGTGTGGTCATCGTCCCGATTCTGATGGCCTTCTACGCTTACCAAGCCAAGGAGGCCACGGGGACATCGCTTGCCGCCTTGCAATTGCCGGTGGGACTTCCCGGCGTCATCCTGTACGCCAAGAGCGGGGTCCTGGATTTTCGCATCGCCGCCTGGGTCGCTATGGGCCTTGTCGTGGGCACCTTCTTCGGGACGCGTATCGCCATCGGACTCAAACCATCGCTCTTCAAGAAACTCTACGGTTTTTTCCTGCTGGGAGTGGCGCTCTTTCTCTTCCTGCGCTGAAGCGCCTGTGACGGGACTGAAACAGGGTAACAGGAACCTGGGGGTCACGATTGCCCGAGGTGATTCATACTATTGCCTGTCATGACTCTGTTGCCTTTTCCCGTCTTTCCCGGTTCACGATGCCTTTGTTGATTTCGTTGGATGTCTGGAACACCCTGATCACCTTCAATCGGGAGATCCGGGCGCCGCGCACGGCCTTGCTGGCAAGGCTCCTCGGGGTTTCCCCGGAACAGGCCGATGCCGCCTACCAGCACTTCAAGAAGACGGCGGATCTCCAGGCCGAGGCGGGGATCTGTTGGAGTCAGGAGGTCCTGTACCGCAGCCTCATCGAACGGGTGGAAAGTTCGTCGGGAGTGGAGTGGGAGGACTTGCGGGATGCCGTGCAGGAGAACTTCCGCAAGTTTCCGCCTTACATCCATTCCGAACTGGTGACGGTGCTGGCCCGGTTGCACGAACGGGGGCATGAATTCGCCATCGCCTCGAACAACAACTTCATCTCCGGAGCGACCATCCACGCCTGCGTGCTGGCCCACCTGGAGACGAACTTCACCTTCCGGTTCCAGCTCTACTCGAGCGAGGCGGGTTGCGCCAAGCCGGGATCGGAATTCCTGCGGCAGTTCGGTTCGCGGTGCGAGGCGATCGGGGTGCCTTGGCAGGATGTGGTCCATGTCGGGGACAATCCCGTCTGCGATGACTTCTCGCCCCGGGATGTGGACGGAACGGTGCAATCCTTCGTCCGGGAAAGCCTCTTGGTGAACGATCCTGCGCACTGCCTTGACGTCCTGAAAGCGAGGTTCCTGTGAACTCGACCCAATTCGCCGCGCATGAATTTTCCGTGCTGGAGGAGGCCGGATTCGACCCCTGCGACTATTCCCGCTTGAAGTTCGGATCGAACCAGGTGGCCAGTCGCTTCGGTCGGGAAATGGCCGAGAAGTTCCTGGCCCAGCACCGCGAGATGCTGGCCACCCGCGAGGTGCTGGTCCTGCCCTCGGCTTACAACATGCTTGAGATCGCCGCGAGCCTGCTGGCGCGCCAGTTCCTGCGGCACCTGAACGTGCTGCTGGTGCGGGAGGGACTGCCCATCGTGAAGTGGTCGGTGATGCACCGCACCATCTCGTACTTCAGCGACTACGCGAAGATGTCCCGTCAAGAGCGCCGCACCATGCTCGAAGGGGATTCTTTCTTCATCAACAAGGACTACATCCGCGGCAAGGTCCTGCTCTTCGTGGACGATGTGATCATCACCGGGGCCCATGAGGAGAAGATCCGCGCCTTCCTTGCGCGCGAGGGGATCTCCAACGAGCATCTGTTCCTCTACTTCGCGAAATACACCGGCGACCAGCCCGACGTGGAGTCGCGGCTCAACACCAGCGGGGTCAATTGCGCCGAGACCTACCTGTCCTTGATCCACGAACCGGGGCACCAGATCATCGTGCGCACCTGCAAGTTCCTGCTCAACGGCTCGTCCCGGCAACTGGAGACGGTCCTCGCGCGCAGCCCGGAATCCTTCGCCCACGACCTCCTTTCGGCCTGCATCATGGAGGAGTATCACAATGTGCCGGGCTACCGGGAGAACATGGAGATCCTGACGCGCGCGGTGCGCTGACAGGATCTGTCAAATTGTGGAGGGCGCCTTGCGCGATGCGGCGGCGTTGGCCGCCTTCAATCCGGCCATGTAGGCATCCACATCAAAGCCCTTTTTCCGGGACTTCGGCGTGGCCTGCGCCGTCAACGGCGAGCGGATCTTCTGCAGATGGGTCCAGGCCACCGCCAAGGCGTCGGAGGCGTCCAAGCTCTCCGGGAGTTCCGAAAGACCAAGTTGCATGCCCAAAAGGCGTGCCATGCCTTCCTTGCTTGCGTTGCCGGAGCCTCCTACGGTCTTCTTCACCGTGGCGGGCGGGTATTCGTGCAACGGGGCGCCGAAGCTGCATGCCGAGGCCATCAGGGCGCCACGGGCATGCCCCAGCACCAGTGCGGTCCGGGCGTTCTTGGCGAAGAAGCTTTCCTCCATCGCCACGGCGTCGGGGGCGTGGGCGCGGGCGATGGTTCCGATCTCGCGGCCCAGTTCCACAAGCCTTGCCGAAAGGGGGAGGGACGCCTTGGGAACGATCGTGCCCAAGGCACAAACGACCGGAGGCCGCCCCGGGGCGACCTCCTCGAGCACGGCCCAACCCGTGCGGTGCGATCCCGGATCGATGCCCAGGATCTTCATGCCTGCTTACTCCGCTTCCAGAGCCGCTTCGGAGAGCTCGAAGTTGGCGAACAGGTTCTGCACGTCGTCGAGATCGTCCAAGAGTTCCATGAGCTTGATGATCTTCGGGGCGTCCTCGTCGGCGACCTTGACCACGTTCTTGGGGATGCGCACGAAAGTGCTGTCGGAGATCGACAGGCCCTTGGCTTCCACGGCCTTGGTGACGGGGGCGAGGTCGTTGGGATCGGTGTAGACTTCCCACTCGCCGTCCTCTTCGCCCGGCTGCACGTCGTCGCCGCCGACCTCGAGCGCGAACTCGGTGGCCTCGTCCTCGGTCCACTTCGCACCGGTGACCACGACCTTGCCCTTTTCCTCGAACATCCAGGTCACGGAGCCGTTTTCGGCCATGTTGCCGCCGTTCTTGGCGAAGGCGTTGCGGATTTCACCCACGGTGCGGTTCTTGTTGTCGGTCATGCACTCCAGGATCACAGCCACGCCGGCGGGTCCGTATCCCTCGTACACGATCTCCTCGTAGTGGGCGCCGTCGAGCTTGCCGGCACCCTTTTGGATGGCGGTCTCGATGTTCTTGGCGGGCATGTTGGCGGCCTTGGCCTTCACGACGGCAAGACGCAGGCGGGGATTGGCGTCCGGATCCTCACCACCAAGGCGCGCGGCGACGCTGATTTCCTTGATGACGCGGGTCCACGCCTTGGCGCGGGCCTGATCGATCTTGGCCTTCTTGCGCTTGGTGGTTGCCCATTTGCTGTGACCGGACATGAGAATCTCCCGTAATAAGTGAAGGACCCGGAAAGATGGATTTTTCGTTCCGTTCCGTCTATGCCCATGTGGAACTCGTATCGAGCGGAAGGCCAGATGTCCGTTGGTCGGCGCAAGGAGTCCGGCTTCAGGCTCCCGGTCTTCCGGTTCTTTCGGGGGGCTTCGGGATCAAGGGCGGGGCGAACTCCTCGTTGGGCTTGGTGTCGCGGGTGGCGAACATCCAAAGCACCCGACCCAGCCCGATGGCGATGGTGAGGATGGCCATGATGATCTCGTCCATTGGCAGCCCTTTCCGGAAGGCGGGTGGAGATCCCTCATTCCGGAAATTCAATATATCTCCGCTTTCGAGCAACCTCGACTTGGGACTCAGCGCGCGAGCTTGAAGGTCCGGCTCTCCGTGCCGACGCGCACGCGCACCAGATGCAGTCCGGCGGGGCTGTTTTCCAGACCCGTGGAAAGGTTGCGTTCCTGACCTGCCTCCAGGGTCAGCTGGATCTGCTGGTGCCGGGTTCCGTCCAAGGAAAGGAGGGTCACCTCATGGAGGCCGGTGCGCTCGGCGCGCAGGTGCAGCGATCCGTCCCGCCCAAGGCGCAGGGCGGGTGAACGGTCCGATCGATCGGTGCCGATCCCGCTGGTCGGGACCGAGACGTCGCCGTGGGTCAGGGTCTCATAGAAGATGTTCCAGTCGCTGGCGCCCTTTGCACGGACGATGTCGGTGATCAGCTTCTTCGTGTTGGGCAGGGCGATGCCCTTGCGGTTGGCGTAGTGGTTGTACCCGATTTCCCAGGTGTTGTAGAAGTCCTTGGTGGTGACGGTGTCGGTGCAGGTGCCCTGCATGTTCCCCGTCAGGAGCTGCTTGGCCATGAGTTCCATCACGGCGGAGAAACGCACGGTGCTTTCAGTGTAGACATCGACGCCTTGGTGCCAGGCGATCTCCGCCGCGTGCAGGGCGGAGGCCATTGCGAACTGGGCATGGTGCCCGTTGTCGCGGCAGGTTTCCTGGGTCAGGCCATCGACCCAGCTGGTCGGTGGGTTGCCGTTCGCGTCCGACCACGAGGTGATCGAGCTGCCACCGTAATTCCGTGCCGGGGCGCGGTCGGTCTCGAGATAGAAATAGGCCGAGTCGCGCTTGCGCAGCCGGGAGATTCCGAGGTTGAAGAGCTCCTCGTCCTCGTTGAAGACCGCGATGCTCATCATCGCGTCGATCTGGGTGAGGTCGACATTGCCGTTCCACGGGCTCATCTGCTTGAGGATCGGATAGAAGTTGGTGCGAAACATCGCTTGGGTGGCGGAAAGGTCCTCAGGTTTCCAGCCGGGGTAGGTTCGCAGCACTTCGGCGGCAGGACCAAGCAGGGAGCCGATCCAAGCCGCGACCAGTTGGCTCTGGTTGCCCTGGCCGACCGGGGGCATGGCGTAGCCTGTGAAGGAGCGCGACCAGGTGTTCAGGATGGCCACGGCATAGTCCGCGTATTTGGCCTCGCCCGTGTAGGCCCAGACCAGGGCATTGGCGTAGGCGCGCTTGCCGGAGGTCTTCTGGGCGTTCTCATCCCCGTCGGGCGGGGCGATGGTATCGGCTTGGGGTTTGGCGAAATTCTTGAGCTGGGAGAGCTTCGCGGTCCAAGGCTGGGCACCCGAAGCGATCTTGGCCTTGACGAAATCGATCTCCTCCTTGGACTCGATGGCGCCGGGATGGACGAAGGTCATGCCGGCCCACGTGGAGGCGGCGAGGAGGATCGGAAGGAATGCGCGTTTCATGGAAGGCTCCCCGGAAGATGCGTTGAAGTCCGATGCGGAACCTTTCGTCCGCTCCGACCTTGGATGCTGTTGATGGAACAAATCTGTCCCCGGTGGGAGGAAATCCCTATCGGTATTTTATCGAAAGAGCGGCATCTGTATTTCTGTGTTCAAGTCGTGGTTTTGGGAGTATGTTGCCCCCAATGGGGACTCTCGAGGAACTGACCAAGCGCTTGATCGCGGATCTGCCGGACTGGCCCGAAGGTCGCCTGCCCTCGGTGCGCATGCTTGCGTCACGGTACGGCTGCGGGGCGCGGTCGATCCAGTCGGGCATGGAACGCCTGAAGGCGTTGGGCCTGGTCGAATCGCGCCCCCGGTCCGGACTCTGGCGCGCCGGGGAGGTGCCGGAACGGACGGAGCCTGCTGAGCGTGCCACGGCGCAGGATATGGGGGATCGGTTGGTGCGCGAGCTGCGGGAAGGACGCTGGACGTGGGAGGTGCCGCTGCCTTCCCTCAAGGAGCTTGCGCTTCTGTGGAATTGCCATCCGCAGACCGCGGCCAAGGCGCTTGCGATCGCATCCGGGGCGGGACTCTTGGAGCGCAACGGGCGACGACTGTTTCCGATGCGCCCGCGCCTGCGTCGCAAGGTCCAGGCGCCGCACATCCTCTGCGTCGGGGCGGTGGCCTCCGACGGGCACTTCTGGATGGATTCCGATCGCGAGTCGGACTTTTGGCGCGAGCTCGGGGCGCAGGCGGCCATGGCCGGCGTCACCCTGGTGAGAATGCCATGGACGGGAGGGCGCATCGTTCCCGGATCGGGGGCGATCGGGGTGGTGGCCTCGACATGGCATCAGCATGATCCGATGGCGGTATGCCGCGAGCTTTCGCGCTTGCGCATTCCCGTATGCCTGTGGGTGGAGGAGCATATCCTCGAGGCTCCCTCGCTCGATTCGCGCATCCGCTTCCACGACCTGGGGTATTCCAGCAGCGTCGGCACCGCGATGGGGCGCCATCTGCTGGAGCAGGGGCACGGCCACATCGCCTTCCTTTCGCCTTGGCAGGGTAGCCAGTGGTCGCGCAACCGCTTGCAGGGCCTGCGCGAGGCGGCGAAAGATCGTGTCGGAGCGCGGGTGGACGCCTTCTGCCTGGACGGCGAATCGGAGTGGGATCATTTGATTCCGGCCAGGACCGACCCGACGCTGGTGAAGCACTTTCCCGAGGCGGCACTGGCCCGGATCCTGGGAGGGTCCACCCAAAGGGTGCGCGACTTCGTGACGGCGGAATTGGGCTGGAACCGGGTGCGCCAGGACATGGTCCCGCTGATGGAGCGGGCCTTGGCTTCGGGGGCGACCGCTTGGGTGGCGGCCAACGACATCTGCGCCCTCTACGCGCTACGCTGGCTGCGGGAGCGGGGTGTCGCGGTGCCGGACACCATTTCAGTGGCTGGCTTCGACGATTTCGTGGAGGCCCTGCGCGCCGATCTCACAAGCTATCGGTTTTCCAGTGCTGGCATGGCCCGGGCCATGATCCACCAGATCCTTGCGCCCTCGCGCAGCCACGCGACCCTCACGCGACACGAGGGCATGGTGGTGGCGCGGGCGACCACGGCGGCCCCGCGCCGGTGATCAGACGGACCGGTTTGCGCTGCGGTGCAGGGCGGCGATGGCGCTCTTCCATGCCTTCACGAAGGGTGCCGGGCTCACGGGGCGAAAGCCCGGCCCTTGACCCAGAAGCCAGCGGGCGGCTTCCTCGTGGTCGCCAAAGGGCAGGGTGAAGCGCACCGAGCCATCGGACATGGAGGAGATCTTCTGCTTGGGGTGCCACTGGCGTTCCCGGACGTAGGGGGCATGCTCGGGGTCGGCTTCGATCTCGGCCGTGAAGGGGGTGCCGCAGAAGGCGCCCAGGCAGGAAGGGACCGCTGTGCGGGAGGGCAGCTTGAAGCGGGTCTCCGACACTTCGAGATCCACCAGACGCGACAAGGCGAAGCGCTTGAAGCTGATGGCCTCGTCCCCGACCTCGCGGCCCTGCAGGTAAGGCATGCCGTTCCACTCGAAGATCTCAAGGGGCTCGATGAGGCGGCGGTGGGCCTTCTTCTCGCGGGGCTTGCGATACGCGAACTCCACGCGGCGGCGCTCCTTGATGGCACGGGCCAAGGGGCCCAGCAGATCGGGGGAGAAGCGCCCTGTCAGGCGCGGGAGGGTCGCCTTGCCGGAATTGAGGTCGGGGTCGATGGCCACGATCCCCTGGAGTCCGCGCGCCAAGTTCGGGTCGAGCAGGCAGTCCATCGACAAGCGCATCCCCACCGCGCCGTCCACCGTCCAGACGAAGCGCACCGGGAAGTTCCACGTATGGCCGTAGCGCCAGACGTGCAGGTCATCGACGTACTGGATCGGGGCGTCCAGCTCGCGCAGTTCCTCCACCAGCCGGTAGAGCGGCTTGCGCTCGCATCGCATTTCCTCCAGCAGGATGCCTACGGGCAGTCCGTGGCCGCCTTGGGCGCGGTCCTCGGCCAGGACGTTGTGCAGCCGGGCCAGGCGTTCGAGTCGGTCGAGGAGCGGAGAGGGCATCGGTGGGTCCTGTCGGATGGAGGTGTCCTGCGTTCCGGGAGGATAGAAATCGTCGACGGGATGGCGAACGTCTGTCGCAGGGGGTGTCCCCTATTCGGGGTACTCGTCCCGGGCGGTGGCAATGCTATCGTTTCCATCCATGCTCAATTCCCTGCTGCGTGCCGTCGGCGGATTCTTTCGCTACCTCCGCCCTCTGATCAATGGCGCAGGCCTTCTGCTTCTCTTGGCGGTGCTGGGGCGAGCCGTCCTTGCGCCCTTCGTGCCGCATCGGGACGACGGCCGCTTCTCCGATCCTCAAACGAGGAATCTGAAGCCGGTCGTTCCTGTGCTGGAAATCCGGAAAATCGACGAGGTCCGGCGCACCCCCGATCGCCTGAGGATCCGGACGAATGACGTGCCGGAGGCTCGGGATGCGGACATGGCCTTCGGACTGGACTCCTCGGGGGGCGTGCTGGATTCCTTTCCGGTGCGGCTCCAACCGGAACCGCCGAGGGTCTGGGGCGGCTTGGATGCGGAAGGCCGACCGATCCTGAGGGCGCGCAAGGCGACAGCCCACCGCGCTCCCCTCGCAGAGACGATGCGCCTTCCGTCGGTGGATCCGAACCCCGAGTTCGAGGGACGGTACGACGCGGGATGCCATGGCAAACTCAAGAGCGTGCGCTTCCGGAGCAAGGGCAGGCTCTCCTTGCCGATTGCGGTCGACGACGGCTCGCACCGGATCTGGGCCCTGCCGCTGGGAGGCAACGAGGTCTGCGGGCGGTTCCTGGTGTCGAATCCTTCCGGCAAGGAACTCAAGTCGGTGCAGTTCCGGGTGGACCTGGTCGATTCCACGGGCGCCCTGGTCCGCACCGACGCTGGCCGATCGTCCACGTCGCAGATCGGAGCGAAGGACACCGTGGTGATCGAGAACGTCTGCGCCCGGCTGGAACCCCGGGACCAGCTCCTGTCGCGGCATCTGCGGATCAAGGCGACCGAAGCGCAGGTGGAGCGCTCCGAGTGGATGCGCCTCGTTCCCTGACCCGAATGGGCAACGGGAATCTTCTCGAGCAGTGAACATCTGCACTGGGGGGTGTCCCACATCCGGGGTACTCGGCTTGGAATCGGCGTTTTTTGGCGGTAGGTTGATCCTGTGCCCGCAATTTTGCGGCGGACGCTTCCCGCGAGAACCTCCAATGCCCGATGCCAATCTTTCCCACATCGTCTTCGTCCTGGACCGGTCCGGCTCCATGGACATCATGCGCCGCGAGGCGGTGGACGGCTTCAACCGCTTCCTGGCCCATCAGGGCTCCTTGCCGGGGCGGGTCACCACGAGCCTTGTCCAGTTCTCGGACAAGGTCGAGACGAGCTGGGAGAACATCCCCCTTTCCGAGGCCTCCCTTACGCTGGAAGGCTATTGCCCCGGAGGCATGACGGCCTTGTTCGATGCGGTCGGATCGACGGTGGATGCGGTGGGAAGAAGCCTTGCGAAGCTTCCCGAGACGCGTCGCCCGGCCAAGGTGCTGTTTGCCATCCTCACCGACGGCGAGGAGAATTCGAGCCGCCATTACGATGCCGCCCGAGTGCAGGAGCGCATCCGGCACCAGGCCGACGTGTACGGCTGGGAGTTCCTTTTCCTGGGCGCCTCGGAGCGTTGGCTGGAGCAGGCCAAGGAGCTGGGCATCGAGTCGCCGGAGGATGCGATCTGCTTCACCCCGGACCCCGATGGGATGACCTTGGCGATGTGCGAGGCCTCGGAATCGATCGGACGCCGACGGAGGAAGTGAATGGCGCCGTTGCCCCTGCGCGCCAGGGACGCCGCCCGCAGGGCCAAGACCCCCGCCGGAGGCGGAGGCTTGGCAGGTGGCCCGGCCCCGCCGTTGCCTGAGTGGCCAGCTGCCCTGCGATACGACGACCGAAGGTCAGTCACTCAGGGAGCGGCTGGCAGTATCGAAGGCCGGCGAGGGAGGCGCCCGACTACCTTTGCTCTTTCACCACGTTTCCAGCGGATCCATTCCCGATGAACCAACAAGAACTGTCTTCCTTCCTCTGGTCCGTGGCCGATCTCCTGCGTGGCGACTACAAGCAGTCGGACTACGGCAAGGTGATCCTGCCGTTCACGGTGCTGCGCCGCCTGGACTGCGTGCTGGCCCCCACCAAGAAGGCCGTGCTCAAGGAGCATGAGGAGAAGTCGGCCGCCGGGCTCAACCCCGAGCCGTTCGTGCTTCGCAAGGCCAAGCAGACCTTCTACAACACATCACCGATGGACCTGGGCACGCTCCTGGGCGATCCCGACCACGTGGGCTCGAACCTCTACAGCTACCTCCAGGCCTTCTCGCCGGCGGTGCGGGACGTGTTCGAGCGCTTCGAGTTCCAGGCACAGCTCGACAAGCTGGACAAGGCCGGGCTCCTTTACAAGGTGACCGAGAAGTTTGCGCGCATCGACCTCTCGCCGGAGGCCGTGGACAACCACCAGATGGGTCTTGTCTTCGAGGAGCTGATCCGCAAGTTCGCCGAGCTTTCCAACGAGACGGCGGGAGAGCACTTCACCCCGCGCGAGGTGATCCGCCTGATGGTGAACCTCCTGTTCATCGAGGACGACGAGGCCCTGCGCACCCCCGGCGTAGTTCGTACCGTCTATGACCCCACGGCCGGAACGGGCGGGATGCTCTCGGTGGCCGGGGAGCACCTCACGGCCCACAATCCCGACGCGCGCCTTTCGATGTTCGGGCAGGAGCTCAACCCCGAGTCGTACGCCATCTGCAAGGCCGACATGCTGATCAAGGGGCAGGACGTCTCGAACATCGTCTTCGGGAACACCCTCTCGGACGACGGCCACTCCCGCCGCACCTTCGACTACATGCTCTCCAATCCGCCGTTTGGGGTGGAATGGAAAAAGGTGGAACGCGAGGTCCGCAAGGAGCACGAACAGCAGGGCCACAGCGGCCGCTTCGGACCCGGGCTTCCGCGCGTCTCGGACGGCTCCATGCTCTTTTTGCTGCACCTGGTCTCGAAGATGCGCCCGGCCTCGGAAGGCGGCTCGCGCCTGGGGATCGTGCTGAACGGCTCGCCCCTCTTCACCGGCGGCGCGGGCAGCGGCGAGAGCGAAATCCGCAAGCATGTGCTGGAGAATGACCTGGTGGAGGCCATCGTGGGCCTGCCCACGGACATGTTCTACAACACGGGGATCTCCACCTACGTGTGGATCCTCACGAACCGAAAGCCTGCGCACCGCAAGGGCAAGGTCCAGCTGATCGACGCAAGCGGCATGTGGCAGAAGATGCGCAAGAGCCTTGGGTCCAAGCGCAAGGAGCTGTCGGACGAGCACATCGAGACCGTCACCCGCCTCTTCGGGGAGTTCCGCGAGGAGCGCCCAACCAGCCGGATCTTCAAGAACGAAGACTTTGGTTACCGCACCATCACCGTGGAGCGTCCGCAGCGCGACGAGGCGGGGAACGTGGTGCTGGGTCAGAAGGGCAAGGGGAAGGGCAAGCCCGTTCCCGACAGCGGCCTGCGCGACACCGAGAACGTGCCTTTGACAGAATCTGTCGAAGAATACTTCGCACGCGAGGTCCTGCCGCATGCGCCCGATGCCTGGATCGATCCCGAGAAGACCAAAGTGGGCTACGAGATCCCCTTCAATCGGCACTTCTACGTCTTCGAGCCGCCGCGCTCGCTGGATGCCATCGACGCCGACCTGCGTCAGTGCACCGACCGCATCAAGGCTATGCTGGAGACGCTGGGGTGACGCACCGCCCGTATCCGTCCACCAAGGACAGCGGCATCGAGTGGCTGGGGGAAGTGCCGGAGCATTGGGATGTCGTGGGATTTCGTCGCGTTGTCGATATTGCGGGAGGTCAAGTCGATCCGGAGAACGAACAGTATTCTTCAATGAATCTGATTGCCCCGAATCACATTGAAAGTGGCACTGGGCGTCTTTTGGGGATGGAGACGGCTGCCGAACAGTCTGCGGAAAGCGGCAAGTATCTGTGCAAGGCTGGAGATGTCATCTACAGCAAGATCCGCCCAGCCCTTAGGAAGGCTTGCATTGCACCAGAGGATTGCCTGTGCAGCGCGGACATGTATCCGCTTTCGGGTCGTCAGAATCTGTCAAA
>JBDKGV010000039.1:0-18967 GCA_039798005.1 Fibrobacterota bacterium
CACCGGCCAGGCAGACTGGATGGCCTGCGGCAGTCCCAGGTGTTCGCGCAGTTCTTCCGTCAGGGCCGGCATGAACGGGTTGAGCAGCATGGTGATGTCGGAGAGCACACGCAGGCAGGAACCCACCGCAGAGCGTTTGGCGGGCGAGTCCTCGCCGTGGATCTCGTTCTTGCGAAGCTCGAGGTACCAGGAGCAGAAGTCACCCCAGGCGAAGTGGTAGAGCTCCATCGCAGCGTCGGCGAACTTGTAGCTCTCCAGGAGCTTGGTGACAGTATTTGTCACGGTGGCCAAGCGCGAGCGGATCCAGCGGTCGGCCGGGTCGAGTGCCACGGCGCCCATGTCCGCGCCCTCGAGGTGCGGCAAAAGGAAGCGTGCGGCGTTCCAGATCTTGTTGCCGAAGTTGCGACCCATCTCAAACTTGGTCGGCGAGAGCTTGATGTCCTGGCCTTCCGAGGAGAGGTTCAGGAGCGAGAAGCGCACCGCGTCGGCGCCGTACTGGTCGGCCATCTCCAGCGGATCGATGCCGTTCCCGAGCGACTTGGACATCTTGCGGCCCTTGTCGTCAAGAATCGTCCCGTGGATATAGACGGTGTGGAACGGATCCTTGCCGGTCAGTTCGTTGGCCATCATCACCATGCGGGCGACCCAGAAGAAGATGATGCCGCGATCGGTCACCAGCACATCGGTCGGGTAATGTCCGGGCACGTCGGGCTGGATCCACTCCTCGGTGGCCGCTCCGGCGCTTGCGCCTTCGCCCGGCCATCCCAGGGTGGAAAACGGCCACAGACCCGACGAGAACCAGGTGTCCAGCACGTCGTCGTCCTGGCGCACGATGGGCTTGCCGGTCTTCGGATGCACAGTGGGAGCTTCCAGCGCGGCGCAGGCCACGCCGTCCTCGTCGTACCACACCGGAATGCGGTGTCCCCACCACAGCTGGCGCGAGATGCACCAGGGGCGCACGTTTTCCAGCCACTTGCAGTAGTAGTCGTTCCAACGCTCAGGAACAAAGCGCACGCGCCCTTCGCGGGTGGAGGCCAAGGCCTTCTCGGCCAGGGGCTTCATGTCCACGAACCATTGGTCGGAGAGGCGGTACTCGATGGGCTCGCCCGAGCGGTACGAACGCCCGATCGGGGTCATGCGGTCCTCGATCTTCTCAAGAAGACCCAGCTCCTCGAACTCGACCACGATGCGCTTGCGGGCCTCGAAGCGGTCCAGGCCCTGGAAGCGGGCGGGGACTTCCTCGTTGAGCGAGGCGTCCTCGTTCATGATGTTGATCACGCCGATGTCGGGGTGACGCTGGAACACCTGGAAGTCGTTGAGATCGTGCGCGGGGGTGACCTTCACGCAGCCGGTTCCAAAATCCATCTCCACGAAATCGTCAGCGATGATGGGGATCTCGCGGTCGGTCAGCGGGAGCGCGATCTTCTTTCCGATCATTCCCTGGTAGCGCTCGTCCTTGGGGTTCACCGCCACGGCGGTATCACCCAGCATGGTCTCGGGGCGGGTGGTCGCCACGATGATGTGCCCCGAACCGTCAGCCAGCGGATACTTCAGGTGCCAGAGGTGGCCCGGCTCGCCGCCGTCCTTGGTCTCCACCTCGTCATCCGACAAAGCGGTGCGGTCCTTGGGGCACCAGTTCACGATGTACTTGCCGCGGTAGATCAGCCCCTTCTCGAAGAGGTGCACGAAGGCGGCGCGCACCGAGCGGGACAGACCCTCGTCCATGGTGAAGCGCAGGCGGTCCCAGTCGCAGGAGTTGCCCATGCGCTGGACCTGGCCCACGATGCGTGCCTCATACTCGTCCTTCCACGCCCAGACCTGCTCGAGGAACGCTTCGCGTCCCATCTCGCGGCGCTTCTTGCCTTCCTTGGCGAGCATCCGTTCCACCACGTTCTGGGTGGCGATGCCGGCGTGGTCGGTGCCGGGCTGCCACAGGGTGCGACGCCCCTGCAGGCGCTTGAAGCGGATCAGAACATCCTGAATGGTATGGTTCAGGGCGTGGCCCATGTGCAGCGCACCCGTGACGTTGGGCGGCGGGATGACGATGGTGTAGGGCTTCCCCTCCCCGCTTGCGGCAAACGCGCCGCCCTCGCGATGGAGCTTTTCCCACTTGGCTTCGACTTCCTTCGGACTGTACTTGGATTCCATGCTCATGGTGGCCCAAGGTAGAAACCCCGCTTGCAACAGGGCCGAATTTGGGCGCCTCCCCGCCCGAGACAAATTCTGTCGATGCGGAGATCGGGTTGCCTGCCAAGCCTCCTCGCCATCAGTGCGTCGCCGGGGCTGCGGGGTCTTGGGCCAAGCCGGCATCCCTGGCGCGACCGTCAGACCCTTCAGGTGCAAGTGGACCCTATCGTCCTGGCTTGGTCAAGCCCTACGGTTCCAAGCAGCCTTCACGGTCCACGTGGTACCAAAGGGGAAAGGGAAAGGTCGAGCCGGTGTCCAGCGCGAACCAAGCCACGGGCTTGCCCTTCACATTCCAGACCGAGGTCACACGCCACGACCCGGTGCGACGCGAGCGGAACTCCAGCGTCCCTTGGGAGAGGCGGAGATAGCAGGAACGGCTCGTGATCCCGATGTTGGCGGCAAGTCCCAAGGCATCGAGCTCCTCGGGCTGGAGGTGCCTTGCCACGGCCTTGCTCGCCAGACGGGAGAAGCGCACCGAATCTTCCGAGACGATATCGAGCCGTCCGAGACGGTCTTCCTCATCCAAGTCGACCACGCGGGAGGAGAAGTGGGAGAACTGCCCCATCCGATCCACCTCGCGCAGGACATCCCCCCTCCCCTTGGGCTCCGACCTCTGGGATTCCCGCTTGCGTGCGTAGTCCCGACCGGACTTGCGAATGTCGGCCTCGAAGGCGGCCGAGGCCGAGTCGTCCCGCCTCACGAACTTGCGATCGATGCTGAAGTGGAAGCTCTGCCGAGTGAGGGTATCCAGCGTCATCCATGCCACCGGAGCACCGGTAGGCATCCGTGCCTGGACAAGGAGCTCCGGGCCGATCGCCCCAAAAGCGACCTTGGCCTTCGGCTCGTTCAGGAGCGCACCGCATCCCTTGCAGGTCCAGCCCATCTCGCCTTGAAGCCGAACCAAGGCGAGAGTCCGCCATCGGTCCAAGGCTCTTGTGGAATCGTCCAGGCCGCTCCGGACGACCGCCGCAGAGTCGGTTGGCGACTTGCTCCGATCGTGGCCAAGGTTCGCAATCCAAGCCATGCGGATGCGAAGCCGATCGGTCCAGATGGGCGCCTCGAAATCAGCCTTTCCTGGCCCGGCCGGGACGTCTTGGGCATGAGCCGACGGCATGGCCCACGCCAAGGCCACCAGGCATCGCAGCGCCCACTTCGCCAACAGACTCCCCGCGTGGCTCCTCACTTGGGTCGGCTCATGGAGTCAGGCAAGGACATTCCCAGGGCTGGCTCCATCCTCTCGGCTCATGGAGCACACACATCTCCCTCGGTCGCCTCCAGCAGGGACTTGAGATAGGCGGTTCTCTCGGTGTTGAGTTGGGCCAAACGGTTGCGCATGCACATCGTGGCGACGCTCCCCCCTACGTTGGCCAGCTCCAGATCCTGATCGCGGAAGGCAAGCCAAGCGCGCTGCGCCTTCTTGAGCTTGGACTTGAAGAGGGTGTCGGTCTCATGCCGCTTCATCAGCTGCTTGTAGACCCGGTTGAGATCCTTGTCCGTATCGCGCCGATCCTTCTCCGCGCAATCCGCCATGGAGGCCGTGGTCATGGCCGTATCGAAGCAGGATGCCGCCCCAATGCCTTGGGTGAAGCCCAAAAGAAGCAGGAACAGGAGGCTTGGTTTCACGGAACTCTCCGAAGGAATGGGGAATGGCCCTCAAAGTAGATCAAACAGCAATGAAGCTTGGAACTGACTCGAACCGGAACACGCACCGCTGACCTAGATTTACCGTCTTCGCAGGAGGCGTGGATGTCGACAGGAAAAGCCGGTTCCTTTCTGGAGGGGATGCTCGTGCTGACGGGCTTCCAGCTCATGGGGGAACTGCTGCGCCGCCTGCTGCATCTCCCCATTCCCTCCCCGGTGCTGGGGATGTTCCTGCTCCTTCTTCTGCTGCTGTGGCTTGGCCGTGTCCCCGCCGGCCTTGCCCGTGCCGCTGACGGTCTGCTTGGCCACCTCGCGCTTCTCTTCGTGCCGGCCGGCGTGTCGGCCATGCTCGACATCGGCGCAATCCGGACGGAACTTGTCGCCATCCTCCTTGCCGTGGTGGCAAGCACCTGGGCCTCCATGGGCGTCTCCGCCTGGACCCTGCTTGGGCTGGAACGCCTGTGGAACCCCAAGCCATGACGCTGTCCGAACTTGCCAGCACGGTCCCCTTCGGGCTCTCGCTCACGGTCGGCGCCTTCGTCTTGGGGCAGCGGCTGCAGAAGCGCCTGGGCAACTCTCCCCTCCTCCAGCCGGTCCTGTTCGCCTCGCTCACGATCGCCCTGTTCCTGTGGTTCTCCGGCATCCCCGGTCCCGCCTACCGGGTCGGCGCCGATCTCGTGCACCATCTGCTGGGCCCTGCGACCGTGGCGCTGGCTGTGCCGCTCTACCGGCAGCTTGGTCGTGTGCGTTCCTCCCTGCTGCCCGTGCTGGTCTCGGTGCTGGCCGGAGCCGTGACCGCCTGCGGTGTGGCGGTGGGGGTCGCCAAGCTCCTGGGCGCCTCCAGCCTCACGCTCCTGTCCATCGCTCCCAAGTCGGTCTCCACCCCCATCGCGATCGGGGTCTCCGAGGCCATCGGCGGCGATCCCGGACGCGCCGTGCTGTGCGTGGTCTTCACGGGAATCCTCGGGGCCGTGACGGGGGCCGGATTCTTCCGCCTCGTCGGGATTCGCGATGCGCGGGCCATCGGCATCGGACTTGGCGTCAGTGCCCACGGCATCGGCACCTCACGGGCCCTGCAACTGGGCGAGACCGAGGGCGCCTTCTCGGGACTTGCCATGGGATTGACAGGACTTGTCACCGCCGTGCTGTTGCCCGTCGCGGTGCGCCTATTCGGCTGAGGTCAAGGACGCTGCAGCCTCGGCCTTCGCCCGGGCGTGCACATCCTGCATCACAAGGCCGGCCAGCGCCATCCCGAAAGAGGCGGTGACATGCACGGCGCTGCCGTTGATCACAAGCTTGGTGCTGCACCAGTCGACATGGTCATCGTCGTGGTCCGGCTTGGGGCAGAAGCACTTGTGGGTGCCGCAGGCCACCGAGGTGTGCTCCACCGGCTCAAGGGCGGGCTCCTCGGTGTAGACCACTTGGCAATCGCCCTCGAAGCCGCGCTTGCGCAGGCCCTTGCGGATGATCTTGGCAAACGGGCAGATCTTGGCGTCCCAGATGCTTGCCGTGCGGATCTTCGTGGAATCCAAGTGCGAGGCTGCACCCATGGAACTGAAGAGTCGCACCTTCGCGGAACACGCGTGCTCGATCAAGTCCAGCTTGTTGGTGTAACTGTCGATGGCGTCGATCACGTAATCGAAGTGCTCAAGGGCGAAGATGTGCGCATGCTCTTTCGCATACACGCCATGCACCGTGTCCACCTGCACCTTGGGGTGCAACGACACGAGGCGGGCCTTCAATTCCTCAACCTTGGACTTCCCCACGTTCTTGGTGGTGGCCTGAAGCTGGCGATTGACATTGGTGATGCACACCTCGTCGGAGTCCACCAGCGTGAGGTGCCCGACCCCGCTGCGCGCGAGAGCCTCCGCGCACCAGCTTCCCACACCGCCCACGCCAAAGACGATGACTCGCGAGGTCTGAAGAAGTTCAAGGGATCGCTCCCCGATCAGAAGCTGGAGTCTGTGAAAGGCCGGATGCACCATGGTGGCTGCAATTTAGGCGCAAGGAACGTTTCGGACAAGTGGGTCCGGTGAGATCAATTCCTTGCAACCCTGCGATGGCGCATCTGGCAGACCACGAGGTAGATGCCTTGGACCACCGCATAGACCGCCATCGCCAAGGCACCGCCTTGGGAGAATCCGTAGGAATGAAGACCGGTCGCCAGGATGAAGTTCACTCCGTACCAGGCCATCACCACCCCGTAGAATCCGACCACGGCCCCGACCACGGTTCCCCACGCCCGGATCCAACCGACAAAGCGCCCGTGCAGGATCACGAGATATCCGAGGTTTGCGATCAGCGACCAGGTTTCCTTCGGATCCCATCCCCAGAAGCGCCCCCAGGCGTAATCCGCCCACACGCCGCCCAACAGGATTCCCGCCGTGAGCAGAAGAACTCCCAGCAAAAGCACCCGATGGCACCACTGCGAGATCTCCTTGAGAAAAGCTTCACTTCCAGGCCGGAAGGCTTGCCAAAGGCCGAGATTCCCGATCGCCATCGCCAGCAGGAAGGCCGCGTACGAGATCGTGACGGTGAGCACGTGCAGGGTGAGCCAGAAGTTCGATCGCAACACCGGCACCAGAGGCTGCAAGCGCGGATCGAGCACGGATGGAACGGCATCGGCCAACAGAAAGACAAGGCTCCCGGCGACGGCCGTCGCACCAAGGACGATGCGGGAACGCCACAGGGCCGCAAAGCCCATTCCAAACAAGGTCGCACCGAAGGCCACCCAAAGCGTGGTCTCGTACATGTTGGTCACGGGAGCGCGACCCGACACGAAGATGCGCAAGGCGAACCCCACCGCACTGGTCGCCAGGGAAGCCAAGGCAAGTTCCCATGCCATACGCCCCAAGGGCCCGGTCCACCGTTCACGACTGGACAGGATTTGTCCTGCCACGATCGCAAGGGCCGATCCCAAGAGAAGCAGCCAGCTCCACCGGAACGGATGCACCTGAAAAAGCCAGAGCTCCGCCCGCACCCGCTGCGCACTGGCGGACACCTGCCCACGGGCGGTGCGCAGGTTCTGAGGCAGGAACATCTCCTCGCGGGAAAGCGTGGCGGCATGCATGTCGAGCGCGCCCTGATCGCCCCTTTGCAAGGCCTGCAAAAGCCCAAGGCACGCGGCGGTCCGTTCGGACAGCAGCGCCGAGGGATGATCCAAGTCCCCTTGTCCCAGCTCGATCAAGGAGCGCCAATTCCCTTCCGATCCGGAAGGACCGGGAAGCAGGGCGAATTCGCGCCCGGTGCTCACCATGTCCCAGCGCACAAGGCGCCTCTCCAGCTCGATCGCCTTGCGATCCAGGCTTGAAAGCGGGAGCTTGCCCTGCTGCCGGGCGTGAGCGGCGGCCACGATGGATTCCAACCGGATGTTGTGCGAAAGTTCCCGGTAGCTTGCATGGTTCCCGACCTCGGGAAGACCGATCTTTTTGCGCAAGGGCCGGTAACTCAGGCTGATCCACGCGGAATCCTCCAGCTCCTTGCCTTGGAGCATGAGCATGAACCAGGCCTCAAGCGATGCGTGGCGCTTGGCCAAAACGGCCCGGCCATGGATCTCCTGGATCGCTTCGGTCGCCGCCACCGCAAGGGGCTTGACCCGCCCGCCCTCCAGGACGGGAATGCCTCGCAACTTGGCCAGATCGAGATTTCCCGGAAGCCCGGCGGAGACCACCCCGACGCAGGAGAGGACAAGAAACGCGAAGATCCTGATACTACGCATGGACATCTCCCGCGACCGGCCCCGTGCGGCGTCGCGTCATGAGAAAGAGGCCGATCCCGCAAACCAGCACAAGGCACCCCAAGTACTTGAGGGTTCGTCCCGGATCGCGATTGACCGAAAAGATGCTGGTGGCGTGCCCGGTCCCGGCATCCAGGAAACTCGCCTGGTAGCAGGTGAATCCCATGTGGTGCAGCGGTTCGTTCATGGCGATGACGCGGGAACCGACCGCCTTGCCGTCCGTTTGCAACACCGTCACCATCGAGCGGTACCCCGCATCCATCTCGGTGCCCGGGTCCTTGGTCACCTCGAAGGAGTCGAGCCGCACGGCGAAAGGAAGCAGGACCCGCTGAAGCTCATAGCCCAGCGTTTCCCAGCCGCTTTCCCCGAGGAAATGGATCGTCTCCCCTTCCACCAGCCAGCGCGAATCCCCCCACGGCCCCTTCGACAGGCGCACGGCCGAGGGCGGCAAGGTCTGGCCTGCACTCGGCCAAACCGGCTCCACCTTCCGCTCCATTCGCCCTTTGGGAAGCCATTTCCCCACGACCAGCTTCACGGCCCCGAATCCCGTCTCATGGGGGATTCCCGCAGCAGCCACGAAGGCACGGGACACCTTGCCGTGCGCCTCGATCCGGCAAAGCAACTGCGAGTTCCAGATGCCAAAGCGAACCGTCGGCCTTTCCGAGACGAGGCCCAGCTCAATGTCGCGGGGGGACGGGTCCATGAATTGGACGGAATCCGTCACAGGCATCAGGACGACATCCAGGCGATCGATCGATTGGCGCGACGGGACCATTGGATTCCCCCACCCCAAGCGAAAATCCACCATGGCCCGGTCCCCTCCGGTGGCAAGCCCGGCTTCAAGCAGCGGCGACCCGTCGGGGTCGGCTTGTGCCCATTCCCTCACCGACACGAACGGAAGCACCTCCTCGATCCGGGTGCCGGATGCGATCGGTTCAAGCCCGGGCAGCGCCCATGCCCGGCGCCATGGCCCGCGAGGCACGGCGATCTCCTGCGCCATGGTGTCCCCTTGGTACTGCCGCAGGACCGGTTGGGAAAGCCTCAACGTCGCCGAGGATTCCCCTTCTTCCAGCACCAGCATTCCCTCGACCCCATGGGACTTGGTCAGCGCCGCGCCGCCAAGCAGGAGCATGATTCCCAGATGCGTGACGGCGAATCCGGTCTGGGACCGGCGCAAGGGAAGCCGCACGACCACGGCAAGGGCCACGTTCAGGAACAGCAGCCCAAGCAGGGCCTGGAACCAAACGCTGCGGTACACGAGCATTTGGGCAAGATCGGCGTTCCAACGCGATTCGATCAGGGTTCCAGCCGCAAGCGATGCGACCAGCCCCCCCATCACGAAGAGGGCGAGTCGAAGCGAAGCCAAGACGCGAACGCCTGGAAGGACACCGAATTTCATCTTGGACAGTCTACAAAGCCCGATCGATCCTCCCCGGAACTTTCCTCACGAAGCGTTCGCATCCGCGAAGGGGAGGTACACTTGGTTCCTCAAGAAAGGATCGCCCCATGAACGCATCGCTTCGAATCACCGCATTTTCCCTCCTCCTTGCCGTCTGCGCCTTTTCCGCGCAGCTTCACGACTTCGAAGGCCGATTCCTGCGCGAGGATGCCAAGAGCGCGGACCCGTCCAAGGCCATCGACCTTGCGACCCAGGACATGAGCTTCGTCACGCGCCCCTTGGCTCGCGACCGCCTTCGCAAATCGAACAAGCCGGTCCCGTCCCTTTGGATCAAGGAGAACGGCTCGAATGTCGACATCGGATACGGCAACACCGACCTGATCAGCTGCCCATCCAACGGCAAGTCGATCGCATGGGAGAGGAACGGCGAAAAGGCCCAGCTTTCGATCAAGCTCCAAGGCGGCGTCTTGGTCCAGACCTTCCAAGGCGAGGAGGGCGCAAAGCGCAACTCGTTCCAGTTGAGCCCGGATGGAAACGAATTGACGTTGGAGACCCGGATCACCAGCCCAAGGCTGCCTGCTCCGGTCGTCTACCGTACCGTATTCCGCCGCACCCCCTGAAGCCCGGGTTCAGGGATTCACGTTGGTCATGCTGGTGAGCATCAAGGCGATGAAGCTCATGAAGACCATGGCAAAGAGAAGCTGATCCTCGAAGGAAAGGATCCGTGGGGGAATCGACTTCTTCGCGACCGAATCCTTCACCATCGCTTGACGGCCGACGGATCGCATTGCGGTGGTATCGGCACGACCGCTGTCGGGCGCCAAGGCTCCCCCCGATCGGCCAAGCCCGGGCCCCTTGAGCGAATCGGCGGGGATGGACCGGGAAGCCGCAGGACCGGCGATCCCGCGGGCGGTGTCCGTGCGCGTTTCCTCCACCGCCCAAGCCAAGACAGAAATTGTCAAAAGAGCGAGAGCGGTGCGGCGCAGCATCAGGCCGAGAGGGCCTTCTTGACCAGCTCGTTGACAAGCTCCGGATTGGCCTTGCCCTTGGTCTCGCGCATGACCTGGCCCACGAAGAAGCCGAAGAGCTTCTCCTTGCCGCCGCGGTAGCCTTCGACCTCGGCGGGGTTGGCCGCGATGATCTTGGCCACGGCGGCCTCGATGGCACCCGTGTCCGTCACCTGGCGCATGCCGTTCTCGTCGATGAGCACGTCAGGCATCTTGCCGGACTCGCTCATCAGGGCGAACACGTCCTTGGCGATCTTGCCCGAGATGGTCTTGTCCTCGATACGCGCCACCAGCTGGGCGATGTGGCCCGGTCCGAACGGCAGGTCCTCGATCGCCTTGCCGGTGTCCTTGACGATGCGCAGCACCTCGGTCATCACCCAGTTCGAGATGGCCTTGGGCGAGTTCTGGATCGCCACGGCGGCCTCGAACCAATCGGCCCAGGCCTTCTCCAAGGTCAGCACGCGGGCGTCGTACTCGGGCAGGCCAAGCTCCGCCTGAAAACGCGCGATGCGGATCTCGGGAAGCTCGGGCATGGCGGCCCGGACGGCCTCGATCTGTTCGGTGGTGATCGCAAGCGGCAGGATGTCAGGCTCGGGGAAGTAGCGGTAGTCGTGCGCATCCTCCTTGTCGCGCAGGTTGCGCGTCACGCCCTTGTTGACGTCGTAGCCACGGGTCTCCTGGATCACATGGCCACCGTTGTCCAGGATCTCGGCCTGACGGCTGATCTCGTACTGGACGGCCTTCTCGATGTTCGAGAAGGAGTTCATGTTCTTGAGCTCGCAGCGCACGCCCAGCGGGCTGTTCTCGTCGCGGCGAAGCGACACGTTCACGTCGGCGCGGAAGTTTCCGTCCTCCATGTTGGCGTCCGACACGCCGATGTACTCCACCAGCTGCTTGAGCCGCTGGAGGTACAGGATCGCCTCCTGGACCGAGCGCATGTCCGGGCCCGACACGATCTCGCACAAAGGCGTTCCGGCGCGGTTGGCGTCGAACACCGAATACGGACCACGGTCGTGCAGGAGCTTTCCCGCGTCGTCTTCCATGTGGATGCGCGTGAGCGAGATGAACTTGTCGATGTTGCCTTCCTTGATGTGAAGGCCGCCACCGGTGCAGATCGGACGGTCGTAGATCGGCATGCCGCCGGTCTGGGTGATCTGGTAGTTGCGCGGGGAGTCCGGATAGAAATAGCTCTTGCGCGTGAACATCGCGTGCTGATCGATGGTGCAACCCATCGCAAGGCCCAGCCGGATCGCAAACTCCACCGCCTGCGCATTGGGGCTGGGCAAGGTGCCGGGGAACCCGAGGCAGACCGGGCAGGTATGCATGTTGGCTTCGTCCCCGGTCACGATCTCGCAACCACAGAAAAGCTTGGTGCGCGTCTTGAGCTGGGTATGGACTTCGAGACCGATCACGACAGAATAGGGCATAGTCCGGAAAGGTAAACAATCCACGCAAAATGCGCACATTCCACCTCGACCGATCCGGGCGCCCCCACCCCTGCTATCGGGGTGGTCGGGCTGCCTGCCGGGCCACGGCAAGGCCGGGGTCCCGTCCCTGCGGGCGGCATCCCTGGCGCGGCAATCCCTTCCCCTGAACGCCTTTTTCCCGGCATTTCCTGCCCGACTCGCCGGTTCCCCCAAACCTTTTGGCTCAAATTTCCAATTGGCACGCGGATTGATTTACCAAGGCGCATGAACACCTTCAGGCAAGGAGACCTGTCATGAGCATCACCTCGGTCGGAGCCAATCCCTGGTACACCCAGAACAACTACCAGCCCGCCAAGGCCGGATCGGATGACCTGCGCAAGCAGTTCATGACCTTGGAAGCCTCGCTTCAGAAATCGGATCTCAAGGCGGCCAAGGCCGCCATGGAGGAATTGCGCAAGACCCAACCTGGCAAGGACGCCGGGAGCGCATCGTTCCAGGCATTGGCCAAGGCGTTGGACAAGGATGACCTCGCCGCGGCCAAGACCGCCTTCGCAGAGATGCTCGCCGGCACCAAGGCCCCCACGGCAGCCCAGAGCGCCCTGGCCATGAGCCCCAGTGTCGAGATCTTCGCCGAAAAGCCGGTTCCGACCAAGCCCGCCTCGCTCACGACCGGCACTCTCGACATCTACGGATGATCCCCCGCAGCAAGCTGCGGGGAATCAGACCCGAAGAGATTGATACCGCTTGTTCCTGCGCCCCCTTGGTTCCTACCTTGGGGAAACTCATGAGCACCAAGCCCACGTCTTCGGCCAAAGCAAACGAACCCGTCCGCGTCACCCGTCTCGACAACGGCATCACCGTCCTCACGGAGCGGATGGAAGGACAGCGCGGCGCCGCGATCGGTGTCTGGGTCGGCTTGGGGTCCCGTCACGACCCCAAGGGGAAGGCAGGACTTGCGCATCTGTTCGAGCACATGGTCTTCAAGGGCACGCCCAAGCGCTCGGCCCTGCGCATCTCGCGCGAGCTTGAGGAAGTGGGCGGCAGCCTCAATGCCTGGACCAGCCGCGAGCATACCTGCTTCTATGCCAAGGTGCTGGAAAAAGACGTCCCACGTGCGCTTTCCCTCTTGTGCGACATGGTGGCCAACGCCAAGATCACGGAACGCGACCTGACGAAGGAACGGACGGTCGTGCTGGAAGAAGTCCGCGCCTGCGACGACGATCCGGACGAGCTGGTCAGCGACCTCTTCGCCCAAGGCTTGTGGGCCAGCCAACCGCTGGGCGAACCCATCTCCGGCACCATCGAATCGGTGGAAGGCCTGAATCGACAGGATCTCCTCGACCACCAAGCCCGCGCCCTGGGACCCGACGTCCCCATTTGCGTTTCCGCTGCCGGTGCCGTCGACCACGACGCCTTGGTGGCATTGGTCGCCAAGGGCTTTGCCGCCAAGGCCAAGGCCCCGTCGGTCCAGAAGGCCACGACCCTTGGAAAGCGCAACACACGGCGCCTGGTGCGCCACAAGGACGTCTCCCAAGTCTCCTTGATCCTGGCCCGACGCAGCCTCTCGATCGAACACCCCGATCGCCACGCCTTGGCGCTTCTCAACCTGCTCTTGGGCGGTGGCATGGCCAGCCGGCTCAATCAGGTGGTGCGGGAGAAGCACGGTCTGTGCTACAGCGTCTACAGCTTCCTGGATCTTTTGATCGGGGCCGGAGCCTTCGGCATCGCGCTCTCCACCGAGCCCAAGCAGGCCGCCAAGGCTCTGGAGCTGGTGGACAAGGAAATCACCCGCATGTCGGAAGGCGACCTCACCAAGGCCGATCTCGAATTCGCCCGCCAATATGCCCGCGGGTCCAGTCTGCTTGCCTTGGAAAGCCCATCCGCCCGGATGCAGCATCTGGGCAAGTCGCAATTGCTCTACGGCCGCGCCATCTCGCTCGACGACATCGTGGCCCATATCGATGCCGTGGACTTGGAGATCCTCAAGCGCGTTGCGCGTGAGCAGATTCCCGCCCCGACCATCGAAAACGGCTGGTGCCTCTCCGCGGTGAGCCCCGAAGGCTCACCCTTGGAATGGCCGCTTCGCTAGGTCACTTGCACTGACACTCGTGGTCGGGGTCGTCGTGCCCCGTGCCACCGCAGCAGTTCTCACCGCCCCCGCCGCCGCAGCAGCCGCCCTCTTCTTCGCCATGGTCATGCTCTTGGCCACCACAGCAGCCACCGGCATCTTCCGCGCCGCCATGACCTCCGCAGCAACCACCACCGGGTCCACGGGACATCGCGCCGCGCATCAGCTTCAGGAAATGATGGGCGATCTCCTCGGGTGAGGCGCCGTCAGCTCCTGTGAACACGTGAACGCCCAGGTCGGCGATAACATCGGCATTGTCCGGGTCGATGGTTCCCACCAGCATGGCGCCGGCTCCGTGCGACTTGAGCCACTCCCCTGCCCCGGCCACGCCTGGGAACGGGTGACGGGCTTCCTCGGTCACCGATTGCGCCTGAAAATCCAAGCGATGGAACGAAACCGACTGGGACAGTTCCCAAGCCCCGCTCACGGTGTCTTCGTAGCGTGCGATGGCAATCAGCATTGGGTGACCTTTCGTTGTGTGGACCGGCCCCGAGTCATCCGATGGCCCTGTGCGCAGAACGTAACGGATCACCGCGACAAAATCAAGGATTCAAGATCCACCAAGCGCCCATTTCCGCAAATAGTCGGCAACACGCACGCATCCGCCTGTCGCTTGGTCGGAATTTGTCAGCCGTCAGGCCACGCGCACCGGAGCCAATCCGGATTCGCTTTCAGGACGATGGAACAGGGGCAGGCTGAATTGGAAGGTCGCCCCTTCACCGGGGACCGACAGAGCACGGATCGTGCCCCCATGCATCTCGATGATGCGATGCACGATCGCAAGTCCTACGCCGGTTCCGGCAAATTCGCTGGCCGGGTGCAACCGCTGGAACAATCCGAACAGATTTTCCGCATTGCCGGAATCGAAGCCGACTCCGTTGTCCCGGACGCAAATCCCGCTTTTCCCCAGGAAAACTTCCACGCAAGGATGAGCGTGTTGCGAGGAGTACTTGATCGCATTCGAAAGCAGGTTCTGCCAGACATGGCGCAACAGGTCCGGGTCGGCCTTGCACGCCGGAAGATCCTCCAAGGAAAATCCAGCCCCATTTCCGTTGCGTTCCGAAAGTTCATCCCAGACCGACTGCACCAGATCCTTGTGCTCGATCGCACTGACTCCCTGCAAACGCGGCGGCTTGCCAGCCAAGTGGCAGAAGCGAACCAAGGCATCATGCATTCTCTCGATGCGATCCTGCGCCCTTCGGATCCGATCCAAGGACTTGGCGACCTTGGGGGTCGAATCGGAGGCAAAGACCTCTTCAATTCGGGTCACGGCACCACGCAGAAGCTCGATCTCCTCGGCCAATTTCTGGGCGTTCTCAAGAGCCAAGTCCTGCAACCGGCCCCGCCCCAGCAACAGCTCGGCACTGCGCTCCTGAACGCGCGATTCCAATTCCTGAGCCAAGGCCACCAATTTGTCATCCACCTTGCGCCTCTCATCGAGGTGATGCGAGGCCACCTCAAAAAGTCGTCGGATATACACCAAGGGCGATGCGATGAAAAACAGCGTGTAACCGATCATGGCGGTCAGAGTCAGCATGGTCGCCACCGCCGTCGGAGGGACGCTGGCGATGAAGCCGTTCATCTCGGCAGCCATCAAGAGGATCACGTTGAGCACGAAGGCCGCCACCGCGATCCATGCCGCCCGCAATCCGAACAGCAAGGCCAATGGATGGAGCAGGATCAAGCAGAAGTAGGCCGCAGGCCGCCGTACCCCACCCAGATACCACGGCGCGACCAGAAGGGCGAATTCCATCACCGCGAAATAGACCAGCGCTCGGGGCCTGGTCTTCTCGTTGGTGGTCAGCCATGCAAGCAAGGACAGCGCGAAGAAAAACCCCAAGGTGACTTGAGTCCGGAAGGATGCACCGATGAATTGATGAACAAGCCACTGGAGCCCCACGACGATCAAGACCTGCAGGAAGGTCTGACGAAGCAGGCGAATCTGGAAGGGAAGCAGGATGTCACCCATGATGGGCTTTCCTTCCGGCTTCCAAAGTCAGTGTCAATCGGGCTTCAAACGCCTCCACCGCCTGTTGCAGATTGTGCAGGGCCTCGTGTCGTCGCGCATCCTTCTCCCCCTGACCAAGGATGGATGCGTAGCCCGAGAGGGATTGAAGCGGGGTCCGCAAGTCATGGGCCAAGGCCAGAGGAAAGCGCTCCAGATCCGCGTTGATGACCGCAAGGTCCTGGGTACGCCATTCCACTTCTTCTTCCAGTCCCTTGGATCGGGCCTCGTGCTCGCGAATGGAATGGGATAGTTTCCTTCGCTCGTCCACCAAGGCCGCATGGGCCCGAAGGATGCCTCGCAAGGGAATGGCCAGAATCAAACCGGTCACGAAGAGAAGGGCGATCAAGACAAGCCCCCACGCCTGAACGGGAGGCTCGATGACCTGCAACCGTCCCTGCATTTGCAGGGCAAAGACGCTCCAAAGCGCCACGAGCCCGAAGGATGCGTAACCGATCGAAGCCACCAGTCCGATGAGGTACCCGGCCAAGGACACCGCCACGAAGGAGCCGACCACGCCCGGCACCCGCACTCCATGCCCGATCGAGGCGGCCACGGCGGAAACAAGGAACAGCGTGCACAGGATGTGAGCCGGCACCCGCAATTTCCCGGCAAGCAGGAAACCGGCGGCAACCATGGAACCAAGCAGCATCACGCCCGAACCCGTCAGATTCCTGAGGGCGACATTGGGAAGCTGCAAAGTCACGACAAGGATGATCATACTCAGTGCCGAAACGAAGGCCAAGACCGCCCACAGCAGGCGACGAGCTTCCAATGGGGAATGAACCAGCATTCCCTCCGCGTTTCGCAACAGCCGAGTCATGAGTGCAAAACTACTAAACAGCTTCGTTTTTCCCCCATTTGTGTCAGGTTCGATGGAAAACCTCTCCAAGTTCTAGATTGAAGTTCATCTATGCGAAAAGTTCTTCTGGTTGCTTGCGGACTTTCCCTTCTCTCCCTTGGCGCTTGTCGCAAGGACTCCACCAATGCGGCCTCCGGCAACCGGATCGTGCTCGCGCAATGGGGAGGGCCCAAGACGCTCAACCCCATCGTGGAAAACGAAAAATCCTCGAGCATGGTGTCCGGGTTGATCTTCAACGGCCTGACATCCACCGATGGAACGACGGGGTTCCCCAAGCCCGAACTCGCCGAGTCATGGACGACCGACAAGGCCGGACTGGTGTGGACCTTCAAGCTTCGGCCAGGCCTGAAATTCAATGACGGCTCCCCGCTGACAAGCCATGACGTGGTCTTCACCTGGACCAAGCTGGTCTACGACACCGCCGTCCTGTGCGCAATGCGCGACATCCTGCGCACCGATGGCAAGCTGCCCGAGGTGAAGGCACTGGACTCGGTCACGGTCGAGTTCCGTCTCCCCAAGCCCTTCGCTCCCTTTGCTCAAAGCGTGGGCGGCGTCCCCATCCTTTCCAGCAAGCATCTCGCGAACCGCACCGGCGCCGGCTTCAATGCCGTGTACGGCATCTCGACCCCTCCCGATTCGCTGGTCGGTGCGGGTTCCTACAAGATGGTCAAGTTCGTGCCAGGCAGCCGCATCCTGTTCGTGCGCAATCCGTTCTACTGGAAAAAGGACGCCCAAGGCAAGGCCCAGCCTTACATCGACACCGTGATCTACGAGATCGTCCAAGGCCAAGAGGCCGAGCTTCTGAAGTTCAAGACCGGCGAGATCGACGCCATCGAGGACGTGAGCCCGCGCGACTTCCCGGTGCTCAAGCCGCTGGAGGAGAAAAACGGCTTCGCGATGCACAAACTCGGTCCCACCTTCAAGAACCTGTACGTGGTCTTCAATCAGAACACCGGCCTGGATTCCGCAGGCGTGCCCTTTGTCGCCCCGACCAAGAGCGCCTGGTTCCGCGACGTGGCCTTCCGCCGCGCCGTCTCGTTTGCCATCGATCGCAAGGCCATTCGCAACATCGCATGGAATGGTCTCGGGGTGGATGCCAACGGTCCCTACAGCCCTTCGATCGGATACTACCACAACAAGGCCTTGCCACCGCTTGTGAAGAGCCTGGACTCCGCCAAGATCGTCCTGAAGGCCGCCGGATACACATGGGACGCCAAGGGTGGCCTGAAAGACCCGAAAGGGAACGACGTGGTCTTCAACCTGATCACCAATGCCGAGAACAAGGTGCGGCTGGACATCGCCGGTCTGGTGCGCAAGGACCTTGAGGCGATCGGGATGAAGGTCAACTTCACCCAGCTTGAATTCAATTCCGTTGTTGCCATGATGGATGCATCGTTCAAATGGGACGCCATCCTGCTGGGCCTCACCGGCGGCGGCAGCGACCCCCATTTCGGAGCCAATGTCTGGATCTCCTCGGGCCGTACCCACATCTGGTTCCCCCGTCAGAAGACCCCGGCCACCCCATGGGAAGCGGAGCTCGATCGTCTGGTCGACCAAGGAGTCTCGACCATCGATACGGCCGGCCGCAAGAAGATCTACGACAGGTTGCAGGAGATCGTCCGGACCGAACAGCCGTTCGTGTACCTGGGACATGAGGAGGCGATCGGCGCCGTCAAGAACCGCTTCGAGAACCTCAAGCCCACCATGCTGGGCGGCATCCTCAACAACTTCGATTCCCTGCGGGTCCGCGCCACGCCGTGACAAAATTCGTCCTGAAGCGCCTTCTGGGAATGATCCCGATGCTTGTCGGGGTCAGTATCCTCTCGTTCCTGCTGATGCAACTGTCCCCGGGTGATCCGCTGGCCGCCCAGCGCAGCAATCCCCAGATCCCCGATGCCTTGATCCACAGGCTCGAAGTCGAGTACGGTTTCGACAAATCCTTACCGGAGCAGTATGTGCGGTGGGCTTTTCGGCTGGTTCAGGGCGATCTCGGATGGTCCTTCAAGTTCAGTCGTCCGGTCTCGGAAGTCATCGGTGAGCGGCTGCGCAACACCTTGGTCCTGGCGCTCTTTTCCTCCGGCCTGACATGGCTGCTTGCCGTGCCGCTTGGGCTTTGGTCCGCGCTTCGCAAAGGCCAGTGGCCCGATCGCGTCGTTTCCACGACGGCCTTTCTGGGGATGAGCCTTCCGTCCTTCTTCCTGGCCCTGCTCCTCCTGTACGTTGCGACGGTCATTCCCCCGCTGCCGCTTCTGGGCAGCATTCCCATCGCCGGGATCACCTCCACCGATTTCGACAGTCTCAACGCCTTGGACAAGGTGCTCGACGTCCTCAAGCACCTCCTGATCCCGGGACTTGTCTTGACCGTCGGAGGCCTTGCCGGGCTCCAACGCATCGCACGTGGATCGATGCTCGACGTCCTGCGTCAGCCGTACATCCTGTCGGCGCGCGCCCGTGGCGTCTCCGACGGCGCGCTGGTCTGGCGCCACGCCTTCCGCAATGCCGCCAATCCCCTCATCACGCTCCTTGGATTCGAGTTCTCCGCGCTCCTGTCCGGAGCCGCCTTCACGGAAATCAT
>JBDKGV010000040.1:0-18876 GCA_039798005.1 Fibrobacterota bacterium
AAGACTGCTCCCTGCTGAGGGCAGTCCGGCGGCAAAGGTGCGAAGGACGGAATCGGTCGGCAGTTCCGAGAACCGGATCTCAAGAGGAGCCTCGGCGCCCAGCAGCACCTCCAATCCCCCTTGGGCAAGCTCGGCATCGGCGCGTGCCTTGCGCAGAGCGACTTCGAACTCGCGGACCTTCACCGAGGCCTTCAGAAGGTCCGAGCGGTCGATCAGCTCGTTCTTCTGCACCGAGGTCGCCCGCTTCTCGTGGGCCTTGGCCGTCGCCAGCGCCGCTTCCCAGGTGGCGACCGCCTCGCGGGAGAGCTGAACCCCGGTCCAGGCCTCGATCACCTGCACATGGGTCTTGGCGCGGGTCTCATCTTCCTGGAGAGTCCGCATCGCCACGGCATTGCCCGCCATGCGACGGCCCTGCCAGGCGTCCAGGTTCACCAGCGGCACCTCGGCCACCACGGCGGCGTTCCAGCCTGCGATCATCTTTGGGTCGTTGAGGGACGCCGGATCGAAGCTTGCCATCGAGACGCGACGCTGCCCCAAGCGGGTGCCGAAGGACCCGAGCGGATCGTCGGTGGCACCGACCCCGACCTCGGCCCGCACGGTGGGAAGGAAGGCGGCGCTGGATGACAATTTCTGTCCATGCGCCTCGGCGGTCGCCGACTTCGCAAGACGGTTGGCGTAGGCGTCGCGATCGGCAAGGGAGAGCGCCTCCTTCAGGGAAATGCCTTGAGCCAAGGCAAGGCCGGGAAGGAGCACTAGAACAAGGGAGCGTCGTCGGCTTCCAAGAGGATTCTTTCGCATCGGGATTCTCCGCTTCGTGACTGGTTTCCCGGCCTTGACGCGGTGAGGGAGGCAAAGGTTTCACCCCGATGAGCAGATTTCGCGAGATCGTCGCAAAGTCGAACAATCCCGGAAATGGGTGTAACTTCACACCCGTAACCGGCGTCCATCTGCCCAAACGCACCTCCACGGAGTCGAAACCATGCTCAAGTCCATCACCCTTCTCCTGGTCCTCTCGCTCGGCGCCTGCGCCGGATCGCCTTCGGGCGAAAACCTCTCCACGGGGAGCTTCGACAGCGCCGCCACCGCCTTGGCCAAGAACCCCAAGTTCGTGCTGGTGGACGTGCGCACACCCGGCGAGTTCGCCACGGGACATCTCCAAGGCGCCAAGCTTGTGGACTTCAACGGCGCGGACTTTGCCGGCGAGATCGGCAAGCTCCCCCGCGACTCCAAGGTCCTGCTCTACTGCCGCAGCGGCAACCGCAGCGGACAGGCCATCAAGGCCATGAAGGCACTGGGATTCCTGGATGTGCGCCACATGGCAGGTGGCATGAACGCTTGGAAGGCCGAGGCACGCCCCGTCTCAAACTGACCTTTGCCCACGCTTCGTCGTCCTTCCGGGGGCTGAACCCGTCCAATGAATCACCTCGCAGCAAGCGGCGAGATAGCCTCTGGCCAGCAATTCCGGGAATGAAGCCACGAATCAAACTTCGGGGAATCAGACCCGGAGAGATTCGATCGCGCTCCTTTGCCCCAAGGAGCTGACCCTCCCCCTTCGCACCAATCGATCACCCTGCAGCAAGGTTGCGAGGTGGTTTTGGGGTGCCCCGCCCCGAACCCGGGTCGGCCGGGCCCTATGCCCTGCAATCGCAGGGCACGCAGCCCGCCATGCGGTCTGCGCCCATGACGGGTGACGGTCCCTGGCACTTCTGGCCATCCGCATGCACCGATACGCCACCACAGGGATGTCCAACCAATCTTCCTGAACACCGACGCCCCAACAGGTGGTCCGGTGCGCCCTCCTTCAAGCCGCGGCACTCCATTGAGATTGATTCTCTTTTTCTTGACATACCATCGTCTCCGCTTTAGATTATTTGATATGACGTCTCAAACTCCTTCCGGGCGATTCCCGGGCTCCTGTTCACCAGGAAGTTGGCCTTTGCGAACACTGGCACGGAATGCTCCGCCCACGAAATGCACCGCGAAACGGGAATTTGGGTTCGACCGAAAGGACAAAGCATGATCAGCAAGGGAATGAACACCATGAAGGTCGGCGAAAGCGCTGCGATCCAAGAGGTCCGCGGACCTTCGGCCTTGGCCCTGCGTCTGCAGGAGCTGGGCTTCGTGCCGGGCACCGCGGTGCAGCTGGTCGCCAAGGCCGCCTTCGGGGGCGCCATGTCCTACCGGGTGCGCGGTTCCATCATCGCCCTTCGCCGCACCGATGCGGCCTGCGTGGAGGTCTGAAATGAGCACCGCCGGAACCACCGCCGCAAGCACCGTCACCGTTCTCTTGGTCGGCGCCCCCAACGCGGGCAAGACCAGCCTCTACAACCACCTCACGGGCTCGCGCTACAAGACCGTGAACTACCCTGGCGCCACCGTCGAGTACTCGCTGGGACGCCTGCGCCGCTTCGGCGACGCACCCCAGGAAGTCGCCGGCGCCGCGGACTGCCACACCCCGGCCGCGATCCGCGCCGTCGACGGCATCGGCATCATGGACACCCCGGGCATCATCTCGCTCACTCCGCGCTCGGCCGACGAGCAGGTGGCCCTCACCGCCCTCACCGCCTTGGGCGAGGTGCTGGGCGAAGGCCCGGCCCGGCCGCACCTGGTGGTCGCCGCCGTGGACGCCACCCAGCCCGGCCGCCACCTCCCGCTGGTCAAGCAACTGAAGGACGCGGGCTTTCCCGTGGTGGTCGCCCTGACCATGAACGATCTGGCCCGCCTGCAGGGCAAGGAGATCGACGCCAACCGCCTTTCCTCCTTCCTTGATCTTCCCGTGGTCGAGGTGGACGGCCGCACCGGCAACGGCACCACCGAACTCTCCTCCTGCATCGAGTCCTGCCTCCCCGAGGCCCCGGCCGAGATCCGCATGCCAGGCGCCCTGAACGCCCAGGAGATCCAGGCCGGCTTCCGCTGGGCCGACGAAGCCACCGCCGCCTCGCTGCGCAATGCCGCAGCGGTTCAGCCCACCCGCTTGGGCTTCCTCGACCGCCTCACCCTGCATCCGGTCGGGGGCCTCGTCACCTTCGCCGCCGTGATGAGCGGGCTCTTCTGGCTGGTGTTCACCGCGGCAGGACCGCTGATGGACCTGGTCGAAAGCTTCTTCGGCTGGTTGGGCACGCTTGCCACGGCCAACATCCCCGAAGGCCTGCTGCGCGGCCTGGTGGTGGACGGCATCGTCGCCGGCGGCGGAGGCGTGTTCGTCTTCGTGCCGCAGATCGCCATCCTCTTCCTGGCCATCGGCCTCCTGGAGGACTCGGGCTACCTCGCACGCGGCGCCATGACGGTCGACCGCTTCCTCTCGATGATCGGGCTCAACGGCAAGTCCTTCGTGCCGCTCCTGTCGGGCAACGCCTGCGCCATCCCGGCCGCCATGGCCGCGCGCACCATCCCGGGCCGCAAGGAACGCCTTTTGACACTTCTTGTCATTCCCCTGATGAGCTGCTCGGCGCGCCTTCCGGTGTGGGGCCTGCTGCTTGGCTTCCTGATCCCGGCCGAGAAGGCCTGGCTGGGCGGCATCGCCCTGACCGGCATCTACCTCGCAAGCCTGGTGTTCGCCTCGCTGGTGGCGCTGGTCGGCGCCAAGATCCTCCGCATTCCCGCCTCCGAGTCGGGCTTCCAGGTGGAGCTTCCGCAGTGGCGCCCGCCGACCTTCCGCACCGTGGTGGTGTCGGCCTGGGACCGCACCGTGAGCTATGTGCAGCGCGCCGGCCTCACCATCCTTGCCATCTCCGTGGGCTTCTGGGCGCTGATGACCTTCCCCAACCCCGAGAACTCGGTGATGAACGGACTGGGCAAGCTGATCGAGCCGATGCTTGCGCCGATGGGCGTGGACTGGAAGGTCGGCGTTTCCCTGCTCGCGGCCTTCGCGGCCCGCGAAGTGTTCGTCTCGGCCCTGGGCGTGATCTACTCGGTGGAAGGCGCCGAGGATGCCACCGACGGCCTGCTCGAGGTGATGCGCAACGCCACCTTCGAGGGAACGAACCAGCTGGTGTTCACCCCCGCCTCCACCGTCGGCCTGATCGTGTTCTTCCTGATCGCCTTGCAGTGCATGACCACCGTGGCGGTGATGCGTCGCGAGGTCTCGAACAAGTTCGCGCTCGGCCAGATGGTCGGCTTCGTGGCCCTGGCCTGGGTGCTCTCCGTGATCACCGTCCAAGGCCTGCGCCTGATCGGCGTGCCCTGAACCACAACGTTTCCAAGGCTTCGTCGGGTCATCCCTGACGAAGCGCGGGAACGGCCCGACGATGGGAACCCATCGATCGAAATCAGACCCCGAAGGCGACCAACGCCACCAGGGTCGGCGGAAGCGCAGCCAAGAGGAGCGGCAGCGGAGCGATGATCCCCTCAGGAAAGGATTCACGCAGGATACTTGCACCAGCGGGATTGGGGGCATTGGCGATGAGCGTGAGTCCGCCGCCCACCACGGCACCGGCCACCAAGTGGTACCGGAAAGATGCCGAGCTTCCCTCCACCAAGGTTCCAAGATAGGTGAGCGCGGCATTGTCCACCACGGCCGTCAAGGCCGAAGCACCCAGGAAAAGGACCTTGTCCCCCATGCTGGTCAGGATCGGGGAAAGCCACCAGCCTTGGGGCGATCCCAACACCACAAGTCCCGCCAGGAAGAAGGCCACCAGCAGCGCCTCGCGCAAAAGGAGCGGCGCATGGTGAGGACGATAGGCTTGCACCACGCCCAGAAAAAAGAGGAACAGGAAGACGAGCAGGACCATGTGGTGGGAGGCGAAGACCACCCCGACCAGAAAGGCGAGGTGCGTGATCACCAAGGGAAGGGGAACCTGAGCCCCCCTTGAGGTCCCGCGCTTGGGAAGCCGGGAGAGCGGCTTCCGGAAGAGCACCACGAAGGCGGCGGCATTGAAGAGCACCGCCGGCAGAGCGCGATGTCCGAAGTGTTCGAACATGAAGGCGGTGTCCCAGTTCCACGCCCCGGCCACCATCAAGACGGGAGGCGCCGCGTAGCTGGTGAGCACCCCACCGATGGAGACGTTCACGAAAAGCACGCCCAGGGCCGCATAGCGCATTTTGGTGGACACGCCATCCACCATGAGGCGATCACGCAACAGCAGGGCCGCTACCGTCATGGCGGCAGGCTCGGTGATGAGCGACCCCAGGAGCGGTGCGACGCCCAGCGTCACCAAGGCAAATCCCATCGCACCCGGCAGCGGGATCAGGCGCGCCAGCCCCCCGACCAAGGAGGAGGCCACCTGCAGGACCGGACGACATCCGGCCACCACCATCACCACGAACACGAAGACCGGCTCCATGTAGTTGAGCTTCTCGAGATGCCCGATGGCGCGGGGAGCCCCTTCCAATGCCACATGCACGCCAAAGAGCACCAGCGCCCAGAATCCGAACACCACCTCGATCTCCCCGAGCAGGTGGAAGACCCCCGAGTGGGCGGTGTCGCGATGCGCCAGCTTCTCGAACTGCGAGGCGGAAAACACATGGATCAGTGCAAGCGCGAAGATCACAAGCGAGGCGATCTGGATGGCCGTGGGTGTCATGAGTCCAAGGTACCAATCCACTCGAAGAACATCGGCACTGCCGTCTTCATCTACATTTGATCGCCGTACACTCCATCTTGACAGGGCCTCATTCCCGATGACATCTCAGGCGCGCATCGTGACCGTCACGCTCAATCCGGCCATCGACCGGACCCTGTCGGTCCCGGACTTTCAGGTCGGGGAACTCAACCGGGTCCTCGAGGTGCGCGAGAACGCCGGCGGCAAAGGGGTCAACGTGGCCTCGGCGCTGGCGGACCTTGGCGTGCCCGTGGTTGCCACCGGATTCCTGGGCCGCGAGAATGCAAGGCTCTTCGAGGTCCTGTTCCGGACCAAGGGAATCGAGGACCGCTTCCTGCGCATGGACGGATCGACCCGGCTCGGATTGAAATTGGTGGACAATTCCTGTCAAAAGGTCACCGAACTCAACTGCCCGGGCCTGACACCCGGGGCCGCCGATCTTGACGCCCTGTTTGCGACCGTCCGGGAACTGGCCTCCCCCGACACTTGGTTCGTACTTTCCGGCAGTCTTCCGCCGGGCGCTCCCGCCGGGCTGTATGCCGATCTGATCCGCGTGATCCATGCGCAGGGAGCCAAGGTGGCCCTGGACACCAGTGGCGAGCCGCTGCGTCTGGCCTTGCCGGCAGCGCCCGACATCGTCAAGCCCAACCGGAAGGAACTGGAGCAACTGACGGGCACGGCCATGACAGGCCTTGAAGATGTGGCCAAGGCGGCTTCGCACCTTCTTTCCCAAGGGATCGCCCTGGTTGCGATCTCGATGGGAGTCGAAGGGGCGCTGTTTGCGCAGGGCGATGGAATGATCGTGACCACGCCCCCCACCGTTTCCTTGGAAAGCACCGTGGGCGCCGGGGATGCCATGGTCGCAGGATTGCTTTTCGCACAGATCCAAGGACGGAATTTGTCAGGCTCCGCACGATTCGCCACGGCCTGCGGAGCCCATGCCGTGACGCGCCTTGCCAGCGGAGTCGATCTCGACGCGCTCCCGGCTCTCGAACTTGGCGTCAAGCTCGCCGCATTTCACGACTGAAGGGAAGCCATCCCTCCGGAGCGCAACCAGAGCGCGTGGGCCCGGTACATCCTTGCGTGCCCAACGAGCGGGCTGTCCGGGTTTTCTGCCGCGTGTGCGCTCGTCCAGCGCGCCACCTCCTCCAGGCGCTCGGCAACCGCAAGGAGAAAATCCGGGAGAGCCGGACGCAATGCCTCATCACCCTGCGCATACTCATCAAGGAACAGAGCGAGCCTTCGACCCATGGAGCTGACGGGAAAGGGCGAGCGCTCGTTGCCACCGTCCTCGACATCCTCCTCAGGTGTCGGCTGGAGCGGGACGAAGCGGTAGGCCGCCCACGCAAGATCTCGCACCCGCGGTCCTGGGGCGCAGAAATCGAAGTCGATGGCCCCCGAGAACCGTCCATCCCGGAAGACGCAGTTGTACGGAGCGAAGTCGTTGTGGCAGATCGTCTCGACCGGTTCGACCGCCGGGAAGTTCCAGACCGCACCATCGCGCGGGAAGGAGGCCGCCGCATCGTGCCACTGGCGCAGTGCCTTGCCGATGGCCTCCAAGACGGATTCCATCCACACCCAAGCTGGCATGGCATGGGGAACCTCTCCAGGAAGAAACTCCAGGATCTCCCTCCCCTTGTCATCCAAGCCAAAGGGCTCGGGAATCCAGGCCACTCCGTTCACGCGGGCATGCCGCAGGAGGGCGTGAATCGTCGAAGTCCATGGACCCGCCGTGCGATGCACCCGATCCCCCCGTCGCTCCACCTGGTTGACATTGCCCCCTTCGAGTCTTTCCGGTTCGTGCGACATTCCCGGAAAATGCTTTCTTCGCATTCCGTCCTCTGATGCTTTGAATTTTTCCACATTTTCCGTATGGAACCCATTCCCTCCGTCGGACCCCTCGCCTTCCTTCTTGAACTCGACCGCATGAAGGAGATCTGGCGCAAGAACCCCGTACACGGCACGACCCGCGTGGAAAACGACGCGGAGCATTCCTGGCATGCCGCCTTGGCCGCCATTGCCCTGGCCCCCATGATGCCTCAGGGCACGGATGCCCATCGCGTCAGTCGCATGCTTCTGGTCCACGACCTGGGCGAGATCGACACCGGGGACGTGCTGGCCTACGGAAAGGACGAGGCCAAGGCAGCCCGGGAGGAACGATCGTGCCTGGAACGCGTGTTGGAAATTCTTCCCCCTGAAGGACGTGACGAGATGCGTGACCTGTGGCTGGAATTCGAGGAAGGACGCACTCCCGAAGCCCGTGCCGCCTGGGCCATCGACCGCATGCTTCCTTGCTTGGAGAACCTCGCCTCAGGAGGCCGTGCTTGGAAGGAACACGGCGTGCGCCTGGAGCAGTCTCTCGCACGCAACAGCGTGATCGGCGAGACCTTTCCCGGCCTGTGGGACGAACTCCGCCCTCGCATCGAGGCCGTGTTCGTGGAAATCGAGAGGATTCGAGGCGCAACGCCGCGCTGATCCCCCGGACCGGGTTTGCAAGGGCGATTCCAAGCCTTGCGATCGGCTCCATGAAACCATATTTCCCCGCTGGCCATCCATCCGTTCCGTCCATCAGCAGGAGATGACAATGAATCTCGGAACCCCTATCCTGAAGCAGTCGTTCACCCGCCTGCGCGCCACGGCCACCCTTTCGATCGCCCTGATGGCCTGCCCGATGGCACAGACGCCGACGGAACAGAACGTCTTCATGGTGGGGCACAGCTTGGTGAATTTCACCATGCCTCACATGCTCAAATCCCTCATCGCCGCCTCCGGAGGCACGGGTGCCGTGGACGTCCAAGTCACGAACGGCGCCTCGATCCTGGCCAATTGGGAAAACCCCAACAGCGCCCAAGGCACGCCGTACACCACAGCGCTTCCAACGGGGAAATACGAGGCCCTCGTGTTGACGGAAGCCGTGCCACTTCTGAATCACACGACCTGGAGCAACTCCTACCAGGCGGCCAGCCAGTTCCTCGGGTACGCCCGCGGCTACCGCTCCGACATCCGGTTCTACATCTACGAGACATGGCACTGCATCAACACCGGACGCACCGACACCGTCATCGCGGCCATCGCGCCCCGGACATGCTGGTACGACAACGACGATGGTCTGCTTTGGCAGCCCCGCCTGGTGGCGGATCATCCGAAATGGGTCAAGATCCTTGACAGCGCCGCGACGCTGCAGAACCGGCACCCGTCCTCCTACCTCATCCCGGCAGGCAGCGCATTCTCGCGGCTTGCGCTCGAGATCCAGGCAGGCAGGGTTCCTGGCCTCTCCTCGTTCCGGGAGTTGTTCGAGGACGACATCCATCCCAACCGGCTCGGCAACTGGTTCGTCGCCAACGTGATCTTCGCCACGCTCCGGGGACGTTCCCCGGAAGGACTTGCGCGTCTGGTCAACGACGAATACGGGAACCGCCTGCTCGAAGTCCCCCAAGCCCAAGCCACCAAGCTGCAGCAAGTCGCTTGGGATGCCGTATGTGCCGAGCCTCGAAGCGGCGTATCCTGCGCTGCCACAGGCATCGGCAGCAGGCACGACCGCAACTGGTCCTCCCCTCTCCGGCCGGCCAGGCTCTTCGATGCCCAAGGTCGATTGGTACGCAATCCGCAGACTCTCGTCCGGCGACTGCACCTTCCCGACTGACCCGTGCGTGCTCCCGACGGAGGAGCATCGCCCCATTAGGGGAACCTCGACATGAGAAATTCGATACTGGTCGACATACTAGATATCTTGTATATTCAGAATATCCAAAGGAGCTGTTCGACTTGAGCTATTCGTTGACCTTGACCCATGCCGTGGCCGTGACCGTCTTCGTCGCCGACAAGATCCGTCGGGGCATGTTCGAGTTCGTCCCCACCCGGGAGATCGCCGAACAGCTGGACATCAAGGCGCCCACCCTGGTCAAGATCCTGCAGAACCTCAACCGGGCCGGGATCGTCGAGACCCGGGAAGGGGCCAAGGGCGGAGTCCGCATGGCCCGCCCGGCCCAGGAAGTCCGTATCCTGGACATCTTCGAAGCGATGGAGAATCGCCGACCCGTCTTCCAGACGGACCTTTCCTTCCGCGTGACCGGGGAGATCCCGGACCGAGCCAAGCTCGCCATCCGTTCGGTCTTTGACGACGCGGCGGGAGCCATGCGACGCGCCCTCGATGCGCGCACCGTCGCCGACCTCGTCGCCCGCCTCGACGGCTGATCCCCTATTGAAGTCCCCGCACAATTTCGTGCAACCACAACTAGATATTCTTGATATCTAGTTAATCAAAACCAAAGGAGAAGAGACCATGAAGAAGACCATCCTTGCCCTGATCGCCACCGCGTGCACCGCACCGCACGCCGCGGAGGTGCTGGTGGAGACCGATCCCGCCACCTTCGCCATGAAGGGTGCGGCCTTGCATCTGCGCACCCGCTTCGAGTCGCTGCCCGGCTGGACCTTCGGAATCGGCTCGTACGCCCTCGACCTGCCTTCCCCGATGGTGGACATGGTCCCGCAGAACGAAGGCGAGGACTGGAACGTGCGGATCGAGCCGGGGATCGGGCTCTTCGCCGACCGGAGCCTGCGCGAGGACGGGAACGGCCTGACCTTCGGCGGTCAGGTCTCCCTGCAGCGCTTCGAACTGGACGCCCCGGGGCAGAAGTCGGGCGATGCGTGGAACCTGCTTGTCATGCCCCGGGTGGGTTACCACTGGAGCCCGTTCGACAACGGGTTCTACGTCTTCCCTTGGGCAGGCGTCGGCTACACCACACCGGTGGCGGGAGACGCCGGCGACTACCACGTCTCGCCGTTCGTGCCCTTCGCCACCCTTCACGTGGGCTGGAACTTCCGGTGATCGCCGGCTAGAACTCCACCCCGGGCTGGGCCTTGATCCCGGCCTTGTAGGGATGCTTCACCGCCTCGATCCGGCTCACGAGATCGGCGGCATCGAGCAAGGCCTGCGGTGCGCCGCGTCCGGTGAGGACGGCGTGCTGCATCGCGGGTCTTGCGGCCAACCCTTCCAGCACCTCCTCGACGGGGAGGTAGCCGTGGGCCAGGATCACGCACAATTCATCGAAGATCACCATCGCGATGTCAGGATCTGTCAAGAAGACCAGGGCCTGCGCCCAGGCGCGACGGGCGGTCGCGATGTCCCCCTCGCGGTCCTGGGTGTCCCAAGTGAAGCCATCGCCATAGGCGTGCCACTCGACGCCCGGGAGCTTGGAGATCACCTCACGCTCGCCCGAGAACTGGCTGCCCTTGAGGAACTGCACCACACCCAGGCGCCAGCCCTGGCCCACCACGCGGATACCCATGCCGAAGGCGGCGCTGGACTTCCCCTTGCCGGGGCCGGTGTTGACCATCAGGAGCCCCTTCTCGCCGGTGGCCTTGGCCTGCCGCGCCTGGTGGGCGGCCTGGATCCTGCGCATCCGCTCGTTGTGCTTCTCGTTCAGGTCGATGTCGGAATCTGTCATAGCGTCTCCTGTGGTGGCGCAAAGGTAGGTGCGGAGGCGGTGCCGCTGCGCCAGGGATGCCGGCGACAGCCCAAGACACCGCCCCCGGGCCAAGGCCGGGGCGGGGCTTGGCAGGCAGCCCGACGGCCGGGAGGCCGGGGCGCCCTTCTCATGGGAGCTTTAGGGGAACGTCCCTGTCTTTCTTTCCAGCACGATCGACTCCCGCGTCCGCCCTTGGAAGGAGCCGTGGGTGTAGCCGATGACGTCGAAGTGCTCCGACAGCCGGTGCGCGATCGTCTCGTAGTCGCAGTTGTTGGAGCGCGAACAGCTCGAGAGATGCACCGCCTCGACCCCGTGCGCCAGCAGGAGCGCGATCCGGCTCTCCAGATCGCCGTCGTCGAACGCCATCTCGAAGAGCTCGGCATTTCCCCCGTAGCGCTCGAAGGCTCCGGTCCCTTGGTGGAAGGCCCGCATGCAGCCATTCCCTTGGCAGGTCTTGGTCTCGCGGCTTACCAGGATGGCGACTTTGACAGATTTTGTCGCGCTCATGCCGAGCATGCCTCGCAATCGGGGTTGTCGATCGAGCAGGCCTGCGGGACGGGCTCCTCCACGGGACCCCGACTGCGCAGCGCCTTCTCCAGGGCCACGTCCACGGTGACCTTCTGGGCCAGCCGCACCGAGGCTTGGCGGATGTAGTAGGAGCCGGTCTTGAGCCCCTTCTGCCAGCCGTGGAAGTGCATGCTGGTGAGCTTGGCGATGGTGGGCTCGCGGAAGAAGACGTTCAGACTCTGGCTCTGGCACACGAAGGCCCCGCGCTCAGCGGCCAGGTCCACGAGCACCCGCTGCGGCAGTTCCCACACGGTGCGGTGCAGGCGGCGCACCTCGGCCGGGATCTCACGGATGTCCTGGACCGACCCTTCGGCAACCACGATGCGTTCCTTCATCGCCTCGTTCCAGAGACCCAGACGCTCTAGGTCGCGCACCAGCGCGCGGCTGGTGCGCACGTACTCGCCTGAGAGGACGTTGCGCTTGTACAGCACGGCCGGGATGGGCTCGATCCCCTCGGTATTCCCAAGGAGCGAGGCCGTCGAGGCGGTGGGCATGATCGCAACCAGGAGCGAATTGCGCAGGCCGATGCGGACCATGCGCTCCCGCAGGGCCTCCCAGTCCCAGCGTCCGCTCGCATAGGTTTCCAGGGCGGTCTCGGGCACGGCTTCGCCCCGACGTTTCCTGTCGCGGTGCCACAGATCGAACTGGAAGAGCCCTTGGCTTGCGGGCGATCCCGGGAAGCTCGGGTGGGACCCGAGCGTGGCGGCAAGGTCCGCCGAAGCGCTCACGGCCCCGTGGTAGAGCGTCTCGAAGACCTCGCGATGGAGACGCCAGGCCTCCTCGTCGTCCCAGGAAAGGCGCGCGGAGAGGAACAGGTCGGCCAATCCCTGCACCCCGATCCCCATCGGACGGTGGCGGCGGTTGGAGACCTCGGCCTCCGGGACAGGATAGAGGTTGCGCTCGATGATGCGGTCGAGGTTGCGCACCAGACGGCCCACCTGCGCGTGCAGTCCCTCGTGATCGAAGCCCCCGGGTCCCCAGAAGGCGGGCAGGCTCACCGAAGCCAGGTTGCACACGGCCGTTTCTTCTGGGGAGGTGTATTGGATCACCTCGGCGCAGAGGTTGGAGGAGCGGATGGTGCCCAGGTGCGACTGGTTGGACTTGAGGTTGGCGGCATCCTTGTAGACCAGGTAGGGCATCGAAGTCTCGATCTGCACCTCGAGGATCTTGCGCCAAAGCTCGCGGGCGGGCAGCGTGCGGATGCCCTTCCCCTCGGCCTCGTAGTCCTCGTACAATTGACGGAATCTGTCACCCACCGCCTCGGCAAGCCCCGGGGCGCGGTGCGGGTCGAAGAGGGTCCAGGGCTTGTCGTCGCGCACCCGCTCCATGAAGAGGTCAGGGACCCACAGGCCGTAGAAGAGGTTGCGGCAGCGGACCTCGTCCTTGCCGGTGTTGCGCTTGAGGTCGAGCCACTCCACCACGTCGCCGTGCCAGGGCTCGAGATAGACGGCGATGCTTCCCTTGCGCTTGCCGCCGCCCTGGTCCACGTAGGAGGCCGTCGCGTCGAAGGTACGCAGCATCGGAACCAGGCCGTTGGAAGTACCGCCGGTCCCCGCGATGAACGAGCCTGCGGCGCGGATGTCGTGCACGTGGATCCCGATCCCGCCGGCGCTCTGGCTGATGCGGGCGCAGTCGGAAAGCGTCGCGTAGATCCCCTCGATGGAGTCCGCCTTCATGGCAAGCAGGAAGCAGGAGCTCATCTGGGGGCGCGGGGTGCCGGCGGCAAAGAGCGTGGGCGTGGCGTGCACGGCGCGGCGGGACGACAGGTCCTCGTAGGTCTCGAAGCCCGCTTCCAGGTCGCTGCCGTGGATGCCCAGGGCGACGCGCATCCAGAGGGTCTGGGGCCTCTCCACGATCCGGCCGTCGGTGCCGCGCAGCAGGTAGGACTTCTCGAAGGTGCGCACCGCCAGGAGGTCGAAACCGAAGTCGCGCTCAGGACGGACCCGGGCCTGGATCGCGGCCTCGTGGGTGCGGGCCAGTTCCAGCAGTTCCTCGTTGACGGCGGGCGCGGGATTGCCTTCGCGGTCGCAGCGCGCATGCAGGATCTCCATGGCCTCGCGGAAGGAAAGCGGGGCGATCGTGTGCAGCCGGTGCATGGCTAGGCGTCCGGCCAGCAGCTCGTGGTCGGGGTGCGAGGTGGAAAGGCCGGCGGCAAGGCTGATGGCCTGCTCCAGACGGGCGTCCTCGGAAGCCTCGTTGCGCGAGGGAAGCCGGGAAAGGATCCGGGCGGTATCCACGGACAGATCCTGTCCGTGATGGCGGAGGAGTTCGTTCAGGTCCATGATGCGCTCCTCAGAATTCGGTGTCGAAGGAAATGGAACGATCCGCCTCGGAGGCTCCGACCGAAGGGCGCCGGTACTCGGCCACCTTGCGCTCGTGGAAGTTGGACTTGTTGGCAAGCGCCAGCCGCTCCATGAAGGGGAAGGGACACTCGGCGCCGAAGAGCGGCGCAACGCCCATCTGCAAGAGCAAGCGATCGGCGACGAAGCGCACGTACTCCTTCATGGCCTGGGCCGAGAGGCCCGGCAGGGACGCGGGAAGGCAGTCGTCCACGAAGGCCGATTCCACCTCGACGGCCTCGCGGAAGAGCCGGTGCACAGCGGCCTCGGAGGCGCGGTCCTGGAGGGAAGAGAGGAGCAGGACGGCGAAGTCGGTGTGCAGCCCCTCGTCGCGGCTGATCAGTTCGTTGGAGAAGGTGAGCCCGGGCATCTTCCCCGGCTGGACCTCCTTGAGCCAATAGATGGCGGAAAAGGAACTGGAGAAGAAGATTCCCTCCACGGCGGCAAAGGCCGCGAGCCGCACCGGGAGCGGCTGTGCGGGGTCCATCCAGGCCAGGGCCCACCGGGCTTTCGCCTCGACCGACGGGATGCGGGTGGCGGCCTGCAGCAGCGGCTCGCGCTCGAGCGGATCGGGATGGAGGGTATCCAGGAGGAGCGAGTAGACCTCGGCGTGGACCCCTTCGATCAGAAGCTGCATGGCATAATACGCCCGCGCCTCGGGAGCCTTGATCTCCAGGTAGAAGCGGGCGGCGAGGTTCTCGGCCACGATGCCGTCGGAGGCGGCGAAGAAGCCGAGGATCCGGTCGAAGAGATGCATCTCCCCCGCTGAAAGCGTGCGCCAGTCGGAGAGCTCCTTGGAAAGGTCGATCTCCTCGGCGGTCCAGAACAGGGCCAGGTGCTCCTTGTAGGCGTTCCACAGCGCGTCGTGCCGGAGGGGGAAGAGCACGAAGCGCTCCATCCCCTCGTGCAGGAGCGGATCGGCCAGCCCCTCGATCAGGGCCTCGACCTCGGGCGAGGCTTTGACGGATTCTGTCATGGCCTCGCGGCGGGCGCGGCGCTCCTCGCGCCACAGCACGTAGCGGCGGGCGGCCTCGTGCTCGCCGGCGCGCATCAGGGCAAGCTCCGCTAGGTCCTGGATCTCCTCCAGGCGCACCGTGCCGCCCTCCGGGTGCCGCCGCACCACGAGGTCGCAGACGCTGGAGGCCAGCATCCCGGCCTGCATGGCCCGCTCCTGACTTACGGCGCCGCCGTCCGCGGAGCCCAAAGCCGCCGCCAAGGCCCTTGCGATGCGCGATGCGTCGAAGGCGCGAAACTGATGATCTCTGTCCTGGACGCGCCACTGGGAAAGTTCGGGCGTGCCGCAAAACGACAACGGATGTGGATTGGTCTTCATGCCTGGAGTCCCGCCAAGGATGGATGTGTGGACGCGCGAAACCGATGCGGCTTCACGCGATGCAGGCCGGTCTCCCGACTTCCGGATCAATCCTCCCGACACCTTCCCGGGATCTCTCCCAGTGGCCTTGTCGTTCGTCTCCGGTTACGGTGGCGGTTCCGTGTCGGAATCGAAGCCAAAGGACTTCTCACCGAACTTCCCGATTCTCCCGTCCCGAGCTTTCGCATCGTACGGGCACCTGCATATCACATAAGGTAGGACGACGCAATGGATTGCACAAGACTTTGTGTCCGAAATTACAAAAGTCCCAACCAAGGGAGCCGCGATCCATCCCTACAAGCCATGCCCCCTGCGTCGCCGCAGCCCGCACTCCACCAGCATCTCCCCGTCCTCCAGCAGCGCCGCAGTCCTGCCGTCGTAGGCCAAGCGCCCCTCGGTCAGCACCAGGGAGCGGTCGGACCAGTCCCCGGCCAGCTCCAGGTCGTGGGTGGAAAGGACCACCGCCGTTCCGCCCTGGGACAGGCGTGCCAGAAGCTCGAGGAGTTCCTCCTCGGAGCGGCGGTCCAGCCCCGCAGTGGGTTCGTCCAGGAGCAGGAGGGGCGGTCGCATCGCAAGCACACCGGCCAGCGCCGCACGCTTCCTCATCCCGTGGCTGAGCACGTGCGGGGGAAGGTCCGCGAACGTCTCGAGCCCCACCTGGGCCAGGGCTTCCATGGCCCGCATCCGCACGGTCTCCTCCGAGAGGCCTTGGTTGAGCGGCCCGAAGGAGGCGTCGGCAAGCAGGGTGCCGGCAAAGAGCTGGTCGTCGGGATCCTGGAACAACAGGCCCGCGCGCATCCTCCACACCGCAAGGCCCCGGCGCGAGCGGTCCACCTTGTCTCCGCACCAGAGGACCTCGCCCCGAGCGGGTTCCAACAGGCCGTTGCACAATTGCAGGAAGGTGCTCTTGCCCGCACCGTTGCCTCCCAGCAGGGCGATGCGTTCGCCTGCCTGGACTGAAACTGTCACGCTCTCGACCGCATTCCCCCGCAGGGCCGGGATGCGTTCGGAGAGACGACTGCCTCCGGGATAGGCGTAGGAGACCCCGGAGAGGGTCAGGAGCGGTGCGGACTCAGAGCCCAAGGCGAGCCTTTCCGAAAAGGACAAGAACTGTCAAAAGCACCGGGATCGCCACGGCCGCCGCAAGGCCTGTCGCCCTGACCTCGAGGGTCTGCCGGGGAAAGCGAAGCGCCCCGTCCACCGCTCCACGCGCGGCCAACCCCGCCTCCTTCCGGGAAGCCCGGTGGATCGAATGGACAAACAGCGCGGCCGCTCCCAACGGAAGACTGCGCCGCAGCGCGGCGTTCGATCCCACACCCCCGCGGCAGGCAAGGCTCCTGCGCAGGCGGTTCCAGATCCCGTCCAGCAGGAAGATCTGGCCGTGCACCAGCACCAGCAGATCGGTCACCAGTTCCGGGACGCGCATCCGGCGAAAGAGGCCCACCAGGCGCGGGAACGGGGTCGTGAAGACCAGGAGGAGCGTGGCGGACAGCGTTCCGACCGAGCGCGAGAGGGCCAGAAGCCCCCGTTCCAAGCCAGGTCCATCCAGTCCCAGTGCGATCCCACCCTGGAAGCGGACCTCCAGGGAAAGCGGCAAAAGCGAGATCACCGCAAAGCCGGCCCCACCCAGCAGCATTTTCAACAACGGTTTCGAGGGAACCCCAGCGACCCGCGAGAGCAGGAAGGCCGTGGCGACCACGAGCGGCCCTGCCAGGAGCGACGGAAGGCAGAGGGCGCACGCCCCGAGGCCAGCGCACAGCACGCAGGTCTCCACGGTGCGCTCGCGCCATGCGGAAAGGCAGGCGCTCTCCTCGATCCTAAGCATCCCTGCCCTTGGCCGCGGTACGTCGACCGCGCCAGTAGCCCAGGGCGTAGAAGAGCGCCCCGGCACCGGCCGCCGACTGCAGTCCGAAGAGAAGGCTCTCGATCTCGCCGCTGGGCGGCTCCCACAGGGGCGCAAACCACGGCTTGTAGCCGGGCTTGAGCGTCTCGATCACCGCACCGGCCTGGTCGTCGGTGCCGCCGAAGACATCAGCCTTCCCGGCAGGCACTCGGAGCAGCGCCGTCAGGGCCAGGACCACGACGCCAGCGGCAAGCAGCATGTTTTTTGTCTTGGCGTTCATCGGGCGGCTCCGTTCGAGTTCATCGGGTCGAATTCGACAACCGGCTCCCCGACCCGATTCGGCTGGCCAGAGAAAGCGCCGCAGTTCACTGCGCGGCGATGAAATGTGGGGAAGCGGCTGTCCTCTCCCAGGTGGCTCTTCAGCAGATTGAAGACAAGAACTGTCAAAAGTCCTTCGCTGACGGCAAGCGGAACCTGGGTCGGCAGGAAGACAAGAGCGAACTTCAGGATGGAGGCAGCCACCCCTCCCTGGGTCGCAGGGAAGGCAAGGCCCAGCTGGAACGAGGTCGTGGCGTAGGTTCCAAGGTCGGAGAGCATGGCGGCCAGGAACAGCGCCGCGCCCTGCGGCATCCGCAAGGAAAGGGCGGTCCGGTGCACGCCCCAGGCAAGAAGGCTCCCCACCACGCACATCGAGAACACATTGGCCCCCAGGGTGGTCAGCCCGCCGTGCGCAAGCAGGAGGGCCTGGAACAGGAGCACGAAGGAACCCATCACCATCATCGGGAAGGGTCCGAGCAGGGCCGCGCCCAGGCCGATGCCCGTCGGGTGCGAGCAGCTGCCGGTGACCGAGGGGATCTTCATGGCCGAGAGCACGAAGGCAAACCCCGCGCAGGCGCCCAGGAAGAGCCGACCCGACGGGTTCTCCCGGTTCCAACGCGACAGGCGGTGCAGGCCGTAGCCCAGGAACGGCGCGGACGCGACCGTCCACCCGATGGCGTGTGTGACAGGCAGATAGCCTTCCATGATGTGCATTCCGAGAACCTTCCTCGGACCGGCTCAACCCAGAATTCCCGTCAACGGGGATCACTGCGTCGAACCACGGCCCGTAACCAGAGGCAGAGGTGAAAGCCGCCGCGATCGCGACGGCACCTTCGGGCAGGTCTCCTGGCTCGGGGTCACGGCGTCCGCCTTCCCGGGATCATCTCCCAGTGGCTCGTGGACGACATTTGACAGAATCTGTCACACCCTTCACAGTGGCTGGTCCGCTGCCGATTCTCACGGCATTCCCGGGCTTCAAGGGAGGCTCCCCTTCCACCCTGCTTTCGCAGACCCGATGGTCCGCAAAACCTATCCCCGACCGCCCCGCCCGTCAATGGATTTTCCGATCCAGCGCATTCACTCATTCATCATGGCGCCTCCCCGCCCGTATCCCTTCGACCTGGCTGGATGCCGATTCAGGGAACGGCCGGGGCCGGGCTGCCTGCCAAGCCTCCGCCGCCACTTCGCAAGACCCTGCGGTGCGGCGGGGTCTTGAGCCTCTCGGCCGGCATCCCTGGCGCAGGCGGCATGGCAACTCCTCGCTCAAAATCTCCGCGCCACCTTGAGGTCGAGGCTGCGGCCGGGGGCCGAAGCGAAGTAGCGAAGGCGGTCGGTCGGGTCGCGCCAGGTTTCGTTTGACAGATTCTGTCCAGTCACCGCAATCGTCCATGCTCCACCCTTGCCTCCCGGCTCGGCCACAAGCTCCATG
>JBDKGV010000041.1:0-18479 GCA_039798005.1 Fibrobacterota bacterium
AACATTAGGTTGGTGAAATGGGCCCGCAAGAAGTTCGGTTTTCCGACCCGCGATCAGGCGCAAGCATGGCTTGTGCGCATCAACATGCGCAAGGACCGTCTTTTCTATCACTGGTCGAAAGGATTCGTTGTGAAGGCCTGTCTGTTCCGAAGAGCCGTGTGATGGGAGACTGTCACGCACGGTTCCGTGAGAGGCTCGGGGTGTGACTCCCGGGGCCTACTCGATAATCCCGTTTCTCCGTTATCGCGCCTTTTGTTGTTATGCCGACGTAGGCGCGAAATGGTGAGCATGGGGATTCAATAATTATTTTTCAATCTTATGGCCTTGCATTTGAGCAACAACGGAAAAGAGTAAAATGGAATTGAATTGCGAAAAGAACTGGAAATCTAAAACATTGGAATGTCTGGAAGGTAGTATCTGGGGAGATCCTGAATATGAAAGTCAATTAGTTTTAACTTGCCATAGTCTTAGGAAAAAACAATTAAAAGACTTTGATATTGAAGATTTGAGAATAATGATTGGGCAAAATATCGGGCTTCGCTTCTTGATGCCCTTGGCAATTGATCGACTAAAGGAAAATATCCTGGCAGAAGGGGATTATTATGAAGGTGATTTGCTGTCAGCAGTCTTGCAATCAAACCAATCATATTGGAAAGTGGAGTGTGAGAATTGGAGCATAGTCTTAAATATTTTCAATGCAAATATTGCGGCATTAAAAAGCGCAGACACTACGGAACAAATAAAGGATGAATGGTTTGCTGGTTTTTTGAATTTCAGCGCAATCAATCATGTTGGAAAGTGATAGAATCATTTGCTTGTGTGATGGAAGTTGTAACCAGGTTTCATCTTGCTCACAAATTAAATCTGAGATAAAATTTGCAGAATGATTCAAGTGAATTGGTTGCGCATATCGATAAGCTGCTAGGTATTGATTTCTATGCTGTGTTGTAATTGAATTCCTCGCAACCATTGCGTTATTTTGTAGATTGCTCTAATTAAAAGAATGTAGTTGTATTCGGTATTTCTGTCGCAATTGCTGTTATAAGATTTGTCGTAGATGCGCTGATTGGGATTCTTTCTTCTCAATATGAAAAGAAAATTTCGTTGTGTGCGGTAAATATCCACCTAAGGAGTTGTGTTGAAAATAAAAGTTCAAAACTGGGCAGTCGTTGTGATTTTCGTTTGCATGTCATCCTTCGCGAAAAATACAAAAACCATGAAACAATGGGAAAAATGCAGAGATAGAGCTGAATCATCTGTAAACCAAATGGAAGTTGGTATATGGGGTGTTGAAGCAGAGATTAAATCAAAATGCGGGGAACCACCTGCGCAGGAGCCAAGTGCATTAACTGGTGCAATTGGGATGAGTCCGTATGACTTGGTTCGTTCAAAAGCATGGAAGAAAAAATTCTTAGCACTGACGAAATCAAACTATAGTGCTTTTGTTGATCGCTTGGTCATGTCAAGTGGCATAGAATTTGATGGGGCATGGATCGTTGGTAAAGGTTTTGCGCAGCACTGTGGAGGTTCAGACGAAGCTGCATTTGCGATCAATTCAAATTCTGGAGAAATATTTGCTGTGATGCTAGAAAATGGAAATTCAATTACGAAATTTGGATTTTCTTCCATGCAAAGTGCACCGCCATTTCTGCAAACTTGGCTGGAAGGGATTCAATAATATACTATCTGAATTTTCGCATCCCCGCTGTGGCGGGGAGCGAGATATGATAAAATGGTTCATATTGGAGGGGAGAGGTGAATCGAGATTTGGCCGGAAAATTTGTCAAATACATTGCTCAAATGGTGAATCGCCTTGAGTTGCAGAAATTCGTAAGGATAGAGGATGTTGAAAGTGTAAATATTGAATTGGATAATTTTAAAAAGATGATTGCGGATGAAAATGGAGTCAATTCCGCTATATATGTTGATTTGGCGGAAATTCGGTTTGAATTAGATGAGCGCTACCTGGTCGGTAGTCTTTCAAACACCTTTTTATCTATCCGAAAAGCGATGAATGTGATATCTCTTTTGAAAATGCCTGAATCTAGAGATAAACCCGATGCCGTAAATGAAGGAATTCGGAGATTCAAGAATAATTTGCGGGAATTTGCAATTCGGCTTGATGGATATGATTGGAATTAAAAATGGGATGAAGAGAAACGTTCAATTTGGCCCGCCCGCCTGCTGATGGGCGTCACGATCAGGTAGGTTTGACGTAAGGCAGTGAAGCCCAAATCCCTTCGAAGGATTCATGACTCAGCGTTCAAGAAGCGCGCGGTCCGGGTGGCCCAACTGCGCCGGAACATGGCGGCGACAGCTCGTCCACCGGGCATTGGGTATCCTTGACTCCCCCCGACCGTCGCCCGAATGGGCCAACACCCCGCAGGGCCGGTCTCGATGCCTGTGGGGCATCTTGGAGCGGCCCGAGGAGGCTTGGTGAGCCAAGGAAAAGCTGCGGCCAAGCGCGCCTTGGCGACCAGGGCGGGATGAAGGGCCATCCCGATGGTGGTGGTGCTATCTTTGCCGCCCAACGATGCGAATGCCATTGAGGAAATTGACGGAATTCGTCCTGCGCAGGCGCAGCCTGAAACGTCGCGCGGCAATGCTTCTGGTCTTCGTGCTCGGGCTTGCCTTTTTCCCGGTGCTGGCATGGCGATTCGTCGACCCACCGCTCACCGGGTTGATGACCAAGCGGCTGTGGCAGGCGGCCACGGGGGATGCTCCATGGAGGTACCGTCACGATGCCGTGGACCTTGAGGACATTTCGCCAAACCTTGTGATGGCGGTGCTTGCCAGTGAAGATCAGGAATTCCTGGACCACTGGGGTTTCGACTGGGACGCCATCGCCCGTGCTCGCGTCTACAACCGCACCCACAAACGGACGCGCGGAGCCAGCACGCTTTCGCAGCAGACGGCCAAGAACGTCTTCCTGTGGGAAAAACGCTCATGGTTGCGCAAGGGATTGGAAGTTCCCTACACCTTCGCCATCGAGCTGCTGTGGGGCAAACGCAGAATCTTGGAGGCCTATCTCAATTGCGTGGAGTTCGGGCCGGGGATCTACGGCGCTGAGGCGGCTTCACGGCATTATTTCGGCGTTCCCGCCTCGAGGCTTTCGGTTTCGCAGGCGTGCTTGCTCGCGGCCTCGCTTCCGGCGCCAAGGCGCAACAATCCGGACATCCGGACCGCGTTCCTGTCAGGCCGTGCAGCCCACGCCGCAGGGCAGATCCCGTTGATGGATCGGCGCAGGATCTTGCAGCGACTGGGGCTCTGAACGCCTCAGCGTCCGATGGCGTTCAGGACTTCCATGAACGGGTCTTGGGTCCCGCGCCATTCGATCGTCTCGGGCTCGATGTCGTCTTCGCGGCAGTTCCAGAGTGAGCGTTCCAGCGAATAGAGGGAATTGGGAAGCCAAGGCAGCAGAGGGCGCATCCAGGGAAAGACGGGGAAGAAGATCAAGCCGGTCTTGCCTGTGCGTGAGCGTGAAAGCACATGCACGGTGGCTTCTTCCAAGCTCATGCGGGTGGTGCCCAGGATCGTCTCCTTGCGGGGCGGGGCGGGGCGCAGGGCGAGGTCGGCCAAGCGCTGGATGGCCTCCTTGCGGGCGATCCAGTGGATTCGGCCTTTCAGGCCGGAGGGAACCCAGAAGATGCCGCGGTGCAGGCTGCGAAGCAACGATTCCCCGATGGTCCCGACGGCGAACAGGTGGCCGTGCTTGTCCTGACGAACCAATTGGTCGGCCTTGCGCCGCGCGGCCATGACCCACCATTCGGATTCGTACAGGCGACCCGCCGAAGTGAGCTTGATGACCGGAACTTGATTGGCCTTGTGATTGGCTTCGAGGATCTGGTGGACTTGGCTGGGCTCGCGGTCGGCATGGGTGGACAAGCGAGGATGGGGGAGCGCCAGCACGATGCGATCGGCATCTTCGAGCGCGGCATGCAGGACATGCGCGTTGGAGATGAAGCCGTAATGGCAACGAAAGCGCAGCTTCCAGTCCTCGGGCACCCGGCGAGGATCTTGCGACAACAAGGTGATGGCATGGCCTCGGGCAAAGAGCTCCTGGGCCAGACCTGCGCCCAGCTCGGTCGACGATCCGATGACCAGGATTCGCATCAGACCAGCGGAGCAGCCGGAGGGGTGTTTTCCTCGAGTTCAATGGCTTGCTGACGACGCCTGCGCTCCCACACCCATGTGGCGATGTTGAGGAGAAGAAGAAGCAATCCGCCCCCTGCAAAGGCGGCAAAGGAGCCCATTCCGGGCAGATAACCGGCGCGAATCGCTAGCAGTTCACCTTCCAGGCCGCTGACCTGAGGGAACTCGGCCGCATTTTTCAGGTGGGCCACGCCACGGACAACCTCGCGGCGTCGGGTGGAATCGTTCAAGTTGTCCTTGAACTTTTCGGCCAGCACTTGGATGAGGGCACGGGCTTGGAGCTTGGCGGTTCCGGCATCCTTTTCGGAGGATTGGACCGAAATGTTGTGGTCATCGAGACTTGCCGACTGGTGCTTCAAAAATTCGTTGATCACAGGGCCCATGTGGGTGGGCGAGGAGGAGATCACGATGAGGGTGCGGGAGGTGTCCCCGATCGGGTGCGCCGGGATCACGGCGTATTCCTCGCCCTTCCAGCCCATGATGTTGTCTTGGCCCAAGCCGGCACGCTGCAGATCGAACACGAGGGAATCTTCGATGGCGACGATCCGTTCTGTGGACTTCTGATCTGCTGCAACCGGTCGACTTGCAGCCGATGCGTCTTGGAAGAGCGAGACGCTATGCCAAAGCAGGGCTCCGGCGACAACGAAGAATATCAGACTCAAGGTGCGCCAAAGGGCAAGGAGCTGGGAGATCATGGGCTAAAGATAGTAGGATCAAGACCTGAAAGCCCGGCTCGGAAGGAAGGATCTCCCGTGGAGGCACTGGGGAGGGGGCGGGATGCGGATGCCGGAAATGCCCGGAAACGAAAACTCCCTCCGAGGCGTCGCGGCCTGGAGGGAGTTCGTTTCACCCGAAGATCACAAGGGAAACGGGATCAGGAGAGCCAAGGCTTTCCGGCAGGGAGGACATCGCGTCCCCAGAGGTCGGCGAAGATGGCGCGGGCCATCATGTACCATGCACCCATGGCGCAGGCGATCAGCACGATGGCGGCGGGCACCTTGAGGGCCGGGAAGCCGAAGTGCTCGAGATCCAGGAGGATGAACCCGATCAGGAGCATGGTGAAGGTGTAGGCCATGGCGCCGTGGATCTTGAGCGAGCCGATCCAGAGGATCACCGTGAACAGGGTCCAGCCCACGAGGAACCAGCCCAAGTCGGTCTCGCCCATGGTCCACCAGCCGTGGGTCTTGCCCAGGAGCATGAGGCACAGGCTGATCCAGAAGGCGCCGTAGGAGGTGAAGGCGCAGTAACCGAAGTTGTTGCCGGTGCTCTTCTCCTGCAGGCCGGCGATCAGCTGGGCGGTTCCGCCGAAGACCAAGCCGACCCAGATCACGGGACCCATGCCGAAAAGGCCCAGGTTGTGCAGTTGGAGCAGGAGGGTGGTCAGTCCGAAGCCTGCCAGTCCTACGACGGCGGGGTTGCCTTGCTTGCCTTGGCTCATGAGTTTCGACTCCTTGAAAGGATGGTTTTGTGGAAGAAACGAGCAAAGTATATCTGAAAATCTTTTATCCAACCCTTGATTGCAGATCCGGGGTGTTGATCGACCTTCAACGGCACCTTTTCAAACCGGTGAACCTGCCACGAAGAGGCTGCGTATTCTCAAAAAGCAAGCTTCAGGAATCACCGATCACTGGGAGAATCACATGGTCACTCGATACATCGCCCTCGCGGTCACAGCACTGATGACCAACACGGTCCATGCCACATTGGTCGCAAATCCGCTCGAAAAGCCCCAGGGCTTTGCCGGGTTGGGGGGCACGACCGGTGGGGCGGGCGGATGGATCGATACCGCTGAGACCATCAAGGAGCTTCAGGACCTGGCCAAGAAGGCTGGCAAGGGCATCATCTACGTCAAGGGTACCATGGGCGATGCCGGCAGCAAGTCCACGATGGGCGGCGATCGCGTCACCCTTACGAATGACAAGTCCATCTTGGGCTTGCCAGGCGCGACCGTGAAGGGAGGCTTTGACGTCAAGAACGTCTCCAACGTGATCATCCGCAACCTCGCGGTGTGGGGGCCAGGTGCCTACGACATCGACGGAAACGACCCGATCCACATCGAGGGGGCGACCGCAAAGAACATCTGGGTGGATCACTGCTTGATCAGCGATGGCCAGGACGGCAACCTGGACATCACCAACGGCGCCACCAACGTGACGGTGACCTGGAACAAGTTCTCCTACACGACGCTTTCCTCCAACCACCAGTACTGCAACTTGATCGGAAGCTCGGCCACCAAGACTGCCGATACGATCATCAAGGTCACCATGGCGTGGAACTGGTGGGCGGACGGGGTGGTGGAGCGCATGCCGCGCGTGCGCTTCGGCAAGGTCCATGTGATCAACAACCTGGTCAAGACCAATACCTCCAACTACGCGGTGCGAGCGGGGCAGAACGCGAACATCCTGGTGGAGAAGAACGCCTACATCAAGACCAAGAACCCGATCGACATCTTCACGGATGAGAAGGGTCAGATGGTCAAGGTCACGGACGACAACTACTTCGAGAACACCTCGGGAACTCAAGCTGGAATCAGCCCGGAGAAGGTGTTCACCGCCCCGTACACCCTCACGGGCTTGATCGATGCCAAGGTCTTGGATGCGAAGGTCAGCGATGCCGCTGACGGCGCCGGTCCGACCATCGACATCTGGAGCACGTCCAATGTCGGGATCGACGGCAAGGCCGCGAGCCTGACCGGAGTGCGTCTTTCCCGCACCGCCCGCGGCTCGGAACTGATCAACGGGGAAGCCTTTGCCGTGACCGCCACTTTCCACGACCTGTCGGGCCGGATCCAAGGCGAGTCCTTGACCCTCCTTCCGGGCCAGCGTGCCGCCGTACCGGCTGTCCGTGCGGCACAGGTGGCTCGTCTGAAGGCCGATGGACTTTCGCACCAGCTGCTTGTCCTTCCCTGATCTTTCGTCAGAATCGCAGCTTTCGAGACTCTTCGGGTGCTCAATCCCGGAGAGTCTCTTTCGTTTCAGGAGCAATTCACATGTTCTTAGTACCTTTGGCCCCCTAATGCTGACCGAAGAGCGCGTGCGCGCAGAACTCAATGCCGAGCAGGCCGAAGCCGTGCTCGTGTGCAATCGCCCCCAACTGATCCTGGCCGGCGCCGGATCGGGCAAGACCCGTGTGCTGACCTGGAAGATCGCCTGGCTGGTCGAGAAGGAGGGCTGGAAGCCCTGGAACATCGTGGCGCTGACCTTCACGAACAAGGCCGCCAAGGAGATGCGCGAGCGCGCGGAAAAGATCATGGGTACCGATGCCCCCGAGTGGATGGGCACCTTCCACGGCATCTGCGCGCGCATCCTGCGCCGCGACGCGGGATTGCTCGGCTACCAGGACGGCTTCACCATCTACGACGACGGCGACCAGAAGAAGGTCATCAACGACGTGTGCTCCGAGCTTGGGCTCAAGAACACCACGGCCGACCAGTTGCGCCGGATCATCAGCACCGTCAAGAACGCGGACGAGGGCACCGACGAGATGCTCAAGTCCCCGAACCCGGCCGTGCAAGCGGCGGCGCCGGTCTTCACGCGCTACCAGAGGCGTCTGAAGGAACAGAACGCCATGGACTTCGACGACCTCATGCTCAATGCGCTGGACCTGTTGCGCAAGCACCCGGAGCGTCGCGAATTCTGGCAGAAGCGCTTCGGCTACATCCTGATCGACGAGTACCAGGACACCAACCCGGTGCAGTACGCCATGGTGCGCCTGTTGGCCTCGCACGGCAACATCATGGTGGTGGGCGACGACGACCAGTCGATCTATTCCTGGCGCGGCGCGGACCTCAACAACATTCTGGACTTCGAGAAGGACTACCCGGGTGCGCACGTGGTGAAGCTCGAGCAGAACTACCGCTCGACGGCCAACATCCTCAAGGCCGCCTCGTCCGTGATCTGCAAGAACAAGGTGCGCAAGGACAAGACGCTCAAGACCACCGCGGACGATGGCGATCTCATCTCGCTTCACCATGAAGAAGACGAGCAGATGGAGGCGCGTCGCTGTTCAGGCATCGCCAAGAAGGCCTTGGCAAGCGGGCGCACCGCGGCGATCTTCTATCGCACCAACAGCCAGTCGCGCACCGTGGAAGAGGCCCTGCGCCGCGAGGGCGTGCCCTATGTGATGGTCGGCGGCGTGCGCTTCTACGATCGCATGGAAATCAAGGATGCGCTCTCCTGGATGCGCGTGCTGGTGAACCCGCGCGACATGATGGCCTTGGAACGGGCCGTCACGGCGCCGCGCCGGGGCATCGGCGAAAAGACGCTGGAAGCCTACCGCAACTACGCGAATTCCTCCTACGAGGGCAACCTGATCGATGCCATGTGCGCCCAGCCTCCCGCCGAGGTGCGCGGGGGCGGCAAGGTGACCGCCATGGGCGAGATCTTCCGCAAGTGGCAGTGGGCCATCGCGGAGGAAGTGCCGCTGGAGGAGATCTGCGAGCGCGTGATCGTCGATTCCGGCATGGAAGAAGCCTACGAGAAGGAAGGCACCGACGAGGCCGAGGAGCGCTTGAACAACTTGCGCGAACTCGTCTCGGCCTGCCGCGACTACCGCGAGCGCATGCCGGAAGGCAACCTTGCCGGGTTCTTGGAGGAGGTCGCCTTGGTGACCGATTCCGACGGCAAGAAGCTCGAGGGCGACAAGGCCTGCGTGCTCATGACGCTGCATACCTCGAAGGGCCTGGAGTTCGACGAGGTGTGCATCTCGGGTTGCGAGGAGGGCCTCTTTCCGCTGGCCCGCCAAGACGCCGACGAAAGCGCGATGGAAGAGGAGCGGCGCCTGTTCTACGTGGGCGTTACCCGTGCCCGCGTGAAGCTTCACCTGTTCGAATGCCGCCAGCGCCTGCGCTTTGGCATGCGCGAGGCAAGCATCGGATCGCGCTTCCTGGACGAGGTCGACCCCTCCGTGCTTGAACACGTGGGCGCACCGGCCCTGGGCCGCTCCGAAGGGGCTCCCAACCGCTTCCAGGGGCATCCCGGCTACACGCGCACCTCCAGTTCCCGCCCTGCCGCCTACCAGATGCCTCTGACTTCCCGCAAGCCGCCTCCGGCCCCGGTGAACGCCACCAAGGGCGTGGTCATGCCCGACTACGACAGCGAAAACCAGTCGCAGGTCAGCGCGGTGAGCGCCGGCATGAAGGTCAAGCACGCAAGCTTCGGTGTCGGCACGGTGCTCAAGGTCCACGGCATGGGGGCCTCGGCCCGTCTGGACATCCAGTTCGGCAAGGTGACCAAGCGCCTGGTGGCGACCTTCGTCACGCCGCTATGATGTGATTTGACAGAATCTGTCATCGACTGAAATTGTCACAAGGCCCGTGCAGGATCCCTGCATGGGCCTTTTTTGCGGGCGCCTCCCTTGCGCTGGACTCCTTCGCCCTCTTTGCGCAAGGGCCGGGCTGCCTGCCGGGCCTCCTCACCTCACCCCGGCGGCTGTGCCGCCTGCCCCTCTCCACAAGTGGCGAGTGGCGGTTCCGTTGCGGGGTCCCGGGCCAAAGGCCGGCATCCCTGGCGCGCGTTAGCGCGATGCTTGCCAACACCCTCCCGGATGGGAGGGCAGGGGAGGGCGATGGAATGCGAAGCGGCATCCCTGGCGCGCGTTAGCGCGATGCTTGCCAACACCCTCCCGGATGGGAGGGCAGGGGAGGGCGATGGAATGCGAAGCGGCATCCCTGGCGCGCGTTAGCGCGATGCTTGCCAACACCCTCCTGGATGGGAGGGCCGGGGAGGGAGATGGAATGCGAAGCGGCACCCTGCTCAGCTCTGAGGCCTCACCGATTTGGAGGCGAAAGCTCCACTTTGGGTGCCAAGATCGGTCAGGCTGGCTTTTCGCACGACGGTTTCCTACGATTGGACTCCAAGGATCATTGGCCTGAGATGCGTCAATTGCATTCTCTGGCTGCATGGCTTGGTTTTTTCGAGGGTTCGGAAAATGAATGGATTGAAAATTGCAGCCAAGCTTGTTGTGTTGTTTGCAACGGTGACTTTTGCCGCTTCACATCAAGTTGAAATTGTGGATATTCAAAAATGGAAGCACCCAACGAAGGATGTCTTTCTCAAAAAGGGGATATCGATCCAGCGTGTGGTGCTGGTCGATAAGATCAAACCGATTTTTCATGTCAAATTTCAAGTCACTCCGGGAACATGTGATACCGGCGCCTTGAACAATACCCTTCGAGAAATCAGCAAAGCCAATGCGTATTGGACGTATGTAGTTGTCGACTCCTCGTCGACTTCCGTCTTCTTGAAGGCTGAAGTGGGTGGAGATCCTCAAAAGCATCGTACGACAGCCATCGATTATCTGTTTGAACCAAAGTGCCAAGGTGTGAGCGAGGCGGCCAAAGGGTTTTCCTGTTCACTTGGCAAGTTCGAGGTGCTTGACCGTTCAACGGAAACGGATCATTTCAAGTATGAGCTTGTCTTTCAGCGTTCCTCCGCACGATTTGAGTCGGGTTCCTTCAGTCTTGATGGCATTGAAGAAGTGGCCAAATCCTCATCATTGAATGCTTCAGCGATTCTTTTGGCGACCTTTTCTGGACCAGGCATGAATTGCCATGAACAGTATCGGGTTTTTCAAATTTTTCCAGCAGGAAAAATTCTCCTTTCGGATCCATTTGGATTCTGCAGTGATGTCGTCGAAGTGAAACGCCAAGGCGAAAGTGTTTTGATAAACACCAAAAGCGAAATGCCTGGAGTTGATCCGAAATCGATCATTTGGGAGAACGGAAAATTGATCGAGAAAAACTGGCGCTGAATCCATTTGCAGCCAGGATCACTGCGTCCGTGGCTGATTGGGCAGGATTTGGCTGAGACCTGAAGAATTGCCGCTTGCGCGTTGATGTTCGGGAGCCGCGTTTCCCTGCGCCAGGGATGCCGGCCGACAGGCCCAAGACCCCGCAGGCCCGGGTTCGGATGCGCGGGAGCGTTGGGCCGAGGAGGCTTGGCAGGCAGCCCGGTGCCGCCGATCACGGTTGAGGCGGATGGGCGGCAGGCGCCCTCTAGAAGGTCAGTGCGGAGGCAAGACCCAGACGGCCGGGGCCCACGTCGAGGCCGATGCGGAAGGGGCGACGCGTTTCGTCCAGGCGGGCATCCACCACGGCGTCGATGATCTGGTACACGTAGAGAAGCCCCATGCCCCAGTAGTACTGGTTGCGGTGCTTGCGGAACTGGTCGATCTGGGTGCTGATCTGGGTGGTGGCTCGGCCGTCGGCACGGGCCAAGGCAAGCTCGGCGTGATAGAAGTCCAAGGTCTTCTGGTGTTCGGCTTGGCTCACCCAGCTTCCCGACAAGGCCATCCAGAGCATGGCGCTCTTGCCGTAGCGCTCGTTGTAGATCTGACCCGCACCGGGGACGAGCGCGGACAGGAGCCCTGCCGTGAGGCCGCTGCGACCCGATTGGATGGGGTGACGCTGGTGCCACGCCTCGTCGAAGGCGTCCACGACGCTCCAGGCATGCACGCCGATGGCCCAGACCAGTTCGGGATTGCGCAGGTCGAGGTTGGTCTGGATCTTCTCGCGATTCTTGTAGGCGCTGTCGGCGGCGGCATTGCGTCGCAACCGGACCGAATCGCGCAGGGCGATGGCAGGCAGCGTGGTGTCCTTGTGATCCAGGCTCGCCCAGGTCCGTCGCCAAGTCGCCTCGATCGGATCGGAGACCCCGACACGACCGCGAAGCTTGGGGAGCTGGGTGTTCTGGATCTGCCAGAGGCTGGAATAGAGTCCAAGGTCCAGAGCCATGGTGACTCCGCCCTTGACCGGATGGCGGGCCAGGATCTGGCCAAGTCCGGGCAGCACAAGCGATGCACCGGCCGCCAAGGCAGGGGAAATGCCGGTTTTTGGGATGTTGGCATCCGAGGGGAACGACTGGGGCAGGACGAGCCTTGCGGTGTCGCCTGCCGATGCCGTGTCGGCGATGGAGGTGCTGTCACGGGCCACGGGCTGGGCCAGAGTGAGCGAAGCGGCCAAGAGGCCAATCGCGGAAATGCGCGTCCAAGAAACCATTGGAGTGCCAATGTACCTATTCCACGGGGAAGTCCAGGAAAGGTCGGTGCGATTTCCCGATCTCCGTCTAGTTTTGGAGCATGTCTGGACCTTGCTCGATTCGATTGTTCCTTGGGCGACTTTCCCTTCTGATCCTGTGCCTGGGTGGCCATGCCATGGCGCAGTTCGGCCAGAACAAGGTCCAGTATGAACGCTTCCACTGGCAGGTGATCCGCACCACCCACTTCGATGTCCATTACGCCCAGGGAGGGGAGGCGATCGCCCACCACGCGGTGGACACCCTGGAAAAGCTCTATGAGCAGGTGCGCGAGGCCACGGGGCTTTCCCTTTCGGAGCGGGTTCCGTTCTTCCTGTACAACTCCCATCCGCGCTTTCAGCAGACCAATGTGATCCAGGAAGCGCTGACCGAAGGCATCGGCGGGTTCACCGAGGTCTTCAAGAACCGCATCGTCCTGCCGTTCGAGGGAAGCTATCCCCAGTTCGACCATGTGCTGGCCCACGAGATGGTGCATGCCATCATGTTCGACAATTTCCAGTCGCGCAGCGGATCGGCCCTGGCCGGGGCGATGCAGGCGCGCTTCCCGCTGTGGTTCACGGAAGGATTGGCCGAGTACGCCTCGCTCCATGGCTGGGATCGCGGCAGCGAGTTCTACCTGATCGATGCCGTCACTTCGGGATACCTGCCATCCCCCAAGCAGGACATCCAAGGATTCATGGCCTACCGGATGGGGCAGAACTTTCTGTTTTTCCTGGAGCAGAATTTCGGCAAAGGCACGGTGAAGCGCCTGGTGAAGGAAGCCATGGCCAGCCACGAGATTGAAAAGGCCTTTGAGCGCACGGTCCACGCCTCGCTTGAGGATGTCGGGGAGATCTGGATCCGCAACCTGCGGGCAACCTATTGGCCGGAGCTTGGCATCCGCAACCACGGGCAGGAAGTGGCCCGGCGTCTGACCCGCCACGGGGAGGACGGCAGCTACTGGAACACCCAGCCGGCCCTTTCACCCGATGGCAAGCGCATCGCGTGGTTCAGCGATCGCGGTTCCCGGCAAGGCCTCTATGTCGCGGAGGTCGACAATCTGCCCAAGGAATCGCCCAATCGCCTGACCGGAGGCGGTGGCACCCCAAGCCACGAATCGCTCTCACCGTTTCGCTCAAGCCTTGCCTGGTCGCCCGATGGCAAGCGCATCGCCTTTGCGGCCCAGCGCGATGGCCGCAACGCCCTGGACATCGTGGACTCGAAAAAGGGATGGGTGCGCAAGAGCATCGATCCGCGCCTGGATGCTCTGTCGAATCCCGCCTGGAGCCGTGATGGACGCTACATCGCCTTTCAGGGCCTGAAAAATGGTCGGGCCAACCTGTGGCTTCACGACCTGGAAACCTCCGAGACCGTTCAATTGACCGATGGCCTTGCCTTGGATGACGAGCCGGCCTTTTCTCCGTCCGGGCAGATGCTCGTGTTCAGTTCCGAACGGACCGACCCGCAAGGGCGCTTGGCCCCGGCCAAGGAGCGCAGCCTGTGGGTGATGGACCTGCGCACCCGCGCCACGAGGCTGCTTGCCCGCGACTCGATGTCGAGCCAGACGCGGCCTGTGGTCGGTGGCGAGAGCGATTCCACCGCCACGGTGGCGTTCCTTTCCGACCGGACCGGCCTTCCTCAGGTGTGGGCGATCCCCCTGACGGGTTCCCAAGGCCAGGAGCGGGCCTATACCAATTTGCTTGCCGGCGTGTTCAGTCCATCCCTGTCCCACGATGGACGGACCTTGGCCTATGCGCTTTTCGAGGAAGGTGGATGGGACCTGTACTTGCATCGCGATCCGAAGGTGGACACTGCGGTGCAGGTGCGTACCCGTTTCATGCAGGTGCAGGGCGACTCGTCCCTGTCCCTCTACCGCAAGGTGCAGCGACAGAATCTGTCCAGTTGGAAGGACGACACCTCGTCCTTGGCCGATTCGCTCCTCTCGCGCGACAGCCTCATGCGTGCCCGCCGGGACAGCGTGGACAGGGCGTTCCGCACTCGCAGGTCGGCCTCGAGCTTCCGGGGCAACGATGCGCTCTTCGGCTCGATCCAGCGGGCGGAGGACGGGGCACGCGACACGGCCATGGCAGCAAGCGACACCGCGACGAATTTCCCGGCCGGGTTGCCGTTGCGCGATTCGTCGGGCACGCCGGTCTCGGAGCCCTACCGACCGCGATGGAGCTTGGACAATGCCGCGGCCGCCGTCGGGTACAGCAACCTCTCCGGGGCGGCGGGAATGGCTTGGCTTGGCTTTTCCGATCTCACGGGGGACCAGTCCCTGGAAGTCGGACTGAACATGAACGGGGATGTCGAGAACACCAATGCCATCGTGCGCTACGGGTATCTTCCGTATCCGGTGGACTTCTACCTCTCCGGGTATCATCAGATGTCGTACACCGGATCGATGGTGTTTTCCGAAGGGGATACCGGACTCTATGCCGATCGGCGCTTCGGGACCCAAGGAGCGGTCGTCTGGCCGCACAGCCTGTTCGATCGGATTGAGCTGAACGGGCACTGGGGCATGATCCAACGGCAGGCCAAGACCTTGGATGGCGACGGCAATGTGGTGGACGATGTGCGCCGGGGCGGTGAAGATCGCGATTTGCAGTATCTCCAAGCCGAACTCGCCTACGTCTTCGACAACGCCTTGTGGGGTCCCACCGGCCCGTTGGACGGCTCGCGCGCCCGGCTATCGGTGCAAATGATGCCCCCGGTGATGCAGGAGGAATACGGGTACACCCGATTGCGTGCGGACATGCGGCATTACCTGCGTTTTTCGGGGCTCTTCGCCTTGGCCATGCGCGGTTCGGCGGGAATCAGCCTGGATTGGCAAGGGGTGGAGAATCCGTACACCTTCTACGCGGGGGGAGAGGAGAACACCCTCAACTACCGCTACAATTCCCGCAATGTGGGGATGGATCTCCCGGACCTCTACTTTGCCGAATGGGACCTGCCGCTGCGTGGCTATGGATATCTCCAGTTCAAGGGACACAAGGATCTGCTGGGAAGCCTGGAGCTGCGCTATCCCTTCATCGAGCACTTGCGCTTCGGATTTCCCTTCCCGGAGTTCCGGTATGTCATGGGAACGCTCTTCCTCGATGCCGGTGGGGCCTGGACCTCGGGGAACTGGCGCGATCAGATGGGCGCAGGGACGGGCTGGGGATTGCGGCTGAACTTGGGCGGACTCATCCTGCGATGGACCCAAGCATGGCCGCTGTGGGCGCCTGCGGGAGGGCCGGGCAACCTGCAACCGGCCCCGTCCGAAGGCTCGGTGCAGTATTGGAGCCTGGGGGCCGACTTCTAGTGTGACGATCTGAAGGAAAGAACACCTTCCGTTCGCCCTGAGGAGCCCATGAAATGGGCGTCTCGAAGGGTCAGGGCAAGTGTGCCGTCTATGGGATTGTTACACTAACGGTATTCGCCCACCGGTACGAACTGCAGGGCGCTTTGTCGGGCTTGCAGCTTGTTCGTGCTGGTGGCACCGCCTCCGGATGCGCCGCTTGGATCGCTCAATGCACCCGGGAACGCTTGAGCGATGGCATCGAAGACGGCTTGGTCGTTTTTGATGACCAGCGTGTTGCAGCCGTTTCCGGTGACGCTGGAGCCTCCACCGGCAAAGTGGATGGCACCGGCAAGAGTGTCGTTGATCGTGCCGCCATTTCCCCAGCTCATTTGCCCGACAAAGGCGTTGTCAAAGCGGATATAGCCGGCGAAATTTCCGGGGCTGCCGAAGTTTCCCAGTGATCCGCTTCCGCGTGTCCAAAGAAATTGGAGATCCGAGCTTGTGGCGGATCCAGGCCACTTCCCGTTTACATTCACGCTTTTTTCAATGATCCAAAGAGCCTTGCCCGAGAATGTTCCCCCAGGTGTGTTCAAGCTGCCAATGCTGCTGGTTGCACCGATGCGCAAGACCGCCCAGCCATCGGCTCGTTTGAATTTGTTCCAGATCTTTTGAAAATCAGCAGCGGCCAAGTTGTCGTGCTGGGCGTTGGCGCTGTCAAGATTCGCTGCGGTGAGATCGATGATCCCGGAAATGGCATTGATGTCGGATGTCTGGGGTTTGTTCCACGTTTTCAGACTGGACAGGTCCAGATCCTTGCTGGTGTACGGGTAAGGGTTTTCCGGTCCTGTTTCCGTCGGTTCGACCGGCGTCAGTGCGATGAACAATTCTCCTGGCAAAGGCAGGGAACCTTTGGCGTTCCATGCGGCGGCGTTGGTCGACGCGTATCCGGTCACCCGAGGATCGGGAGTCCCCAAGGCACTGGTGGCTTCGTACTTCCAGGTTTTCGTGGCGTCTGTCATGAGCCACTTCTTGCCCCAGTCTCCAAAATGGTCGTGGATGTCGCCGATCATGGTCAGGTCGCTGCCAAAGGATGCGTAGCCGTTGTTGAATGTCTGTTGAGCGTTGGAATTCCGAAGGAATGCCTCGCCTGCCACGGTGATGCCTGCATTGGTTTCGATGTAACCGATGCCATTCCAGAATTGGACCTTGGAATTGAATTCGGCCTTGCCGGATTTCTGCTCCACCGAATTCTTGAACAGGGCCGACCCCGTGACCGTGGTCGTGGCCGAGTAGAAGGCGAACACCGGGGTGTACCATCCCCATCCGGTCCACGTGGGAGTGGATGTGTGCCAGGAGCCGAGCTTTCCGCTGACGGTCGTGGTGTTCTTGATGTAGTCGTCCCGGTTGCCGCCGTTGCGTCCGACGTACACGTCCTTGAGGATGTTGCCGCTGCCGGTGAGGCGCAGACACTCATCGAAGAAGGCGTTGCCCGTCACCAGAACCTTGCCACCGATATCCTTGCACTCGGTCTTGATCCAGAGTTGGCCACCTACGGACAGGGTGCCCGTATTCCATGCGCCGCCGTTGCTGCCTCGGATCTCCAGATTGTGACCCACACTCAGACTGGCGTTCATGTCCGTGCCGCCGGTGATGACCAGATTCTTCGAGAAGGTCATCGGCGCGCCGGAATTGACCTTGATGTCGCCGCGGATCACGGAGTTCTCCGTGGCCGATACCGGGGCGTTGGAGCTGAAGTTTCCGTATACCCGCAGCTTGCCGGTGATGTTGAATGTGGCGCTTCCATTGAGATGGGTATCCCCATTGATATAGACGTTTCCCGTGATCTCATTTCCCATGTTGGAATTGGCCAAAGCGCCATTCAAGTACAGGGCGAAGTTGTTCGTGGGCACATTCGCCGATACCACGGGGATTTGCAGTCCCAGCGCCCTGTAGGTGGAGGCCAAGGTGATCTGGTCGCCGGATCGGCCACGGGCGGTGCATTCGAAGGTGACCTTGACGCCGTCGCCGGGAGCGCCTGAGGAGGAGCCCATGTCGATGGATACGATGCGGACCTTGACGGCCGATTGGTTGCCGCCACTGTCGATCGCATACCAGCCGGGATCGTTCACATCCAAGGTCACCGGAGAATTGTTGAAATTGAACCACTGGTGGGCCGCGACCACGGCAAGGCCGGAATCCGCCACGAACAGGTTCAATTGAGTGGCCGCATTGGTGGGATTGTCCACGAACGCCTTGAGGGCCAACTGCATCCCGCTGCGTCCTGCGGCGTCGCGCGATCGGGCGTCCATCACGCCGCCTGCGAGTTTGGCATCGCTTGAAGCAAGGGTCAGTCCCATGTACCCGAGCATCGAGGCGATGACGACCACCGCAAGGACGATGAAGATGGCCATGCCGCGATCGTGTCGATCAGAGCGCATTGTTCACCACCGGGATGACGCGTTCGTACAGCAGATGGGCGCGTTTGACGTCGGCTCCCGTTGCCGTGTAAGTGGGGAGCGTGGCATCTCCCAATTGGCTTGGAGTGAAGCTTGGGGTCGTGGATTCCTGGGATGACTGGGGTGTCTTCACCAGCAGGTTGATGCGAACCGAGGCGATCTGCGCCATTTCCTGGGCGGTGGGATTGGGGATCCAACGGAAATACTGGCCCCGATTCACGCGTTGGATCGTGAAGTTCTCGATCTTCACCTGTTGACCAAGTCCTATGGCCGCTCCGGTCCGGAGTTTGTTCTTGAAGCTGATGAAGAAACTGCCATGGGCGGTTTCCGAACTTGCCAGATAGATGTCGTAGTGCATCGAGTTGTCTGCGACGGTACTGTATCGGAAGATGACTTGGGCCTTTTCGACACCGCTGCTGTTCATCAAGCAAAGGCGTGTCTGGGTGGTGTCGTAGCCGTTGGTCGCGTGCAGGAAGGCGGCATTGGGGGTGGCATCGAAGGAACAGCGGAAGATCTCGCCTTTGCGTACCGAATCGACGGGAAGGATGAAGTGGGCATCCACGAGGTCGGTATTGG
>JBDKGV010000042.1:0-18402 GCA_039798005.1 Fibrobacterota bacterium
GCGGTCCCATCGGCCTTCAAAAACAGTGAATTCCAATAGCCTGCGGAAATCGCTTTCACATTGCTCATGACATGAACCGGCGTGGACTTGCTGACTGTCGTTCCATTTCCAAATTGACCGTAAGTATTGTCACCCATGGCCCAAACGGTCCCGTCGAGTTTCAAGATCAAGCTGTGCCAATAACCTGCACAAATGGCATCCACGTCCCTCATGATCTGGACAGGCGTGGACTTCATGACAGTTGTACCGTCACCAAGTTGCCCATACGCATTCCTGCCGGCAACCCATACCGTCCCATCATTTTTCAAAAACAGGCTGTGCTGTAACCCGACAGCAATCGTTTTCACTCCGGTCATGATTTGGATCGGAGTCGACTTGTTTTCCAAGGTGCCATCGCCAAGTTGGCCATCTACATTGCGACCGACTGCCCACACCGTTCCGTCCGGCTTCAGGAAAAGGCTGTGGTATTCGCCTGCGGCCGTTTGCGCCTGGGTTCTGACATTCTGCCCCATCAAGGCTGCGATCTGACTGGCTTGGGCTGCGACAATCGCTTCCAATGCGGCAAGCCGCGTCTGCACCGCAGTGAGATCTGCAGCAGGTCCCACGGGGCCCTGCGGACCAACCGGCCCCATGACGCCATCCTTGCCGGCAGGTCCTGCGATTCCGGGAATGCCCTGAGGCCCGACCGGACCTTGAGGGCCGAGCTTGCCCGATTCCACAAGCAAGGTCCACGCGGTGCCATCGTGCACGAAGGCGGCCGCGGCCGCTTCGCTGCGCACCACGTCACCCGCCTTGGCCTGCGTCGGAAGCGTCGGCGTGACACCCTTCCAAGACATCGGGAAGCCGGTCTTCTCAGGGCCGTTGCTGCTCACGACGATCCGCGGTGCAAGGTTCCACTGCCCGTTGCCCGAGGTGAAGGACCAATCGTCGCTTTCATTGAACTGGTGCTGCCAGCCCTGCTCATGCAGACCCCACTGGAGGGTCAGGCTTTGGCCGGCATCCAAGCTTCCCTTGAGAAAGCCGATGCGCACCCGCAGATTGGCCTGGCGAGCACCTTCCTCTTGCAGGGGGACGCTGGCGAACTCCGCCGTGACATCCGCACACGAGCCCAGCGAATACCACCAGCAGTCGGCCACCAAGGCCGTGGGCTGCAGGGCGGTTTCATAGGTCAGGTAGTCCAAGGTGACCTTGGAAAGGTCGATGGAGGCGTTGCCCTGATTCTCCAAGCGCAGATACGGCTTGATCAGGTTGGTGGGGTTCGACCCCGAGGCGGATTGGTGGCTGGCCACCAATTGGGCCGAGGAAAGACTTGCCGCGGCAAGCAATCCGGCCAAGAGACGCGATTTGCGCATTAGGAAAAATCCTTGTCTGATGAAAAGGAGGGCACGCGAGTCCAAGGAACAGGTCCGAAGCGACCGCATGAATTCAGGAACGCGGGACAAAGTAGAATTCGCCCTCCAACGTTGAAAGATGGCCCGTAACAATCGAAACAACCCGTTGCTTGGGCGCGGCACCGGATACGGACTCCCGCACCGATTGCATGAACCCTCCCGCCCTGCTTTGCGACCTACCTTTCCATGCATGGATCCGAACCAATCAATGGCCGTCGTCATTCTCCTCTCCACAGGTCGCGCATGAGGGGATGCATCGGTGCCTTGGCCGCGATGAGCCTCTCACTCAGCCTGGGCGGGTGTTCCTTCTTCAAGGCGGTGGGCGATCCGGTCCGGGGCGGATTCGTCGCCAAGCATGGAAAGCTGCGGGTGGATGGTCTCCAACTCACCGACAGCCATGGCGATGCCGTGCAATTGCGCGGCGTCAGCTTCTTCTGGATCCTGTGGCACGAGGAAAACCTCAAGGCCTCCGCCGTGAGCTTCATGCGCAAGAACATGGGAACCAGCGTGATCCGCATTCCCGTCCCCGCCAAGGACTACGCCAACAAGTCCACCACCTACGACGCCCAGGTCTCCACCATGGTCGGATGGGCCCGCGACAACGGGGTGTACGCCATCATCGACTGGCACATGGAGGACAATCCCCAGAAGTACCACGACGTGGCTCTCAAGTTCTGGACCCGCATGTCGGAGACCTACGCGAACGATCCGCACGTCTTCTACGAGATCTGCAACGAACCCACCGGCGCCGGCTGGAAGGAGGACATCGTCCCCTACGCCAAGGATGTGATCGCCCGGATCCGCAAGGCCGATTCGTCCACGATCATCATCGTGGGCACGCCGGAATGGTCGCGCAAGATCGGCTTCGCCGCCCGCGACCCGCTCACCGAGGACGCTGCGGGCAATCCTGTCAAGAACATCATGTACACCTACCACGGGTACGCCTCCACCCACGGCATGAAGGCCGATGTGGAACCCTACATCGACAAGATCCCCCTCTTCTCGACCGAATGGGGTGTGAGCGAAGCCAACGGCAGTGGCCGTCAGGACTGGGCCCGCGCCCGCGAGTTCGTGGACTTCCTGCGCGACAACCCGTACCAGAAGGTCAGTTGGAGCCAGTGGTCGTGGGTGGACAAGCGCGAGACCTCGGCATTGCTGCAACCCGGAACCGGAGGCCTGTCCTGGCAGCTTTCCGCCGCCGGGGACTCCAACGCCGTGTGGGCATCCTATCCGCCCGAAAGCTCCTTCCCCGGCTGGAAGCCCCAGCCTCCCCGTGAAGCTCCGCCAGAGCGCACCCCGGAAGGCACGCGCACCGGCAGACAGAGGAACTGACTCAGCGCCGCGCCTTCTTGCCCGAGGGCTTGGCGTGGCTCGCCCCTGCCGGCTTGAGCTTGTTCCCGATCCAAGGACGATCGAATTCCCGCTTGGCTTCGGTGCACCACTGCGGGTATTCCCGCTTCAATCGGGCAAAGAGCCGCTGGGCATCGGCCATCTTTTTGAGCAGCAGGTAGCATTCGATCGCCTCCTGCAATGCCTCCGGGGTCTCCCGGCACTGGATCGACCGCTCCGCATCGGCAAGCGCCTGCACCACCTTCCCCGCCCCGCGCTGCAGCATGGCGCGCGCAAGCCACGACAGCGGGTTGTTGGGGAATTCCTGGATCGCCTCGTTGACCAGGTCGCGCGCCTCCCCGACATCGCCACGGACCAAGGCCGGTTCCACCTGCATCAGCAGGAGATTGAGCTCCTGGTCCTCGCCTTCCAGCCGGGTATTGCGCAAGTTCGGATCAAGGATGTTCCGCGCCGCCTGGAGCGATGCCTTGCGACGCCGGGGAACCTCCACCAACGCCCGCAACCGGGATTCCACCCGATCGGTCATGGCCTGCCACGTGTATCCATTCAGGACGATCTCACGGCCCTGCGCCCCTTTGGCGCGGCATCCGGCGCGATCCTCCCAAGCAGTGCGCAGGATCTTGGCCAAGGCCTCCACCTCGGGCTCAAGCAGCCACGGCCTGCCAGCGCATTCCATCCCGCTGATCGCGGTGTCCGGCATGTCCTTGCGGGATGCGGGAACGAACCATGCGTTTTCAGGGGTGCAAAACTCCTTCGCCGGACCGCCATCGGTCACGATCACAGGAAGGCCCGCGGACATCGCCTCCAGGATGGGCATGCCAAAGCCTTCCCCCCGGTACGGATGCACAAGGCACGACCCGGCGGCATACAGCCCGGGAAGCTCCTCATCGGAAAGCGACTCGTCGATCACGATGAGCTCGGGGTTTCCCGGCTGCGAACCGAAGCGATCGAACAGGTCGTCCGCCGTCTGTCCCTTGTAGAAGGTCGAACCGCCCATGTCCTTGACGATCAAGGTCACGTCGTCGGTGTTGCGAAAGGCCCGCGCATAGGCGGACAGCAGGATGTCGATCCCCTTGCGGTAGATGGTGCCACCCACGAACAGGAAGCGAAAGCTCTTGCCGGTCGGGATCTCGAAGGGCTTGGCGCCCGGACGGAACCGCTGTGCATCGACCCCGTTGGGAATCACCGCGATCCGCTCCTGAGGCATTCCCGATTCGACGTATCCATCCTTCACGAATTGCGAGGGCACCCACAGTTCGTCGAGATCGTCCTTCCAGGCGTTCACCCATGCCTTGGGGACCGGCCCGAACTCCCACGGCTGGATCGCGACCCAACGTCCGTCTTCCGGCGGCGTGAGGTTCGGAGGCCACTGGTGACGCACATGCACGTCGGCGGCAGCCTCCAAGGGAGCGTGCATGAGCTGGGCAAGCGGAGCGAGACGCTCGTCCGGCAGCGGGCGGAATTCATCGGGTTCGAAGGGCAGGAGCGCCATGTCATGGCCGCGCATCGCAAGCTCAAGGCACACTTCGCGATTGATGTGAGCCAGGGAGTGATGCACGAACTGGGAGCCTTCCCAGCGCACATGAAGGGGATTGTCGGTCACTTGGCGCTCCTTCGACTCTTGTTTGACGGATTCCACGCACGGTGAAGAACCCTTGATCCGGAATCCTCCCGGTCGGAAACACCACCGGCTTGAACGGCGCTTCCCGGCATGGAAAACAACGCGTCAAACATAGAGCATGTCACGAAAGCACGGGAAACGAAAATCCGATCCAGACAGTTTCCGTCAATCCATCCGGCGAGACCGAAACCGCGCTCCAGGCCTGGGCGATCGGGGCGACGGGCCTTGCCTTGCAGACCCGCTCCAAGGCCTTGCGCGCCTGGGCATGACCGGGATCGAGCTCGATGGTCCGGCGCAACAAGGCTTCGGCCCGCTCCAGCAGACCACGCTGCAGGCACACGGCGGCGAGGTTGGCATAGGCTTGCGCCGAATGCGGACGCAAGCGCACCACATCCATGTAGGCGACCTGGGCGCCGGCGAGATCTCCGCACTGCACCAGATGCCATCCCAAGGCATTGAGCAGGAGAGGGGAATCCGGCACCAGCTCGTTGGCCTGTCGCAAGGAGGCTTCGGCAGCGTCCATGTTGCCGCAAAGGATTTCCTGCTCCGCCCTGTCCAAGCAGGCGCGGGCCTGCCGATGCGACTGCGCCAAGGCGTTTTCAAGGCCCTGCAGGATCGGCTCCAAGCGCGTTTCGTGATGGAGCAGCCAAGCCATCTCCACCTGATCCCGCGCAGCGGCGACGTCTCCGGCCTGAAGACAGGCGGTCGCCTGATCCAGCAAAGTCTGGAGATCCAAGCTGACACCGGAAAAGTCCTGTCCGACGGATTCCGATTTGGCCAAGGCTGAAGATTGGGCGTTCATGAATTGGTCTTATTGCACAAACCGGGCCAATGCAAATCAAGAGCCTTCAGAGAAGGAAGTCCACGCGATTCGGCAATTCCCTCCCGTTCTGGAACGGCAAGGTTTGCCTGGACGGAGCGTTACCCCGGCCCGACCATGGCCAAGGGGAAAAATTGGATATTGACCTGATACACGCAATCACTGGGCGCATATTTGGCCGCGATATCCGACAACTCCCCGCGAAATTCATGGATTCGCTCCCGAACCGCCTCCACCCCTTCCAGATTGGTTCCCAAGGTCAGGGTGGAAATGTTGCGATTTTCCTTCTTGATGCGATCCAAGGCTTCAATGGCCATTTGCAGCATCGAGACCTGATAGTTCTTGATTGCCTGGGAATAGATTTCATCCGCCGTGTGCAGATTCGATTCCTTTTGCACATAGAGGTTTTCAACCTTCTCGATCAATCCCAGATTCAGGAGCAATTCCACGGCATAGCGCGCTTCGGTCGGAGTCACCGGCGGAATGAGCTTCTGGCCCAACAGTTTGTAATCGTCGCCAAAATCCACAAAGGTGACCAGCTCCCAAATGGGGATGATGAACCATTTGTTGAAGAGGTCGTATTGCTGCGCAGAAAGGAATGCCTTGGGGCTTGGCTTGGAGACCTTGGCAAGCTTTTCAAGGAAGTGATTCTTCTCTTCCAAGGTCTTGGCGTTGTTGAAGGCCACCAGAAGCTCGAAGAACTCGGATTCACGGCGATTGAACCCGATGAACTTCGAAAGCTTGACCGCTGCCGGAAGCGAGATGTCCCGCTTGCCGGAGGTCACCGCATGAAGAAAGGAGCGCGACTTGAAGCCGGCACTGTCGGCGATGTGCTGAAACGAGAACTTCTTGTTGCGTGCCTTCTGCTCCTCGACCCAGTCGAACAGGAACTTGTGATAGTCCCCGTAATCGAAGATCGACAGGGTGGTCTTGGGCGCCTTCGGAGCGGCAGTGGCCATCAGAACTGTCCGGTGGAAAGCATCACAAGCGTACAGGCTTCAAACGCATCGACACCCTTGGAAAGCAAGGCGGCCATCAAGTCCGGATTTTCCGCCCCGGGATTGAAGATCACCCGCTTGAACCCGTATCCAAGGATCTGGTCTTGAATCTCCGCCGTTCCTTTGGCGCCCACGTAGACCGTAAGCGTATCGATGCCTTGGGGAAGGGCCGAAACCGATCCCACCACCGGAATTCCGATCTCAAGGCTTGCCGGCGAGATGCCATGAACATCGTGTCCGGCTGCCACAAGTCGTTCTTGGGCCTTGAAGGCATAGCGATCAGGTTTTGCAGATGCCCCGAGAATAGCGACGTTCACACGAACCTCCGTTTGCACAGAATATAGTCGCCCAAGAGCCACAGCGCCCTTCAGTGCATCGTTCGCACCGGCACGACAATATGGAAAAGGCCGGAGCACCGCTCCGGCCTTTTCCTCCATCGAAGAAAACCTGTCCGGTCTGTTCCCGGCACCGATCACAGCCCTTGCGTCGTCTGCATTTCAGGATATCGGCATCCCCATGCCATGACGCATGGCCAGGATGGCCGCTTGAGTCCGGTCCTTCACTCCGAGCTTTTCCAGAAGGCTGCTCACATGATTGCGCACGGTGCCTTCCGAGAGGAAGATGACGTGGGCGATTTGGGCATTGGAGTGGCCTTGGGCGAGAAGTCCCAGGATTTCCCGTTCCCGATGGCTCAAGCATTCCAACTGCATTGTAGCCGGAACGGACGACGGACTTGCGACCGCCCGGAACAGCTTGCCTGCCACCGCCGGATCCACTGGAGTCCTGCCTTGAGCCACTTCTTGGATGGCCTCGATCAACCGCTCGCGCGGGGAGTCCTTGAGAAGGTATCCGCAAGCTCCGGCTCGGATCGCATCGAAGACCCATTCCTCGCCATCGTAGGTCGTCAGCGCCAACACCTTGATGCCGGGCAATTCCTGTCGCAACTGACGGGTGGCCTGGATCCCGTTTTTCACAGGCATCTTGAGGTCCATCAGAACGATGTCGGGCATCAGCACCCGGGCCTTTTCCACGGCATCCTGACCATTTTGCGCCAAGCCCACCACATCCATGTGCGGACAGCTTTCCAGAATCGCCTGAAGCCCCTGCCTCACAACCGCCTGATCATCGCAGACCAGCACGCGAATCAATTGCCATCCCTCCACGTCAAGCTCACTTGGCACCCCTTCCCCACGGCGCTTTGCACCACCAACCTGGCACCGATCAACTCCGCACGTTCCCGCATGCCCTCAAGTCCGAAGCGGGTTCCGGCAAGCCTTTCCGTCGGCTCAAACCCAACTCCATCATCGGCCACATCCAGCTGCAATCCGTCCGGCAGACGGCTCACGCCCAAGGAGATCTTCCGGGCTTGGGAATGGCGCAGGGCATTTTCCAAGGCCTCCTGAGCAATGCGGTACACGCACTGAGAAACGGCATCCGAACCATCGGGCAAGGATTCAGGGATCGCCACCGCGACCTCAAGACCGGCACGGGCCGAGGCGTTTTCGGCGCACTCCCGCAAGGCATTTCCCAGTCCCAGCATTTCGAGTGGAGTTGCCCGCAGATTCCCGATGGCACGGCGCGATTCCGCCAGACCATGCCGTGTCGTCCCAAGGGCATCTCCCAACAGTTCCTTGGTCCTCTCGGGGTTCCTGCTCCACATGGCCTGGCATGCTTCAAGCTGAATCGCCAAGGCACTCAAGGAATGGGCCAAGGTGTCGTGCAGTTCTCGCGCGATGCGGTTGCGCTCCCGACTTTCACTGAGCTGGGCGATGGTCAGTGCCTGGTGCTTGAGAGCAAGGTTCGCCCGTTTCAGATGCCGCAACAAAAGCGAAATCCCGATTCCCGCCACAGCCAGTGCCGCGCTTCTCCACAACAGTCCATGCAGATAGGAGACCGACCACAACCCGAACCCATCTCGCAACAGCCACCCGATGGCGTAGTCCAGCGCTCCCGTCGCCGAAACAAAGACAACGATGGTCTTCCAGCTGTGCTTCCAAGCCAACAGCAGGATCGGGAAGAACTGGAAAGCGAAGAGATACCAGATTCCCTCCTGACTTCGAGCCCACCCCGCTTGATCGCTGAGATCCAAGAAGCCGTGATGCAACACCAATGCCACAGCGGTCGCCCCTACGACGGCAGCTCCCGCAAACCAGCGCCGCACGACCCATGAGGTCCAGCTCAAGGCAAGCAGGAACCCGTAGCCCCCCAAGGCGATCATCAAACCAAACGCCGGATTTCCACGCAACCAACCATGGGATCCATGGGCCCACAAGCCGACCAGATTTCCCGCCAATGCGGCAAGCAACAAGATTCGCAAGGCGTTCATGCCTGTGAATGTAACGGCACTTTCCACCTCCCGGATGCCGCCTCATCAACTCGTGACAATTGTCATGCAAGAACATGCGATGGGTCATGGCCAGATCCTGCCTTGGGACACTCGAACGCGGTGTGGCTTTCCCGTAGCTTCTACGCATCCCACCAACCAGGAGATTCCATGAAGCCAACCCATGTACCGTATTTCGCTTTGCTCTGCCTTGGGGCAAGCCTGGCCAGCGCCGAAGATTCCACTCACATCGATGTGAGCCAGCTCCATCCCTTCACGGGAATCGGGAAGAGTGCCATGGGGAGCTTTACCGGAACCAACGGCTTGCTGCAGCTGACCGCCATCGCAAGCGTTCCCGCTCTGATCTACTCCGGGACCGATACGAAGGTGCACAATTTCTACGCCCGGCACCCCGAATACGACCCCTACACCCTCCCGGCCATCCTGGGCGGATACATCCTGCCCACCGTCACGGGCTCCGGCTTGCTGGCCTATGGCTGGTCGACCAATTCCTTGGAGCCCTACCGCGTCGGATGCATCGTGCTCCAGAGCAGCATGTTGAGCTTCTCATGGCAGAGCCTCCTGAAGCTGGGTACCGGCAGGGAGCACCCCCAGGCGCAGCAGTACCCTTCAGACCAAGCCAGCAAGCAGTTCCGGCCAGGCTTGAATCGTGGCGGGATCGATTGGGGATGGCCCTCTGGACTGACCATGATGAATACCTCCACCTTGGTGGCTCTTCAAACCGCCTACCCCGAAAGTCGCGCCCTGCAGACCGGTGCCGCGCTCTGGCTCGGCTACACCTTCCTGAGCACACCGGCCCACGAGGCAGGACGACTGGCCTGGCTTTCCGATGCGGTCTCCGGCACCCTCATGGGAATCGCCATTGGACGCAGTGTCGGCAAGACCTTCAAGGACGGCAAAGACGAGTCCTTTCTGGCAAATCACATCCGCCTCCATCCGATTCTCGGATCATCCCAAGGTCTGACGGCCGAGGTGGTGTTCTGATGGACCACACGACGCGTATCCTCCTTGCGTTGTTTCTGTGTGCCACCAGCGTCTTTTCACAAGACACCACGGACCTCTCACTGAGAAACCTGAACCCGTTCACAGGCATCGTCTCCAATGCCACCAACGCATTCACCGGCTGGAATGCCGCCTTGCAACTGGGCGCGATCGCAATCACCCCCATCCTTGTGAACAGCGGAGCCGATCGGGTCACCCACAATTGGCTTGTCCAGAACCAGACATTGGAGCCCGCCACCATTCCCGCCGTCTGGGGAACCTATCTCCTGCCCGCCACCTTGACGGGAGGGCTCTATGCCTACGGACGCATGAAGGATTCCCCGCGCGCCGTTGCCGCGGCATGCGCCGTCTCCCAAGCCACCGCCATGTCCTTCGCCTACCAGTCAATCCTGAAGTCGGTGACCGGTCGCCCCGGCCCGAAGGCACGCGCCATGAGCCAAGACGAGGTGGCGGAATTTCCCTTTGGCTTCATGGAAGGCGGAATCCATTACGGCTGGCCCTCCGGACACATGATGACGACGACCTCCATCCTCGTCAGCCTGCAGACCATTTACCCCGAGAGCCGCACTTTGAAATGGGGCGGCGCCGCCTGGGTGACATACGTCTTCGGAAGCGTCCTCATGCACGAGCAGTCCCACATGCACCATCTCTCGGATGCCGTCGCCGGCACCCTGATGGGCTACGCGATCGGCCGGTCGGTCGGAGCGGGGTTTTCCCAAAGGATCGGCATCCATGAACAGACATCGAATGTCCGGATCGATCCCGTCATCGGAACCGCCTCCGGAGCCGTGGTCAAGGTCACGTTCTGATCGAAAGCGTCGACGTCCTCGCCTTGATGAATTCGTGACATCGAAGGCATGTTGCGCATGCGAAAACGGGCTCCTTGCGACGCAAGAAGCCCGTTTTGACAGGATCTGTCAAACTCGAATCAGTGCCCGCCGCCCACCTTGATCTTGCCGAACTCGGACAGCTTGGCAAGCACGCTGTCGCGAATCTCGGCCACCCGCTCCGGAGTCCTGGCCTCGAAGCGCAGGACGAGGTCGGGCTGGGTGTTCGAGGCGCGCACCAGGCCCCATCCGTCGTGGTAGAGGATGCGCACGCCGTCGATGTCGATGCATTCGCCGTTCTTCTTGTAGAACTCGGCGGCGGCCTTGGCGATGCGGAATTTCTCGGCATCGTTCTCGCATTCGGCCCGGATCTCCGGAGTGCTCGGGTAGAACGGCACGTCGGCAAGCAGCGACGAAAGCTTGTCCCCGCTCTTGTCCAGGATCTCGATCAGGCGGCAAGCGGCATACATCGCATCGTCGTATCCGAAGTAGCGGTCGGCGAAGAACATGTGCCCGGACACCTCTCCGGCCAAGGGTGCGCCCAGCTCCTTCATCTTCTTCTTGATGAGGGAATGTCCGACCTTCCACATCACCGGCTCGCCACCGGCCTTGCGCAGGCCTTCGACCAACGCAAGCGAGCTCTTGACCTCAAAGACGATCGGAGCGCCCGGCTTCTCCTTGAGGATCTCCCGCGCAAGCACCAAGGTCAGGATGTCGCCCATGACCATGCGCCCGAGATCATCGACCACGCCGATGCGATCGGCATCGCCATCAAAGCCGATTCCTAGGTCCGCACCCGTCTCCAGCACCTTGGCCTTGAGAGCCACGAGGTTGGATTCCACGGTCGGGTCCGGGTGATGGTTGGGGAAGTTTCCATCGACATCACAGAAAAGGGGAATGACTTCGCATCCCAGTTCCTCAAGCTGCTCGCGACCAAAGAGCGCACCCGCGGCATTGGCCGGATCCATCACGATCTTGGGCTTGCGTCCGCTCTTGCCGAAGGCGAAGTGGTTGCGGAACCACGCACGGTACTCCGAGACCAGATCGTACTCCCGGTAGCCGCCTTCGCCCGAGCTCCACTCGCCGCTGGAGGCGATCTCGAAACAACGCCGGATGTCCTCCCCCGAAATGGTGCCATGCCCGATCCCCAGCTTGAAGCCGTTGTACTCCTTGGGATTGTGACTGGCCGTGATCATGGCCGCACCGTCGACAGCCAATTGGAAGGCTGCGTAATAGGCGACCGGAGTCGTCACGGCTCCGATATCGGTCACATGCACACCGCCATCGCGCACGCCGCGAATGAAGGTCGCCTTGATCCGTGGGCCGGAGGTCCGCACATCCATGCCGACGGCACAGGCGCGCCCGCCCGCCTCGACCAGGAGGGTCGCATAGGCACGGCCAATGGCGTAGACGGCATCGTCACCCAATTGGGTTTCGACGAGGCCACGAATGTCGTTTTCACGGAAAATGGTGGATTCGAGCTTCATATCCTGCTTTCCGAAACATGATGCCGTCTCCCAAGTTTCCCCGGAAACGGCGCAACGAGTTCAATCAACAAATCAGAGCAAGTCTCAAAGACTTGCAAGCGGCGGAATCACGGTCCCCTTGGCGATCACGACGATGCCTTCTTCGGTCACTTCAAACCGCTTCGCATCCAGTTCGAGATCGTATCCGATCTCCACTCCGGGAGGGATGATCACGTCCTTCTCGACGATCGCCTTGCGAATCCGCGCGTGCCGTCCGACCTGCACTCCGGGGAACAGGATAGACTCCTGCACATGGGCCCAGGAGTGGACGAAGCAATGCGGTGACAGCACCGAGGTCTCCACGGTTCCACCCGAGATGATGCAACCGTCGGAGACGATGGAATCCATGGCGGCGCCGCGGCGCGGTGGATCACCGGCCTGTTCGTTGAACACGAACTTGGCAGGGGCGGCGTTCCAGTTGATGGTGCGCAACGGCCACTTGGGGTTGTAGAGATTGAAGGTCGGCGAGACGGTGCACAGGTCGAGGTTGGCTTCGTAGAACGCCTGGATGTTGCCGACGTCGCGCCAGTAGCCGCGCTGCTCCTCGCCGGAGATCCGGTTCTGGGTGAAGTCGTACACGTACACCGGATAGTGCGGATAGATGTTGGGAATGATGTCCTTGCCGAAGTCATGGGCGGTGTTGTTCTTGGCATCGGCCAAAAGCTCACGCACCATGAACTTGGAATGGAACACGTAGTTGCCCATCGAGCAAAGGGCCCAGCCCGGGCGACCCGGCATGTGCTTCGGGCGTTCCGGCTTTTCCTCGAAGCCGATCATGCGGCCATCGTCATCGATCTCGATCACACCGAACTCGGAGGCCTCGTGGATGGGAACCGGGATGGCCGAAACGGTGCAAAGCGCACCTTTTTCCAGATGATATTCGATCATCTGGGTCACATCCATCTTGTAGATGTGGTCACCACCGAACACCAGCACGATGTCTGGCCGTTCGTCGGTGATCAGGTTCACATTCTGGTAGATGGCATCCGCGGTGCCGCGGTACCAGTCGGTGCCCGTGCGCATCTGCGCAGGCACGAGGTCGACATACTGGTCCAGGGTGCGCGAGAGGTTCCATGCGGAGGAGACGTGGCGATTGAGCGAATCCGACTTGAACTGGGTCAGGATCTTGGTCTTGTAGATCCCCGAGTTCACGAAGTTGTTCAGCACGAAGTCGATGATGCGGTACTTTCCACCGAAATGCACCGCGGGTTTCGCGCGTTCGCTGGTCAAGGGCTGAAGGCGAGATCCTTGCCCTCCTGCCATGATCATTCCCAGAATCTTCTTCTGCATGTGAGTTCCTCTCTCTTCGTCGGGTGAATTGCTTACAGGCTCAGCTCGGATCGCAGAAGCTCCTGGACTTCGCGGATCGACTGTTCCATGTCGTCATTGATGATGCGATGTTGAAAATGGCCACGTTCGGCTTCTTCCAACTCGGACAAGGCGTTCTTGAGGCGCAGTTGCACCTTGTCCTCGCTTTCGGTGCCACGACCGCGCAGGCGCTTCTCAAGGATTTCAAGGTTGGGCGGCAACACCAGAATTCCCAAGTTGTCGGGATAGCACTCGTCAAAGCGCCGCTTGCCAAAGACGTCCAGATCCAGAAGCACATGCTCGCCACGCGCGGTGCACGCATCCAGGAAGGGACGAGGAGTGCCGTAGATGTTCCCGTGAACCTCGTTCCATTCCGCCAATTCCTCGGCGTGGATCATCGCCTCGAACGCCTCGCGGGTCTGGAAGTGGTAGTGCACACCGTCCAGCTCACCCGGACGGGGGTGGCGAGTCGTGGCCGAAACCGAATACCGCAGCTGCGGAAAGGTCTTCAAGGCAGCTTGGATCAAGGTGCTCTTGCCTGCTCCCGATGGGGCGGAAAATACGACCAGTCGGCCTGTCATGTCAGTTTGATTCCTTGAGCATCGATTTGAGGATCGTGGACGCGGCATCCAAGGAGCCCGTGACCTTCCCGGCCTCGGGAGCCCCGGGCACAGGCGCGACACCGCGACGGGTTCCGCGCTTGAGCAGGACCATCTCCATGTCGTACAGTTCATCCAGACGCTTCATATGATGCGATGTCGTGCGCAGGGTACGCAGGACCAAGACGCTTCCGGCGACATGGATTGCCAAGAGAAATACTGCCAATCCGACAAGAGCGGCCTGTTCCGAGACTTCCATCGAGTTCCCCAAGGGTAGCATTTTCAGTTCACGCTTTCGATGGATTTCAACAGGAAAAGGCCGTGGAGATCATTGGGCCTGCGCAAACCAATCGCGCAAGGCCTCGTGTGCGACTTCGGGCGTCTTGGCAGGAACATGCCCACCTTCCCAAGTCTCGGCCAACTGACTCCCGTAGCGTTCCTTGGTGACACGGCTGTCCAGCACCAGGATGGCCCCGCGATCATCCTTGCGACGCAGGAGCCTGCCGACACCTTGGCGCAACTTCAGCCAGGCTTCCGGCAGGAACACGTCGGAAAAGCCCGATCCGCCTTCGGCCTCGACCTTTTCGGTGCGCGCCGACAGCAGCGGATCGCTGGGAACCGGGAACGGAAGACGGTTGATCACCACAAGTTCCAGATCCTTGCCGGGCAGGTCGACCCCTTCCCAGAAGCTGTCCAAACCAAGCAGGACCGCACCAGGCGTCTTGCGGAACAGAGCCAGGAGCGCATCGCGCGATCCGTCCACGCCTTGAGCCAGAAGCAAGCGACCTTGGGCAAGGAAGTCCCCCTGCAGGGCTTCACGCGCTTCACGCAAGGCCTTTTCGGAGGTGAACAGCCCGAGAGTACGCACCTGCAATGGCAGCACGACATCGCGCCACGCCTGCAGCAAGGCTGCGGAGCTTTCCGGCAGGTTCGGCTTTGGCAACCAGCTTCCGACCACGATCCTTGCTTGGGATCGCAGCGAGAACGGACTGGGATGGAACACGGCACGCGTGCGGGCCAGATCGGTCTTGTCCAGCCCCGCCTTGCGGGCGAAGTAGTCCATTCGCTTGCGCACGGCCAGCGTCGCCGAGGTGCACACAAGCGTGCGCAACGGAGCGTAGAGCTTGGTGGAGAGCATTTCGGCGGCATCCGCGGGCGACGAGCGAAGGCTCAAGCGGATCGGGTTGTGGTAATCGTCGAGCCAATAGACATCGTCAGGGTTGGCCGCATCGCACAGCGCCACGAGGTCGCGGCGCACGGTCTGGACGTTCTCGGTCGCCACATCGAGGTCGCCAAGCCAGCCGCGCTCGATGGCTTCATCCCAAAGCTCCAACGAGGGCCGGATGCGGATCAGCTCCTGGACCAGAAGCTCCAAGGCCGATAGAGCCCCTTGAGGATCGATGCCCCATTGGGTCGGGATCGAATCGCGGTAGCGAACACGCGCGTCCCCGTTGCGCCGACCGGCTTTTTCCGAGAGCTTCTGGAGGAATTTGTGAAACGCCTTTTCACAGGCACGCGCATTCTCGCGCAGTCCATCGAGACCTTGGGAAACGTCCTGGGGCAGCCCGGCAGCCTGCTCCAAGGTCCCGACCAGCCCTGCGGTCACCGTGGCAGGATCGCAAATCGCGTGCATCACCACACGCATGCGGTTGAGATTCAGGTGACGCCCGAAGTGCTCGTGCGCTGCGGCGGGCAGATGGTGCGCCTCGTCCAGCACAAGGCGCTCGTAGCTGGGAAGCAGGGCGAAGTCAAGCGCCGCATCGGAAAGCAGGAGCGCATGATTGACCACCAGGATGTGCGCGCCTTCGGAGCGACGACGGGCCGCTTGATAGAAGCAATCGCGGAACAGCGGGTGACGCGCAGGGATGGCGGCCCGCGCATCGCTGCACAGGCGGTTCCAGAGACCGGCTTGACGCTCGCGGGCAAAGCCCGGGCATTCCTCGGCATCACCCGTGATCGTGCGGGCGGCCCAGCGCACCAGCGGGAGGAACTGCTCCCGTTCCGCGGCTTCCAAGCGCTGGGGATCCCGCAGATGCTCCAGGTAGCGTCGCACGCACAGGTAGTTCGAGCGTCCCTTCAGGACGGCGGAACGGATTCCCGGTACGATCTTTTCCAAAAGCGGCAGTTCGCGCTCGACCAGTTGGTTTTGCAGGGTCTTGGTCGCGGTCGAGACGACCACGCGATCCCGTGCACCCAACGACCACAATGCAGACGGAACGAGGTAGGCCAGCGACTTCCCGGTGCCGGTGCCGGCTTCGACGGCAAGAATCTCCTCCTTGTCAAAGCTCTGCGCGACATCCAGGGCCATGGCAAGCTGGGATGGCCGCTGCTCGGACTCCGGCTTGAATTGGGCAAGCACACCTTCCGGGGCAAAGATCGCCTCCAAGGCGGCGACATCCAACTCGGTCGGCCGCGCCCCGCCAAGGCGGGCGTATTCCTCACCGCGAGGTGCCAAGGAAAGGCGTGGAAGAGCGCCCGCTTCCCAAGGCAATACATGGCGCCAAGCACTGTTCGACCCGTCCAGCACGCGGGCCCAGCCCCGCAGGACCTCCGGCTCGTCGCGCTCGACCAAAGCGATCTCGCCTTGGATCCGCAGAAAAAGTGCCGCGGTGACCCGCGCATCGTTCAAGGCGCGGTGTGCGCGTTCTTCGCCTCCATCAAGGGCGAATTCCTGTGCGAGCGATTCAAGCTTGTGGTTGGAAAACCAAGGCCAAGCCATGCGCGCCCCGAGCAAGGTGTCGTAGCAGTCGCTTTTGGGACGCTGGATCCCGGCAGCTTGACACGCCTTGTCCAGGAAATGCAGATCAAAGGAACTGTTGTGCGCCACCAGAGGGAGCGAACCCGCAAATTCCAGGAATTCCTGCAAGGCCAAGGCCGGCTCATCCCCGGCCGACACTTCGGCAGCGGTGATCCCCGTCAGGGAGGTGAGGAAGGCCGTCAGAGGGCGCGTCGCACGCACCACCTTCGAAAAGGTCGCTTCGATCTGGCCTTGGCGCATGCGCACCGCACCAATCTCGAGCATTTCCTCGGTCTTGAAGTCAAGGCCAGTGGTCTCCAGGTCGAAGGCCACGAAATCCGGGCAGGCAGAAAAGGGCATCTGCCAAAGGTAGCCCATGACAGGCCCGAGACGATGCAAGAACATGAACACGGAAGCCGACCCGGCAACCTTTGCCCCTGGGCAGATCTGGCGCTAAAGAAATTGCCTACATTCAATTTGCCAAAAAAGCAAGTTTTTTGTGAAAATTGTTGCATTTCATTGAGCTTCGAATGCATACTATAAGGGACAGACAGGATTCTTCATCACTGGGAGCAAAGCCTCACAATGAGCATCACAAGCATCGGCGCAACGGAGCAAGGATGGCAGGGCACAAGCACTGCAGCCAAGCGCCAGCCTTTGAGCAAGGAGGCCTTCCCCCTTGACTCCAAGAGCGACAAAGCGCCCAGGATCGACCAGAATACCGCAGAGGAAAAGGCTCTGAACGGCCTCATCGCCTTGGATGGAGCCTTGGAATCCGGAAATATCGAGGCTGCCCGAAAATCCCTTGAATCCGTACGCAAATCGGCTGGCCTTGTCGGTGAACCGATTCCCGGCATGGTCGATCCCCTTTCCGGTGTCGCCAAAGCGCTCAAGAGCGGCGATGTGGAGGCCGCGCGCGGCGCTTGGGACGACTTCCAGCAAGCGGTTCGGGACGAGATCGATCCTGAACCGGATTATTCCGTCAAGATCACTGGATATTCGACGTTCACGATCGTAGCCTGAACCACCAACTCACTCATCACCGCAGACAAAGGAAAACACCATGAGCGTCACCGCCATCAACAACACCCCCGCCGCCGAATCCGTCGCCCAGAAAGCCGCCGCGGCGAAGCCCAAGCCCACCGAGGCAGCCAAGACCGCTGCGCCCGCAGAAGCAGCCAAGGCCCAGCCTGCCGCTCCGACACCGGCTGCGACACCGGCACCGGCAGCGCCCGTCGCCGCCAAGCCGCTGCCCAGCAATTCGACGTTCAGCATGACGGCTTGAGTCAAGCAAGGCACACGAACAAGAAAGGCCTCCCGATCGGGAGGCCTTTCTTGTTATGGAAAATGAGAAAAGGAAAGGCTCAGAAGAGCCAATCGAACAGCATCGCAAGCACACCTTTTTCCATGGCACTGCTGGTCGATCCCCGACCCGAATAGGTGATGCGCGCATTGGCCAAGCTGCTCGAGCGAACCTGGTTGTTGGCATCGATGTCCTCGGGCCGAACAATGCCGGAAACCTTCAATATCTCGGTTTCCTCATTGATGACCACTTCCTTCGAACCTTCCACTTCCAAGTTTCCGTTGGTCAGGACCCCAACCACCCGGGCGCTCACCGTGGCATTGACGTCACCCCGGCGCTGGGTGGTGCCTTCGCCGTCGAAGATACCCTGGGCATCGGTCTTGGATTTGGCGCGGGGAACCGCTGACGTCGCCCCTTTGCCCTTCTCCGACTCGAAACGGGTCTTGCTGTCGGTCTTGGTGCGGGTTCCGGCATTGTTGGTGGCCTTGTTCTTCTCATCCACGATCACCGTGATCAGGTCATCCAACCGATGGCTCTTGTGATCGGTGAACAGGGAATATTGACGCACGGAATTTT
>JBDKGV010000043.1:0-18368 GCA_039798005.1 Fibrobacterota bacterium
AGAACTCGATCAAGATCATCGGCGAAGAGACCGACAACTACGCGCAAGGCTACTTCTTCTACGACTCGAAGAAGTCGGGCGGCATCACCGTCTCGCACCTGCGCTTTGGCCCCAATGAGATCAAGGCTCCGTACCTGATCACCAAGGCCAACTTCATCGCCGTGCACAAGTTCGGCTATGTAGAGACCCTGGACACTCTGGCTGCCGCCGCCGAAGGTTCGGTTGCTCTGTTTAATGCGCCGTACGGACCGGACGAGGTCTGGAATTACATCCCGGCCGAGACCCAGAAGATCATCATTGACCGTAAAGTCAAGCTCTACGTCATCGATGCCTTCAAGGTCGCCAAGGAAACCGGCATGGGCACGCGCATCAATACCGTGATGCAGACCTGCTTCTTTGCGATCTCCGGTGTGCTGCCTCGCGAGGCCGCCATTGAGAAGATCAAGGCATCCATCAAGAAGGCCTACATCAAGAAGGGCGAGGAAGTCGTCAAGAAGAATTGGAACGCTGTCGATCAGTCGGTGGCCAACATGTTCGAGGTTAAGGTTCCGGCTTCCGTCACTGGAAAGCCCCGCCCGGCGCCGGTGCCTGCCCAGGCTCCTGACTTTGTTCGCAATGTGCTCGGCCCCATGATTGCTTTCGAAGGCGACGTCTTGCCTGTTTCGGCCATGCCGATCGATGGCACTTTCCCCGTCGGCACCGCGGCTTGGGAAAAGCGCGGCATCGCCTTGGAAGTGCCGGAATGGAATCCCGACGTGTGCATCTCTTGCGGCAAGTGCTCGCTGGTATGCCCTCACGCCGTGATCCGCCAGAAGCTGGTGGACGATACTGAGCTGGTTGGTGCTCCGGAAGGCTTCAAGGCCGTCCCGGCCAAGTTCTTCAAGGAATTTCCCGGCAAGAAGTTCACCATTCAGGTGTCCGCTGAGGATTGCACTGGATGTCAGTTGTGTGTCGAGGTTTGCCCGGCTAAGGACAAGTCCAACGCCAGCCGCAAGGCCATCAACATGGAGCCCATCGACAAGGTGCGCGCCGAGACCAAGGGACACTGGGATTTCTTCCTGGAGATTCCGGACATGGACCGGACGTTGGTCACTGCAACCAATGTCAAGGGCAGCCAGATGCTTCAGCCGCTTTTCGAATTCTCGGGTGCTTGCTCGGGTTGCGGCGAGACTCCGTATGTGAAGCTTGTGAGCCAGTTGTTTGGCGACCGCGCGCACATCGCCAACGCCACCGGTTGCTCTTCGATCTATTCGGGCAACCTGCCCACCACTCCGTACACCAAGAACTCTGATGGCCGCGGTCCCACTTGGGCCAACAGTCTGTTCGAGGACAATGCGGAATTTGGCCTGGGCATGCGCCTGGCCGTGGATAAGCAAGCTGAGTTTGCTCAGGAGCTTCTGAAAGCTTCGGCAAGCGTGGTCGGCGACGATCTTGTGACGGCGATCCTGACGCAGGACCAGTCGAACGAGCGCGGCATCGCGGACCAGCGCATCTTGGTCAAGAAGCTGCGCGAAAAGATCGCAGGTCAGACTTCCCAAGTCTTCAAGGATCTTGAGCAGTTGGCGGATGCCTTGGTCAAGCGCTCCGTCTGGATCATTGGCGGTGACGGTTGGGCCTATGACATCGGGTACGGTGGTCTGGATCACGTGATTTCCACCGGCAAGAATGTGAATATTCTAGTGCTGGACACTGAGGTGTATTCAAACACTGGTGGTCAAGCCTCCAAGTCTACCCCGATCGGTGCCGTGGCCAAGTTCTCTCCGGTTGGCAAGGCCATGCCGAAGAAGGATATGGGTATGATCGCGATGGCCTATGGCTACGTGTATGTCGCCAAGGTCGCGATGGGCGCCAATGATGTGCAGACCATCAAGGCATTCTTGGAAGCTGAGAGCTTCGATGGACCTTCGATCATCTTCGCCTACAGCCATTGCATTTCGCATGGCATCCAGATGAACAAGGGATATGAGCAGCAGAAGTTGGCGGTCCAGTCCGGTCACTGGCCTCTGTATCGCTACGATCCTCGCCGCATCGACCAAGGGCACAATCCGCTGCAGTTGGATTCCAAGGAGCCCACCATCAGCTTCGAGCAGTACGCGTACAATGAGACGCGTTACAAGATGCTCAAGCAGATGGATGCTCCGCGCGCCGAGATGCTTTTGAAGGCCCAGTCAGCCTCCATTGCCTCGAAGTGGGCTGGACTTGCATCCTTGGCCGCCCAGCCTGGCACCCCCATCGTGGAAGCCTGAGGAGACCATCATGCCTGATCTTGCCACCCGATACCTCGGATTGACACTCAAGAACCCGCTGGTCGCTGCCGCGGGCCCTCTCTCCAAAAAAATCGAGACCTTGAAGAAACTAGAGGATGCCGGTGTCTCGGCTGTGGTCCTTCATTCCCTCTTCGAGGAGCAGATCGCTCACGAGAGCCAGGAACTGGACCATTACCTCAGTCGTCTCACCAACGCCTGCCCAGAGGCTCTCACTTGGTTCCCTGACTTGGGCGAGTATAATCTGGAGCCGGACGAGTACCTCAAGCACATCCGTGCCGCCAAGGACGCTCTCGACATTCCGGTAATTGCCAGCCTCAACGGCTGCACCAAGGGTGGTTGGTCCGCCTGGGGTCAGAAGTTGGAAGAGGCCGGTGCCGATGCCTTGGAGCTCAACTACTACCAGGTTCAGACCAGTGCCGATATCTCGTCGGCTCAGATTGAAGACGACTTCGTATCGCTGGTCCAGGACGTGCGCAAGAATGTGAAGATTCCGTTCGCGGTGAAGCTCTCGCCGTACTACGCGGGACTCCCTCATCTGTGCCGCCGCTTGGTTGCGGCCGGTGCCGATGGACTGGTGCTCTTCAACCGATTCTTGCAGCCAGATCTCGATCCGGAGGTCTTGGACGTCAATACAGGCGTCAAGCTTTCGGACTCCGATGATCTTCGTCTGCCGCTTCGCTGGTCGGCCATTTTGCACGGCAAGGTGGAGGCTGATATTGCGGTCTCCAGCGGCGTGCACAACGGACGCGACCTCGTGAAGGTGATGATGTCGGGCGCCGCGGTCGGTACCGTCGCCTCGGAGTTCCTGGCCAAGGGCCCGCAGCGTGCGGCCGGCATTCTTTCCGAATTCGCCGACTGGATGCGCGACTACGAGTACACCTCCGTCGACCAGATGAAGGGCGCCCTCTCGCAGAAGAACGCTGCCGATCCGTCCGCCTACGAGCGTGCCAACTACATGAAGGCCCTCCAGAGCTTCGACCACATCCAGCTCTGAGGAATTGCCGTTCGTCTTGAGGCGCAAGGCGTGCCTTGCGTCATGAAGGACGGGCCGACCTCCAAGAACTCAAGCCCTCGTTCCAATTGCGGAGCGAGGGCTTTTTCACAGGGTTGCTTGCATTTCCCTCATTTCCCCTCTATACTACCAAGTATGAAAGTTGCAACCTCACTTCCGGAGGATGTCTTCATGGCAGCCGAGGCCATGGTGGAGGCCCGTGGTTGCACACGCTCCTTCCTCTACACCGAGGCGCTGCGCTTCTACCTCAAGGCACAGGATCCTGACGACATCACGGCGCGCCTGAACCAAGTGCACGGCGGTGGGGTGGGCGAAGCCAAGGCCCTCCGTCGCAAGGTCAATCGCGCCGCGCTCAAGGCAAGCGACTGGTGATCCGCAGGGGCGATGTCTTCTGGGCCGATCTGGGCGAACCGCGCGGATCGGAGCCGGGATATCGTCGCCCAGTTCTGGTGGTGCAGGCCGACCCCTTCAACAGGAGCCGCATCGCCACTGTGGTTGTGGTGGTTCTGACCTCGAACCTGGAACTGGCACGTGCCCCCGGGGACGTGCTTCTGCCCAAGTCCGTCACCGGACTGCCCAAGGATTCCGTGGCCAACGTCTCGCAACTCTTGACCTTGGACAAGGAGGACTTGGACGATGAGGTCGTCGGCAGTCTGCCTCGTCCGGTGATGGAGGACGTGGAAGCCGGGCTTCTCCTGGTGCTGGGGATGCAAGGGCGCTGAGGGCGCCCTGCGCCAGGGATGCCGCCCGTCAGGGGCGGGACCCCCGCCTTGATGCAGGGGTGAGGCATGCCTCATTCCTTGGCGGAGTGGCGGTGGCCCGACAGGCAGCCCGACCGGGCGCCCAAAGGATGGCGGAGAGGTGTCAGGGGTTGAGGAATGCCGGTCGGGGTCTTGGTGGCTTGGCGGGGCGAGGAGCCGGTGCTGCCGTGTCGGTGGGCAGGGGAGCGATCACGGGGCCTCCGGCCAGCACACCCACGATCTGGTCCTGGGCGAAGCGGATGGGGGCGGCTGCGCCCGCGTGGCCTTGGAAGAAAAGGGCGAAGACCAAGGTGTCACCTTGGGGAGGAGCGAGGCGACCGACCAAGGCGCTCACACCGTCCAGGCTTCCGGTCTTAGCGCGCAAGTGCGTGCCGTCAGGCAGCGTGCGTTTGAAGCGCACTTTCAAGGTGCCCTCGCCGGGGCCGGGCAGGAGCGGGAAGATGTCAAGCTCGGCATTGCGGGAGATCGCCGCGAGAAGTCGGGCCATGGCGCCGGTGGACATGGCGTTCTTGCGGGAAAGGCCGGAGAGGTCGGCAAGGTCCGTGCGCAGGGTGTCCAAGCCCATCAGCACAAGCTTTTGGCGAACCATCCGAAGTCCGTTTTGGCGGGATGACAACGGATCGTCCTTGCCTGCGATCAGGGCGAACGTCTCCATGTCGTGATTGGAGGATTTCCACAGCGCCCACCGCAGGAGCGAATCCAGATGTGGCGAGGCATGGGCGGCAAGGAGGGTGTCTGCGGAACCGGAGGTTGTGCCGAGTTCGTAGCGCACCGGGCCGCTTGCCGTGATGCCGGCCCTTCCGAGTGCCGCGCGAAACGCCAGGGCCGTGCGGCGATGGGGGAAGGTCTGGGAGGAGTCGTGCGGACAATTTCCGTCAACCGACAGGCCGGTGGACGGGGCGCCGTCGCAGTCGGTGAGGGAATTGTCGAAATCCCACGAGCCGGGCCAGGGCTGGTCGGCGGATTTCAGGAACGGGTCGCGCAGCACAAGCGATCCCTTCACGTGACGGATGCCGCGCGCGGCAAGCGACTTGGCCAAGGTGTCCAAGGCCCCTGAATCGGTGCCGCGACCGAAGGCGGGGTCGCCGCCGCCCTCCAGCACGAGATTCCCGGACAGGACGGAATTTGTCAAATTGCCGGAGCGCAGCAGGCGGGTGGGGAAGGCCGCGTCCTTGCCCAGCAAGGAGCGCAGGGCCGCCGCGGACAGGACCTTCTGGGTGGAGGCGGGGATCATGCGCCGCCACGAGTCCTTTTCCCAGACGACCTCGCCATCGCGCACGCGCAGGGCGCATGCCGAGGCCGTGCCGCCACGGGTGCGGGAAACGGCATCCAGCAGACTGTCCAAGGTCACCGTGGGAAGGGGGGCCGCCGCAAGCGAAAGAAGGAGTCCTGGTCCGAGCATGGCTCCAATCTAGACCAGGAACGAAGACTCAGCCGGGAATGCGCGCGGCCGCAGGCGGTTCGGGCACGTTCTGCCGGATCGACACGGGCAGATACCGCAAGACGCGCTCGCGGATCCGGTGCCACGCGATGGAGAGCCAAAGCATGAAGATTCCGACAAGCCCTGCGCCGACCGAGATGCCGGTTTCCATCTGGCTGTCCCCGAATTTCTTGGAGATCGCGTAGACCACATACCCGGTGGCCGAGACCATCATGGCGCGCCGGTCGATGACCAGGGATACCGTGCTCAAGGCGAGGTAGAGCCCGATGAATACGGCGATCTTGGCGATGGACTCCTGCTGAAACGTCTCGGACAGGGTGTAATAGGCGCTGTGGACGATCAAGGCCGCACCCACGATGTGCATCCAGAAGGCGATGTCGGACTTGTCCGTTTCACGCCGGGTGTCCTGGGAATCCAGGACGATGGCAAGGAGGGTGGTGAGGATTCCCAGAGCCAGAAGCAGGATGTGGGGCTGGGACAACTTGTAATGCAATCCCAGCGAGAAGAGGTTCCAGCCCACCACGCCAAGTCCGAGCGAGACGGTGACGGGAACGCGAAAGCGCAACCAGTGCACAACCAAAGGCAGAAGGAGCACGACCGGAGCGATGACCTCTCCTACCAGAGACACCAGGAACCATGCCGTGCCTGCGGAGAACATGACCATCAGGCCGATGCCCGTGGTTCGCTTCTTGAGCTTGCGGATGAAAAGTTCGGACAACGCCCAGGCAAGCACCGCCACGACCGCTCCGCCCAGCGACTTGTGGATCGCGGTGCCCAGGATGGCTCCCGACACCACGGTGAGCAGGCTCGCCAGCAGGATGAAGATGTCGTTGAGCCCGGCCAGGACCTTGAGCTTCTCGTTCTCCACCATCGCCGGTCGCTGATGGAACACATGGACCTTGAAGGCCTCGACAGCCTCCGGTGTGAAGATCCCCGCCTCGACGGCCTGATCCAGATCTTGCTCGGAATACATGTGGGTTAGCCTTCGAAGGCCAAGAGCCGGTCGGCGAGATCCGTGAGGTCTGCCGGACGAGCGAGGTTCGCGATCCACTCCTGAGGCAGGGCCTCGATACCGAAGCGGGCCCCCACGGCGGCTCCGGCAAGGGCGGCGTTCGTGTCGGTGGCACCACCTTCCAGGATCACGCGTTCCAAGATCGATTCCGGAGTCCCTTCGGCACGCAAGGCCCACAATCCCACTTGCATGGACTTGAGGGTGAAGAGCTTGGTCTTGCCGTCGAGCTGGAAGCGATCCAGCGGAGCCTTCGCACCATCGACGGCATCGGCCACGGCGCCGGGTGCGCCCAAGGTGCGCAGGGTCTCTGCCAAGGTGCGGCAATCCAAGGGGATCCCTGCGAAGGCATCGGCCAAGGCCAGGTTGAGGGCGATCGAGGACCACTCGCACAGCGGGTTCCAGTGGGTGGTCCTGGCGGCCTGACGAGTCGCTTCGATCAACTGGTCCTGGCGGCCCCACAAGGCCGGGACCAGGGAAATGCCACGGGCAAGCGCGCCGTTGCCCGCGCTCCAATTCCTTCCAAGGCTTTCGCAGGCGTAGCTGGAGGCTTCCTCGACGGGGGTTCCCTGCTCCACGTCCTCCAGGACGCGTCGGGTGAGCACGGCGATGCCGCGTCCGTTTTCCGTCATCCAAAGCAGGAGATGGCGACCGAGATCCTCGATTTCGATGGACTTCTTTTCAAGGAGAGCTTCGCCAGCAAGCACGGCTTGGGCGAGGTCGGCATTCCAAGGGCGCTCCTTTTCCCCGGAATCGATCTCCAGCACCTTTCCCGCGGACTGGGCAAGGATCTTGTCCTTGGGCCAAATTTCCGACCAAGGAGTGCCCAGGCAATTGCCGGAGGCGAGGCCAAGCAGAAGACCATGGGCGCGGGAAGGGAGCGAAGGCGTGTTGAGCGTCATGGACGGGTAAGCTAGGAATCCGCGACGGGGGTCAAGGCCAAGGATCGCCATGATGGAAATCCTGGCACGATCTCAAGTCTCTTCGTTGACGTCCGGAGGCATGACCGGCAGGCGCACCGCAAACACGGTTCCTTCGCCGATCTTCGATTTGCGGATCCAGATGCGTCCACCGTGGTACTGCTCCACGATGCGTCGCGCCAAGGCAAGTCCAAGGCCCCAGCCGCGCTTCTTGGTGGTCCAGCCGGGCAGGAAGACGTTGCGCTGCTCGTCGCGACCCATGCCCTTGCCGTTGTCCAGCACTTCAAACCCGATGCCTTCACGCGGGTCGTGGCTGGTGCGCAGGGTGATCTGCCCCTCGGATTTGTCCATGGCGTCCAAGGCGTTCTTGATCAGGTTCTCGAAGACCCAGCCCAAAAGTTCTGCGTTGGCTTGGATCCGCGGCGTCCCACCCAATTCCACATTCAAAGTGACGGTGCGGTCCTGATGCGGCAGGCGCGGACGGAAGTAGTCGGCCACTCCCTGCACGATGGCGTCGAGGTCCACGGAGCGGAAGTCGGGCCGTGACCCGATCTGCGAAAATCGATCGGCCACTTGGCGCAGACGCCCGAGGTCCGAGTCCATCTCGTCGGCGATCTGCTTGAACTTTTCCGGTTTGGTGTTGGGGTTGGCCCGCAATCGCAACAGCTCGATCCAGCCCATCAGGGAAGAGATCGGGGTGCCCAACTGGTGGGCCGTCTCGCGGGCAAGGCCCACCCACAGGAGGCTGCGTTCGGTGCCTTGCATGATCTTGAGCGTGGTCCAGCCCACCAGGCCAAGGAGCGCAAGCACCAAGGCGCCCGAGGCGAAGAAGGCCGGGAAGCGCCACGCGGCGACGTATCCGCCGTGATACAGGATGCCCACGGGCGTACCACCCACCACGATCGGGCGGACATGATCGACCCGGTTGCATTCCCGGGTGAACTCCTCGATGGCCGCAATCTGGCCCTCATCAAGCATCGTTGGGGGATTTGGGATCGAATCGCCATCCAACACCAGATTGTGCCAGTGCCGGATGCTGCCGTCAAGCGAAGTGTAGACCAGAGGCACTTCCGAGCCGCGCATGACATCCTGCAGGAAGTCGTCGTCCTGGCGGTGCTGCAGGCGCTGCGTCAACGCCCAGGCGTAGAGGGACGCTTCGCGATCGGCCATGTGCACCGAACTGTCCTGAAGCTCCCGCACCAAGGCGGCATGCCCCAAGAGCAGCAGTCCCGCGATGCTCAAGGCGACCAGCATTCCCCCGACGCGGGTGCGGTAGGGGGCGCGCTGGTAGGCGCGTGCCAGGATCGCATGCAAGCGGCCCATGGCGCGACCAAAGAGCGAAGCTCCGGTCAGGGCGTGATCCTCTCGACCCCACCCAGGTACGGGCGCAGGACTTCGGGCACCAGGAAGGAACCGTCGGCCTGCTGGTAGGTCTCCAGGAGCGCGACCAGCACGCGGGGCGTGGCCAGACCCGATCCGTTGAGCGTGTGGGCAAGCACGGCCTTGCCGTCCTCGCCACGGGTGCGGATCGAGGCGCGGCGGGCTTGGAAGTCCTCGAAGTTCGAGACCGAGCTCACCTCGAGCCACTTCTGCTCCACCGGAGCCCAGACCTCAAGGTCGTAGCACTTGGCGGCGCCGAATCCGATGTCCCCGGCGCACAGGAGCAGCACGCGGTAGTGCAGGCCGAGCTTCTTCAAGAGCGACTCCGCCTGGGCCGTGAGCTCCTCGTGGGCGGCGTAGCTCTTCTCGGGCGCCGTGAACATGACCATCTCGACCTTGTCGAACTGGTGCAGGCGCAGGAAGCCCTTGGTGTCCTTGCCGTAGCTTCCGGCCTCGCGGCGGAAGCAGGGGGTGTAGCCGGCGTATTTGACAGGAAGCGTCTTCGGGTCCAGGATCTCGTCGGCGTGCAGGTTGGTCACGGGCACTTCGGCGGTCGGGATCAGGAACAGGTCGTCGTCCTTGTCGGTGCGGTACATCTGCTCTTCGAACTTGGGCAGTTGTCCGGTGCCGGTCATGGTCTGGCGCGTGACCAGGAGCGGCGCCTGGATCTCGACAAAGCCCGCTTCGCGGTGTTCGTCCAGGAACCAGGAGATGAGGGCGCGCTCCAAGCGGGCACCCCAGCCGGTGTAGACGGGAAAACCCGCGCCCGAGATCTTCGATCCGCGCTTGAAATCAAACAAGCCCAAGTGCTCGCCCACGGCGAGGTGGTCCTTGGGGTTTTCGATGATGGTGGGGACTTCGCCCCAGGTGCGCACGACCACATTGTCTTCGGCGGTGCGGCCGTCGGGTACGCTTGGGTGCGGCAGGTTGGGAAGGCCCATCAGGGTCTCTTCCAGTTCCTTCTCGATGGCGGAAAGCTCGGCCTCGGCCTCGGCCTGCTCGTCGCCGCGCAGCTTGATGGCGGCAATGGCCTCGGAGGCGTCCTTGCCTTCGCGCTTGAGCTTTCCCACCTCGTTGGAGGCGGCGTTCTTGGCGGCCTTGGCGGCTTCCACCACGGTGATCAGACTGCGGCGGCGGGAGTCCAATTCAACCATGTGGTCGACAGGGGCTTCCAGGCCACGGCGCTTCCAGGCGGCACGGAGAGTTTCGGGTTCTTCGCGGACGAGTCTCGGATTGATCATGTTCCCAAAGGTATTTACCGAATTGGCCCCCTGGCTTTGCCAATCCAAAGATTTGGCTTCTCTCGCGATCTTGGGCGCCCGCCGCCTGCGGCGTCGCCGAGGCTGCCTGCCGGGCCTCCTCGGCCTGCCTTGGGGGACGGATTTGAAAGCCGCCCCTGCGAATCGTGTGCGAAGGCATGCCTGCGGGGTCCCGGGCCTGTCGGCCGGCATCCCTGGCGCGACCTGCGCGGGCACGCACTGTCCTCGATTCGGCACTGTTGCAAGGCTTCGTGCCGCGCCCAAAGCATCAGGGACATGTCCGTGGACTACATTGCCGGAATGCACGAGAAACCATCTCAAACCCGGCTTCTGAACGCCGCCGTCGTCGTGGCGGCACTTGGATACTTCGTCGACATCTACGATCTGATCCTCTTTGCCGTGGTGCGCGTTCCCAGCTTGAAATCGCTGGGGTTGAACGATGCGGAAATCCTCACCAAAGGGGTGTTCCTGCTGAACACTCAAATGGTCGGCATGCTGCTGGGTGGTCTTCTGTGGGGAATCCTGGGCGATCGGAAGGGGCGTCTTTCCGTGCTGTTCGGATCCATCTTGACCTATTCCATCGCCAATGGCGCCAACGCCTTCGTGCACTCCGTGGAGGCCTACGCGTTCTGGCGCTTTGTGGCCGGTGTGGGGCTTGCGGGCGAGCTTGGCGCGGGCGTGACGCTGGTGGCTGAGATCCTGCCCAAGGAGAAGCGCGGCTGGGGCACGGCGCTTGTGGCCTCCGTCGGCGTGCTGGGCGCCCTGCTTGCCGGAACGGTCGCCAAGTTCCTCGATTGGCGCACGGCCTACATGGTGGGCGCGGCGCTGGGGCTGTCCTTGCTCGTCCTGCGAATCTCGGTGGTGGAATCGGGAATGTTCGAGCAGATGCGCTCGGGCGCAGCACCCCGTGGCGATTTCCTGTCCCTCCTGAAAACGTGGAAGAGCGCCAGCAAGTACCTGTCCTGCATCCTGATCGGCGTGCCCATCTGGTTCGTGGTGGGCATCCTCGTGACCTTCTCGCCCGAGTTCGGCAGGAGCATCGGAATGCCTGAGATTCCGGCCGCCGGCACCGCGGTGATGTTCTGCTACGCCGGTCTTGCCTTGGGCGATTTCGGCTCCGGCGCCCTGAGCCAGTGGTTGCGCTCTCGACGCAAGGTGGTCGGGATCTTCCTGACGGCACTGGCGCTCCTGTCGGCCTTCTATCTCATCGGGTTGCCGCTCACCTTGCCTGCCTTCTACGGGCTGTGCTTCGCCTTGGGGCTTGCCGGTGGCTACTGGGCGGTCTTCGTGACCATCGCCGCGGAACAGTTCGGGACCAACCAGCGTGCGACCGCCGCGACCACCGTCCCCAATTTCGTGCGCGGAGCGGTGGCTCTCATCACCACGAGTTTCCTGTGGCTCAAGCCTTCCTTGGGCCTTCGTCCGGCGGCGGCCGTGGTGGGAACCGTGACCCTCGTGCTTGCGCTCCTTGCGCTGTTGCGCCTGCCGGAGACGTTTGCGAAGGATCTCGACTACCTGGAGAAGTGAGCCTCGCAAGTTGCCGGGAAGGAGCCGCGAAGCGGGTGTGCCGCAACGCATGCGGCGGTGGACGCGATGGTCCCGGCAGGTCCAGACTCCTGCCGGGTGCGACGGCAGCCTGATCGGTGCCAGTCCGATGGAACGTTCTGGATTCAGGGCTGTCGGACAATCGGGTTGACGCCTCCGTGGATTTCGAGATATGATGAAGATGTTCAACAGAGTTGTCCATCCGGCAATGTCGTGCATGGCCTGATTCTGATTCCGTCGCTTGTGGAGGAATGATCGATGAAAGAGGCGCGACTTGGGGTGTTTCCCCTCATTTCCTTGACCATGGGGATCGCCTTGGGGTTGGCGCCATCCCTCCATGCCCAACCTGTGGATTCCGTCGATTCGTCTGCCAAGGCCGCCCCGAGTCTTGGACTGCCGGTCGAATCTCCTTCACCGGTGGACATTCCTGCGGCGATTTCCGCCTCCACAACTCCGAGCGAGCCGTCTGTTCAAAATCCGGTACCGGTGTCGCCAGCGGCATCTCCTGCCGTACCGGCAAACGTTCCGCCTTCGAACCCTGCGCCCGTGGCGGTTCCGGTGAAGCCATTGGTGAAGGCCTCGGCGCTGAAGCGTCTGGTGCCGGTTGCCGTCATGTCCTTCACGGGAGACGGCGTCTCGCCCAAGGATCTTGCCGCGGTCACCAATCGCTTCGAGTCGGAGTTGCTTGCCTCCGATTCCTTCAAGATCGTGGAACGCCGCAACATCGACGGAATTCTGAAGGAACAGGGATTTCAGCAGAGCGGTGCATGCAACACCAGCGAATGCTCCGTGGAAATCGGCCAGCTTCTGAGCGTGCAATCCATCTTCACCGGTGACCTGTCCAAGGTCGGGAAGGTCTGGAGCCTTTCGGTCAAGCGGACCGATGTGGGCAATGGCCAAACGATGTTCAGTCACGTCCTGGACATCCAGGGCAGTCTGGAGGACGTTCTGCGTGGTGGCTGTCCGGAGATCGCCCAGATCGCCAGTGGCCGGAAGAAACCATCCGACAGCCGTACGGTGCTGGTTGCCAAAGGTGGAGGAAGTCTTTGGCCGTGGATGGCTGGAGGTGCGGTGCTGGTCGGAGGAGGAGTGGCTGCCGTTGTGCTGCTGACCCAGGACAAGCCGGCGGCGACGCAGCCGACCCCGACGACTTCGGCTCCCGACCAGCTGATCGTGAGGTGGTGATCATGAAGACGGCGCGTCTCCTTTGGATTCTCCCCTTGGCTCTGACCCTGATCTCTTGCGATCGTCGGTTGTCCGAACCCGTGGCGAACGATGCCTCGACCATCTCGCTGGCCCCTCGCATCGTCAGCGCGACGGGTGCCGCGCTTCCTGAGGTGGACACGGTGAGGATCGTGGTGCTCAATGCGAATTCGCCGACTGCGGCCCCGTATTACGAACGGGCCATCGATTGGCATCGGCATGGGGATACGATCGTTGGCATCCCGCAAAACGCCAACCTGCTGGTCAGGATCTTCGGTGTCAAGAAGCAGCCTGACGGTGCGCTTTCCATCTGGTGGTCCGGTGAGGCGACCTCGACGTTTGCCGGAACGCAGAGCGTGGATGTTCACGCCTTGACGGTTCCTGTCCTGGTCGGCGACATGACGGCGCCCGTCATCATCGGGCGTGAGGGGGATACGGTCCATGCAACGGATGAAGTGATCAGGATGAAATGGAGGCTGCAGGATGACAGCAGCTTCTTTGCCATCATCAATGGCGATACGGTCAAGTCCACGCCCGGCAACGAGATCGCGTGGATGGCGGATTGGCCCCAAGGGAAGACCTTTTCGGTGCGGGCCGAGTTTCGGGACAAGTCCGGGAACCTTCGCGTGGATACGCTCACGGCGATCAGGCGCGAACGGGTATCAATGCCGACATTGTCGCAGCCGTCCGGCTCCTATATCGATACGATCCGGGTGAAGGCGGTCACACAGACGCCGGGAGCCGTCGTGCAATACAGCATGAACAATGGTCAGATGTGGAGCTCCTTGGCGGATACTGGACTGGTTCTGACGGTGGATGCCGAGTTGCGATTCCGCGCCATTCGCGATGGAATGACAGCAAGTGCCATGAATCACGCCACCTACAAACGGATCTTGCAGGTTGCCGCACCCGCCCTTTCCCATGAATCGGGTTCCTACAACGACACAATCCGTGTGAAGGCGACTTCGGCGACGCCCGGGGCAAAATTCAAGTACAGCACCAACGGGGTTGATTGGAAGGTCTTGGATGATTCGGGCTTGATCATGAGAGGAAGTGCCAATCTTCGCGTTCAAGCCGAGAGGGATGGCTTGAGCCCGAGTACCGTGACCGTGGGCAGCTACAAGATTCAAGCGGCTGCACCGGTTCTCTCGCAACCGGCGGGCAGTTACGAAGACACGATCCGCGTGAAGGCGACTTCGGCGACCCCGGGGGCTTATTTCAAGTACAGCACCGACGGGGTGGAATGGAAGGCCTTGGATGATTCGGGCTTGATCTTGGGGATGCATACCACGCTGCGCGTCCAGTCCATGCGAAGTGACGTGACGGCCAGCGAATTGGTGACCGTGACCTACGCGATCCAGCCGAGGGCTCCGACATTCTCCGTGGCCACTGGAACCTCCTCCTCCACTCCGCTGGGTGTGAAGCTGAAAAGCAAGCTGCCCGGTGGCGTGATTGAAACCTCCCAGGATTCCGGCACGACTTGGGTGGTCTTGGATTCCGTCCTCGTCAGGCGTTCGATGCAGTTGCGTGCCCGCGTTTCCCGAGCCGGGCTGGCGACCAGTGCGGTCTCGATGGCGACGTATACGGTCGCATTGGCCGCGCCCATGGTATCCCTCCCGGCCGGAACCTACCATTCCTACCGCAAGGTCGGGATCTCGCAGGCTTCGGGTGACACCATCCGGTACACGCTCGACGGAACCGTCCCGTCGGCAACATCCTCCCGCTACGTGGACAGCATTCTCGTCGATACGACGGCTGTGCTGAAAGCGCGTGCCTTCGGACCGGAAGGGGTGACCAGTGCCGTGGTCACGGCTGGCTATGTATTGAATGTCGATCCGGAGTCCGTGACCATTTCAGTGCCCGTCTCCACCATGCTGTGGAGTGCGCGAAACGTCGCCTTGGTCCGGGCGAATCCCGACTTGGAGGTGCGCTGCACGTCCAATGGTCTATTGGCGGATTTCTCCTCGCCGCTTTGCCATGACTCGATCTTGGCGATCGGTGGCCTGACCGTGAACGGTTTGGTCGTCTCCGTCAGCCAGCCTCGCTTGGAACCTGCTCGTGTGTCCTTCAGGTACCCTTCGACATGGTGGAATCCGGAGATCGCCTACGATACCCTGCGCGACGTGCGCGACGGTCGGATCTATCGCATCAAGGCGATCGGTGGGCAGGTCTGGATGGCGGAGAATCTCAAGTATGCAGGAGCGGCCGGGACGACAGGCATCTGCTCCAAGGGAAGCTCCGATTCCTGTGAGAAATACGGACGCTCCTACACTTGGAGTGATGCCATGACGGGGATGCCATCCAGTGCGGCGGCTCCAAGCGGTGTGCAGGGACTCTGCCCGGCCGGCTGGCATGTTCCCAGTGATCAGGAATGGGCGACCCTGCGCAATGCGACGGATTCGGTCGGTTCTGAGTTCAAGTCCATGAGCGGTTGGGGCTCGGATGCTTATTCAGACCGGTTCGGGTTCCGTGCGATGCCCGCTGGAATTCCGGCATTTGTCAATCCGGGTACCGGGGCCTATTGGTGGAGCAGCACCAGCCTCACCACGAGCTCGTCCACGGCATGGTCGGTTTCCAGCAGCAATACGCTGGCGAGATATGGAGAGCCGAATGCCTATCAACTGTCGCTCCGGTGCGTGAAAGACCCTCAGTGACTTGAAAACCTCGGATTTCGGGGTACCGGCACACGCAAGTTGCCTGGAAGGACCCGCGAAGCGGGTGTGCCGCCACCTCGGGTGGTGGCACCGACCGGAGGGCAGCCTGGAAGGGAACGACGCGGCCGTTGGCCGCGATGCGCCCGAATCTGGAACAGTGGGAATCTTGGGCATTTCAAGAGTCGGGGATCCGAGGGCCTTCTGACTATTGTAACCGCGATGGTGTCCAATTAGGGAAACGATTTAGAAATCGTCTCTTTCATAGTTGGATCGGTGCGTGAGGGTTGGATATACTGTTCCTCATGTTCTTCCGCAATCGCAGAGATCGTCCTCATGGGTGGTCTCTTGCCATCATCACTGGTTGGATCGGGCTCCTGGTCGTGGAAGGAGTGCGACTCCTGTCGGGTGGCTGGAATCCCGCGTCCGATTCCGGCTATGAAGCGGGGCGGACCTTTGTCGTCGCTCTGCTTTTCACGGCGCTCCATCGCATCGTCCGTCTCCGTCGCATCGAACTCGCCAGAACTGCCGCGCTGTTCAGCGCTGCCATGTGGATGAACTTCGCCGCGACGCTGCTTTGGGGGTTCCCCACTTTGCAGGCCCTGGCTTTGGGCCTTTGGGCCGTCGCCTACATTGCGACGTTCGTGACGATCTTCCTGGACCAACCGGAGGTCCTGCAGCCTCGGGAAGGTCTGATCCTTCGCATGGACACTTTTCTTGCGATGGCGGCGATCGTGATCGTATTCGGGTATTCGGCTTCCCATGCGCCCTCCATCGACTTGAAAAATCCTTCTCATCTGGTCCTGATCCTGTTCGCCATCCTTGATCTGGTGATCTTTTGGGGCACGGTCTTCCGGCTCGTGACCATCCGGCAACCAAGGCTGGTCTGGGTGTTCCGATGGCGGTGCTTCGGCATGCTCCTGCTCGCCTGTGCGGATTTCTCCCAAGCGGCGCATCTGCTTTGGGGGACGCATGTCCTTCCGTCCCGTCTGATGTACCTGTTCAGCGAGGGGGCGGTGCTTCTGCCGACGCTCCTGTTCGTGCACGCGGTGAGGGGTGTCGAAGGATATTCGAAGTCCGGTGTGAAGAGAGAGTCCATGAATCCCATCTTGGCCTCCGGGTTGCTGGCCGTTCTTTCGGTGCTCTTGACCTTCTGGATCCTCGCCGGAAAGCATATCAAGGAGATGGGAGTCTGGGTCACCCTTTCCCTGGGGGTCCTGCTCCTTGCGGTGGTCGCAAGGCTCAGCTTGACGACCTTCGCCTTCCTGAAGACCTCGCGGACCTTGGAATCGAAATTCCTTCAGCTGGAGGAAGCCAACCGCCGGGCGGAGGCCCTGCAGGTCCAGGCCTTGTCGGCAAGCGATGCGAAAAGCCTGTTCCTTGCAAGGATGAGCCATGAGATCCGCACTCCGCTCAACGCCATCCTCGGCTATGCCCAGTTGCTGCGGGGGGAATTTTCCACAAGCGATCAGGGACGCAACGGATTGCAGGCGATCCATCGCAGTGGAGAGCATCTCCTGTCCCTGCTCAACGACATCCTTGAAATGTCCCGCATCGAGGCGGGAAAGCTTGAATTGAGGGAGGAGGACTTCGATCTGCTTGCTGTCCTGGACGCCTTGGAGTCGATGTTCCGCTTGCGGGCGAACGAAAAGGGGCTGGAATTCCGGGTGGTGCGCGCGAGCAATCTTCCGGCCCGGTTCCATGGGGATCAGGGCAAGCTCCGGCAGATCCTCACGAATCTGCTGGGAAATGCGGTCAAGTACACGGACAAGGGCTGGATCGAATTGCGCGCCGGGTACAAGGATGGACCGGAGGGATACGGCCAGTTGGAGTTTTCCCTGGAAGATACCGGCTGTGGCCTGACTCCCAAGGAGCAAGAGGAGCTCTTCAAGCCCTTTGAGCAACGGGCGGGGGGATTGCGGGAAGGTGGCAGCGGGCTCGGACTTTCCATCAGCCGTGAGCTGGCCTTGCATTTGGGGGGTGAACTCGTCTTGCAGCACAGTCATCCTGGCTTGGGATCACTCTTCCTTTTCACACTCAAACTGAAACCAGCGCTTGCAAGGACCGAATCGTCGGGTGCCGTGATTTCCGGCAAATGGCAGGGGGGCAGGCTTCTGGTCGTGGACGACCAGTCGACCAACCGCGATCTGTTGCGGGAATTCCTGGAAGGATGCGGCTGGGAGGTCCGGGAGGCCGTGGATGGCTTGGCGGGACTCGAGGTGGCCCAGGAATGGCTGCCGGATGTCGTGTTGCTGGACATGCAGATGCCGCGCATGAACGGCTTGGAGCTGACCCGCGCCCTCCGCGCGAAGCTTCCTCCCTCGCTTGGGATCGTGGCGATCACGGCCGGGGTGTTTTCGGAAGACCGTGAAGCCCTCATGGCGGCGGGTGCCGATGCTTTCGTCGGAAAGCCCTTCCGGCTGTCTGAGGTCCGTCTGATCGTGGAAGACCTCCTTTCGCGGTAAGTCTACGGTTGGGGCGCCTTTTGCGACAGGGCTGGGGCCCTGCCGCAAAACCGCATGTCTTGCGGGCTCGCCTGTCGGCTCGGTCCGGGCGACGCGATCGCGTCGCCCGGGACTCCCCTGACGGGGCCCCTCCAGATATGCTGGCGCGGCAAGTCGTTGCCAATCAAGGAGATCGGAAAAGAAAGTTTGAACTTTTTTCACTCGAACCATTGACATCGGTCAATGTCGGGGTATATTTGTCATCCCGGCCAACGAGAAGGCGGTCGGGAAAGTCGAGGTGGTTCTGGGGCATCGCTCCACTGTCTGCTGAGACTGAGCTCCTTGGGGCAAAAGTTCTTTGACAATTCGGAAGTAATGACTTGTGCAGGTTTGGTCGCTGATTAAGCGATTAAACAGTCAATACGAGAGTGAGACTCGCGAGCAGTTAGAAATAACAATAGGGAAAAAACTCGTTT
>JBDKGV010000044.1:0-18298 GCA_039798005.1 Fibrobacterota bacterium
GGACCAGGATCTGCCGTACCGCAACGTGGTCGGGGCCATCGATCTCATCCGTGGCGCCGGTGTCACCAAGTACGCCTTGAAAGTGGTCCGGCAAACGCCATGAGCCACGCCACCGTCAACCGCTTGCGCCGCAAAGGCGCGTTGGCTCCACCGCCCAGGGACTTGGCGTGGATGACCCCACCCAAGCGCCGCTTCGGATGGCGCGAGGTGGCGATCGCCTTGGGGTTCCTCGCCTGCAACGCGCTGTTCCTTTCCGGCGCGATGATGCTCCCGCGCGATCTCTTGGGAAGCGAGGAGGCGATCCTGATCCAGGAGGACCTCCCCAAGCCTCCCGAGGACGTCAAGCCGCCTCCGCCCCCTCCACCTCCACCGCCGGAAAAGCCGCAGGAGGAGACGCCTCCGCCTCCCGATCCGAATCCGCCGCCGCCGAACACGCCGCCACCGCCGCCGCAATTCGGTCTGCCTGACGGTTCGACCTCGGACAACGGATCGTTCGCGGTGGCCACCGGCAACACGATCATGAAAAAGCCCGAACCGGTCGTCAAGGCGCCTCCGGTGGTCCAGTCCCTGCCGCCGGCCCCGATCGCGGTCACGCGGCCTCCCGACGAGCTCGTGCCGGTCAAGCCCGAGTACCCCGAGTGGGCGTTGGATCAAGGGGTCACGGCCGTGGTGGTGGCCCAGGTCACCATCGACATGACCGGAAACGTGGTCGACGTGCGCATCGTGCGCTCGGGAGGCAAGGACTTCGACCGCTCGGCGCGCGCCGCCTTGGGGGCGGCCCGCTACCGTCCCTACATCAAGGACGGCAAGGCGATCCCGGCCATCTTCGAGCGCCGCTTCGACTTCCAGCTCGACAATTGACGGAAATTGTCAATTCCTTCAAAGGCCCCGGAGCGATCGCTTCGGGGCCTTTGCTTTTTGTCGAAAGGGAGCGTGACGAATATCAGGTGACATGATCTACTATTGCTGTCAATCCGTTTGACAGTTTACGGAAAATTCCACGGCTGCGTCAGGATCCCTCCGGTCCTGCGCAGGACCTTTGGGATGCGGGTCCTATGCAGGGGCTGCCGTTTGATTGATTGTCAGTTCATTCGCCACACAGGAGTCGATCGATGGCAGGAGCATACAAGACGCCCGGCGTCTACATCGTGGAGAAGAACGCCTTCCCCAATTCGGTAGTCGAAGTGGCGACCGCGGTGCCGGCTTTCGTCGGCTACACCGAAAAGGCGGACAACAAGGGGACCTCGCTCAAGGACAAACCTTGGCGGATCACCTCACTTGCCGAGTACCACAACTATTTCGGCGCCGCTCCGCAGTTCCAACTGGACATCAAAAAGAATACGGACGGGAAGGCGGATCTCACGATCGGTGCCGACGGGTATGACTTTGCGGCTCCTGTCGAGGCGCCGGTCCTGCGCTTCTACCACTGCTTGGTGCACTTCTTCCAAAACGGCGGCGGGGCTTGCTACATCGTCTCGGTGGGGGCGTATCTCGATGCCGCGAACAAGCCGGTGACCTTGAAAAAGGACGAGATCACAACCGGTATCCAAGCCTTGCTCAAGGAGCAGGAGCCCACATTGCTTGTGATCCCCGATGCCGTGGCCCTTCCAAAGGATGAATGCAAGGATGTGCAGACTGCGATGCTGGAGCACTGCGGCACGATGCGCAACCGCTTCGCCATCCTGGATGTCTACGAAGGGCAAAACGACCTGAAAGGTGGCGAGGACAGTTGTGTCGGGCAGTTCCGCAACGACATCGGGTCCAAATACCTGAACTTTGGTGCCGCCTACTACCCGTGGGTGAACACTTCGGTGGTCTCGGCCTCGAGCATCACCTACGCCAACGTCTCTGACGGGGTGACGCTCAAGCTCCTGCTCCACGGCGAGAATTTGGCCCAGCCCACCGCTCCGCAGGCGGTCCAGGACAAGATCACGGAGATCGGGAAGAAGATCGACGAGATCCCGGATGTTCCGGTGGCTCCTGTGACGGATCAGGACAAGGCAAAAGTGGTCGATCTGCACAAGGTCTTGTCGACGGTCTCCCCGCTGTACGGACGCATCCTCCAGAAGGTGCAGGAGAAGGTCAACCTGCTTCCACCCTCGGCCGCCATGGCTGGCATCTACACCATGGTGGACAATACCCGCGGCGTGTGGAAGGCCCCGGCCAACATGTGCTTGAACGCCGTATCGAGCCCGGCGGTGAACATCACCCATGACGAGCAGGAGGACTTGAACGTCCCCTTGAACGGCAAGGCGATCAATGCCATCCGCGCCTTCCTGGGAGAAGGAACGCTGGTCTGGGGTGCCCGCACCTTGGACGGCAACAGCTTGGACTGGCGCTACATCAACGTGCGCCGCACCATGATCATGCTCGAGGAGTCGATTCGCATCGCCATCAAGGCCTATGTGTTCGATCCCAACGCCGCAGGTACTTGGATCAACCTCAAGAGCATGATCCAAAACTTCCTGACCGGCATCTGGAAGCGCGGTGGCTTGGCCGGATCGACTCCCGCCGACGCCTTCGACGTGCTGGTCGGTCTCGGGGAAACCATGACCGCCCAGGACATCCTCGATGGAATCTTGAAAGTGACCGTACTGGTGGCTCTGGTGCGCCCGGCGGAGTTCATCGAGATCACCTTCCAGCAGCAGATGCAGAAGTCCTGATCCTGCCATTGCCGGTCGAGTGAATGAACAGCATCCCAAACCATGCGAGGTCGCGATGGCTGATGAGAACGGTGCAAAACAATCCAAGAACGTCTGGCCCCTGCCGAAGTTCTACTTCAAAGTGGAGTGGGGCAAGGAGGTGATGTCCTTTCAAGAGGTCTCCGGACTGGACATCCAGTCTGAAGAGATCAAGTATCGACGTGGGGACAGTCCAGTCTTCTCGGTGGTCAAGATGCCGGGCATGGTCAAGGTCGGCAACGTGACCATGAAAAAAGGCGTATTCAAGGGCGACAACAAGTATTGGGATTGGTTCGCCAAGATCAAGATGAATACGATCGAGCGCGTCCCGGTCACGATCAGCCTTCTGGACGAGACCGGCAAGGCGGCCATGACTTGGAAGCTGGCCAACGCTTGGCCCACCAAGATCACCGCGACCGATCTCAAGTCGGAAGGCATCGAGGTGGCCATTGAGACCATCGAGGTCGTTCACGAAGGCTTGACGATCGAGTCCAAGGCCTGATTCTCGCCGCAGGGAAATGCGCAACCATTCATCAAGCTCAGACCCTCACTATCACAACCCTTCCCGTTCCGGCCACGCCTTGAGTTTGCACAGGAACTCGGCCTTCTCCACCGCTTCAAGGACGATGGGGCCGGGGACCAAGGAGGCCCACGTCATTTCAGGGACGTAGGTCCCTTCCGCGATCTGCCGCGTGCGGTCGGCCTTCTCCCTTGCGGTGTCCGACACCAAGCGCCGCACTTCGTAGCGACCGTCGGCATGGCGCAGCACGAAGCGGGGCACGTAGCGGCCCAGCGTGACCTGCAAAGGGCCTTTTCCGTGAGCTTCGATAATCCGGACCACCTCGGGGAGCGTGGGCCCCATGAAGGGCGCTGGCGGCGGTGGGGAGGTCGTCATGGTCGTGGTCCTCACGGAAAGGGAATCCCGCGGCGGTGCAATGGCTTGATTTGAGGCGGCCTGCGCGTGCCTGGTGAAGACGAGGAGGCACAAGACTGAGGCGATCAAGGTTCGCAAGCGCAGAGTCGGGATGGTGCAAGCGGCCATGGGGCGTCCTGGGTGAGGAAGACGGAAAAAGGGCCCTGAAACAAAAAAGCCCCGCAAGTCGGTGACCTGCGGGGCAAATGGCGAACTAGAAGGGAAGATCGTCTTCCACGGCGCTGCCGCCTGCCGAGGGCGGGGCGTAGCTGCCGAAGTCGTCGGCCGGGGCTGCGGCACGACGGGCCGGAGCCGGACGGGCTGCCGGGGCGCTGTACGAACCGCCCTCACCGCCTCCGAAGGATGCGCCTGCACCGCCCTCACCGCCGGGGCGGCCGTCGAGCATGGTGAAGGTGTCGACCACGACGTCGGTGGCGTAGCGCTTCTGGCCGGTGGCCTTGTCGTCCCACGAACGGGTGGACAGCTTGCCTTCGGCGTAGATCTTGGAGCCCTTGCGCAGGAAGCGCTGGGCGATGTCGGCCTGCTGGCGCCAGAGCACCAGATTGACCCACTCGGTCTTCTCCTGGCGCTGCCCGGCCTGGTCCTTCCAGGTTTCCGAGACGGCCAAGCGCAGGTTGGCAACGGTCGCGCCTTGCGGAGTGGTCCGCACTTCCGGGTCCGCGCCCAGATTGCCGATGAGAATCACTTTGTTGACGCCAGCCATTGCGTAGCCTTCCGAAGAATTGACAGTACCTAACTTTGGGGCATGAATATAATCCCGAAGACCCCGGTTGGGTTGGCACATTCCCGGTTGGCAGAACTCTGGCCTGCCGACCTGCGCGGTGCGCGTTTGGCGGCTGTGCTCCATCCGGCGTCGGTGCTTCCGGATCTGACCCACATGGCCGATGTCCTTGCGCGCACGGGAATGCCGTGGGAACTCGTGGCGCTGTTCGGGCCGCAGCACGGGATCCTGGGCCACACCCAGGACAACATGATCGAGTGGGAAGGGGAGAGTCGCGATGCCCGGTTGGGCGTGGCGGTCCACAGCCTGTACGGGGCCACCCGCAAACCCACCGTGTCTCAACTGGATGGCGTTGACGTGCTTTTGGTGGATCTTCAGGATGTGGGCGCCCGGTATTACACCTTCGTGTGGACCATGCTCCTTTGCATGGAAGCCGCGTGGGAGAAGAGCATTCCCGTCGTGATCCCCGATCGCCCGAACCCGTTGGGCGGGTCTCTGGTGGAAGGGCCGCTCCTGCAGGCCGACCACGCCTCGTTCGTCGGATTGCATACGGTGCCGGTGCGCCATGGCCTGACCAACGGCGAACTGGCCCGCCTGCTGGTGGCCGAGCGCTTCCCGGGTCTTGTGCTGCATGTCCTGCCCATGGAAGGCTGGACCCGCGACATGGACTTCGAGGCCACCGGACTGCCATGGGTGCTTCCGTCGCCGAACATGCCCACGGTCGACACCGCCTTCGTCTATCCGGGCATGTGTCTCTTGGAGGCCGCGACCGCAAGCGAAGGGCGTGGCACCACGCGGCCCTTCGAACTGTGCGGTGCGCCGTGGCTGGACGCTTGGCGTCTGTGCGAAGATCTTCGTTCCCTGAAGCTTCCCGGGGTCGCCTTTCGCGAGGCGTTCTTCCAGCCCACCTTCCACAAGGGCGTCGGGGAGATCTGCGCCGGAGTGCAGCAGCATGTGCTGGATCGCAAGGCCTACCGGCCCTTCCTGACGGGAGTCGCCATCCTCTGGGCGATGCGAAGGCAAGGCGCACTGACGGAAGCGGTCGCCATCAACCCCTTGGATCCACGAGGACTGCCGGCCTCCTTCGGTTGGAAGGCGCCTCCCTACGAATACGAAGCCATCAAGCTTCCCATCGACATCCTGCTCGGGTCCCCACGCATCCGTGAAGGCCTGGAACAAGGGCTCGATCCTTGGCAATTGCAGTCCTTGTGGCTGCCGGATGAAGCGAATTGGTTGGAACGCCGTCGTCCTCATCTTCTCTACGCGGAGTCACCATGAACCTCGACCTGTTCCTGTTGTGCGCCGGCAAAGGGGAGCGACTTCGCCCCTTGACCGATGTCACGCCAAAGCCACTCCTCACCCTCCTGGGCAAGAGCCTCGCTGATCGGGCTCTGGAGGCGTGCGCCTCCTTGCCGTTGCGAAGCCGGGTGCTCAACGCGCACCACTTGGCACCGCAGGTGCAGGTCTTCGCGAACGAACGCAAGTTCGATCACCTTCAGATGGAGCCGGTGCTGCTGGACAGCGGTGGCGCGCTGGCCAAGGCGTTTTCCGGGCGCAAGCTGCAGGCCGCCCACGTCCTGGCCCACAACGGAGACATTCTTCACGAGATCGATCTGGAGGCCGCGTGGAAAGCGCACCTGGATTCCGGAAGCGACATCACCTTGGTGATGGTCGATGTCCCGCGGGTGAACACGGTTCTGGTCAACGGGGAACATTTTGGCGGAGTGATCGGGCATCCGGCCTGCCCTGCGGAAGTCGAAGGGACAAGGCGGTTGACCTTTTCAGGAATCGCCTTCTATCGCACCATCTTGTTCCAAGGGTGTTCCAGCCGACCTTGGACCATCAAGGATCTCTGGCACAAGGCCGCCTTCGAGCAGGGGCGCAAGGTGGTCTGCTGGGAGGCTCCCAAGGACGTGTTCTGGGAGGATTGCGGCGTGCCCCAGGATCTGGCGCGGGCGGCCTTCCATCTGCTTGCCAAGACCGGAGCGACGCAGTGGATCGATCCGACGGCGAAGGTCAGCGTCGATGCCGAACTCGGTGAGCAGGTGATCGTCGAGGCCGGAGCCTGGGTGGATGCCCGCTCGCTGACAAGCCATTGCCTGGTGCAGCCGGGCGCGCGCGTGGCGATGGGCGAGAAGATCACGCACTTGGTGCGCAATGCCGGGGGGGATGCTTCATGGTGAAGGCCGACGTCTCGCTGGAACTGTGCGGGGAAGTCAAGTCCCTGCTGATGGATCTCGGGCATGAGCCGCCCTTCGAGGCGACCTTGGCCGGAGCGGCGGGATCGGGACGGCACTATTGGCGCATCGGAGAACGGCCGCACAGCCACATCGTCTTGGCCTCCCACGAGGGCGATGCCGATTACGACCGGTTCCTGCACGTGTCCCGCGCCCTGCGATCGGCGGGACTTCGGGTCCCGGAAATCCACGGTCACCAGGACATCCAGCGTCAGGTGGTGCTGGAGGATCTCGGCAGCAGCCTGCATCTGGACCGGATGCACAGGCGCGAAGGCAAGCCACAGGAGCAGGAAGAGCTCTGTCGCGAGGTGGTGCTGGCTCTTGCCCAATGGCAGGAGAAGGGAACCGCCGCCATCCCGACGTGCACCTGGCTGGGCGATCGTCACTTCGATCACGACGCCCTGCGCTGGGAAACCGATTATTTCCTGCGTCGCTACCTCGGGGATGTCTGTGGTCTGGGCGAGGCGCCTTCCCATGATCCAGCCCTGATTCGCGAATTCGAGGCGCTTGCCTCCCGCGTGGCGGCGCATGAACAGGTGCTGATGCACCGGGACTTCCAATCCCAGAACCTCATGTGGCGCGGAAACGATGTCTGGTTCATCGATTACCAAGGGTGCCGGTGGGGAAGCCAATGGTATGATCTCGGCTCCTTCCTCTGGGATCCCTATGTCCAGTTGCCGGCCGCCATGCGCCTGCGTCTGTTCGAGCAGTTTGCCAAGGTGCGTGGAATCGATCCCGATACGGGATGGCTTCCCTTTCTCGAAGCCTCCTTGCAGCGGCTGATGCAGGCCTTGGGGGCCTACGGGTTCCTGTCGCGGCACAAGGGATTGCCATGGTTCTCTCAATATCTGGAGCCGGGACGCGCCCTGTTGGAGCAGGCCATCTCCGCGCATGGGGGATTTCCGGTGCTGCGGTCCTGGTTGCGCCAAGGAACCGCTGAATAATTCGTGAAGTCCATTGCGCTGGAGCGATTTTGGTGCGAGAATCTCTCAAGTTGATCGTTCAAGGAGACCCATAAGATGAAGCAAAGGAAATTGGCGTACCTTGCCCTTGGGCTGGTTGCAGGACTCACCGGATGTGCCCGGGGCTTGGCCGAAAACTACTCCTCGATGGGATTTCGCGGCCAGAAGGTCGTCTTTGTCGCTGACCAAGCCGATGTCGTGGTCAAGACGACTTCGGAGGCGCTCAAGAACAAGCCGTACCTGCGCATGGGCGAGAATGTGCAGTCGGCGTTTCGAGCCTTGGTGCGCGATTCCTTGGCCGCTTGGGGTACGGATTGTGGCGCGCAGTTCTTTCCCAAGGAGGGAAGCTATTCCCTGCGGATGGGACTGATGCACGCGGCCGACGGCTGGAATGTCGCCGATCCCAATGTGCTCAAGAACTACGCCCGGGCCAACAACACGGATTACCTGGTGGTGGTGAACAAGATTGAGGTCAAGCGGTTGGACGTGCGAGCCGCTGACGGCGCGCCGATCGTCGGCACGGATCTTGTGTTGGATCTGTCGGTGATCGATGCAAGGCAAGGAACGCGCGTGGCTCGGGAAAGCATCACGGGTCACAGCGAAAGCGCCGAGTCCCTCGATTTGCTGGTGCCCAAGGCGATGGGCCTTGCGGTGGACAACTTCTTCGTAGGCGTGCCTGAGGCGCGTCGATGGGGATGCCGAGGCTTGGCGGACCGCTTCCAGTAGGGGATCAAGCCGGATGGGCAGAGATGCTCTTTGCCCATTCGATGGCTTTGGTGCGCGCTTGGTAGGGGCTTCCGTCGACCCGTAGACTCGGGATCAGGATCTTGGCGCCCTTTTCCTTCAGGCTCGTCTCGATCAGATCGACGGCATGACAGAACTGACGGTATGAGGAATGGCCGGGCCCGAAGACGCAGGCCATTTTTCCTTTGAGGTCAAGGCGCAACAGGGCCTCGTAGAAGGGGCGGAAATCCTTCTGGAGTTCACCGTTCTCCCATGTGGAGCAGCCGATCGCCAGAAGATCGAACTGTTCAACCTCTTCGGGGTCTTGGTTGCGCGCGTTGCGGACGATGACATCGTGCCCGATCTGCATCAAGCCCTTGCGGACGGCTTGGGCCAAGATACGGGTCGTGCCTGTGGTGCTGCCGAAGACGACTAGGGTTTTCATGATTGCAAAGATCCGTAATTCCACGGCTTGCAGTTGTTTCAATGGGAGAGAGAAGGAATCGTCTGTCGCATTTGCGAGAGCATCGTCTTGAGATCGTCGAGCCGGTACGGCTTGGGAAGGCTTGCATCGAACTGATGCGCCTTCGGGTCGGCCATCACGGGATCCTCGGAATAGCCGCTGGTGGCGATGGCCAGGAGATCCGGCTGGAAGCTGCGCAACTGCGGCATGAGTTCGCGCCCGCCTGGTCCTCCCGGAATGGTGAGATCCAGCAGAACCGCGAAGAAGGGGTTCTCCGGTGTCGACGCATGGAAGGCATCAAGGGCTTCCTGCGTGTTCCGCGCCGATTCCACCTCGTAGCCCAAGGCTCCCAGCATGTCCTCCAAGATCTCCAGCAGGATCTCCTCGTCGTCCATGACAAGGATGCGTCCGGTGCGGGAGCAGTCGAAATTGGACGGCGACAAGGGCAGGGAATGGCTGGGGGAATTCATCGAAGCAGGCAAGAGGAGGTGAAAGGTACTTCCTTGGCCAAGTTCGGATTCCACCTCAAGGCTTCCCTCGTGCCGGCGCAGGATCGAGAACGCCGTGGCAAGGCCAAGTCCCGTGCCTGCGGTCTTGGTGGTGAAGAACGGCTCGAAGATGCGCTCGCGGATTTCGCGCGGAATGCCCGTGCCCTGGTCCTTCACCGAGATGCGCAGGTAGCGCCCTTGGTCCAGGAGCGGATGGTGACCGCTTTGCAGGTCCACATTCCTTGCTGAGATGTCGATCTGCCCCCCTTTGGGCATGGCCTGGATGGCGTTGAGCACCAAGTTGTCGATGACCTGGGCCAATTGGTGTTCGTCGAAATCGCAGGGCCACAGGTCGGGTGGCAGGTCGAACCGGCAGAGGCATCGCGAACCCGAGAGGGCGAACTGGACGGCATTGTGAAGCAACGGCTCGATGAAGCCGCTCTTGCGGATGGGGGCTCCACCCTTGGCGAAGGTCAGGAGCTGCTGGGTGAGATTGCGCGCCCGCTCGAAGGCCACCATGGCGCGATCGATGTGACTTTGGGCGTCCGGACTTTTCTGGCAGTGGACGCGTGCCAAGTCCAGATGCCCGAAGATGCCCAGAAGGAGGTTGTTGAAGTCATGGGCGATCCCTCCTGCCAGCACGCCCAAGGAATCGAGTTTTTGCGTACGTTGCAGGCTTTCCAGCATGCGCTCGCGCTCGGTGATGTCGCGAAAGACCAGGACCACGCCGATGATCTCGCCATTGGTGTCGTGGATCGGCGATGCGCTTTCGGAGATCACCCGCTCCGATCCGTCCCGCGCCACCAGGATCGCGTTGCCCAGGAACTGGGTGGGCGCACCTTTGCTGAGGGCATGGGAGGTGGGCAGTTCCAGATGCTCATGGGTGAATTCATCGACGATATGGAAGACCTCGAGCAAGGGCCTTCCAATGGCTTCCTCGGCGCTCCACCCGGTGAACGACTGGGCCGCCGGGTTGAAAAGCAGGATATGGCCATGGGCGTCGGTGGTGATGACGCCGTCACCGATGCTCTGCAAGGTGATCGCGAGGGTTTCGCGCTCCTCATTGAGCGCCTTCTCGGCGATCCGTCGCTGCGACAGGTCGCGGGTGAGCCCGAGGAATCCGGTCAGTTCGCCGACGGGGCTGTAGATGGGGGTGGAGACGATTTCCGTCCAGATGCCACCGCCATCCCGTCGCAACTGCTCGACATCCATGCGCAAGGGCGGCAGTCGCACACCGAGCGTTGCGAGCTTGCGGCGGCGCTGGACGGCTTCCCAGAGGTCGATGGAGGAATCGGCGACGACGAAGTCCAGGAAATTGCGCCCGAGGACCTCCTCGGGAAGGAAGCCGCGCATGGCGAAGTCCGAGGGACTGATGTAGGTGATCGTCAGGTCGGGAGAGGCTTGCCAAGCGACGTCGGTGAGCTGCTCGACGAGAAGTCGATAGCGGTTCTCGCTCTCGAACAGGCGCGTCTGGTTGATGTGCTGGTCGGTGAAATCCTGGATCACCCCGAAGACCTTGCGGCCATGGGGTTCGTACTCGGCGACCGAGTGGATGTCGCGGATGGATCCGTCGGTGGCTCGCCGGATGCGGAACCTGATGTCGTACGGAGAGCCGTTGGAGACCAGGTCGAGCATGGCCTTGTCCATGGCCTGGCGATACTGGGGAAGGCAAAGTTCCTGGATGTCCCGGACGGTGATAGGACCGTCGTCAAGCCCGTAGATGGCGCGGGCCGACGGGGATCCCCAGACGATCCTGGAATCCATGTCGATTTCCCAATAGCCGAGATGGGCCATGGTTTGGGAGCGCTCCTGGACCTGATGGAATTGCTCCATGCGACCAAGGCTCTGGGACAGGTGCTCGATCCAGCGAAGACCGGACCGGACCCCTCGCAGGAAGCTTTGGGCGTCGGGGGTGGCCGGGAGCAGAAGATCGGTTTCGGCGATGTCGTGGTCGGAAAGTCCGATCAAGTAGAGCGGGATCGAGGGATTTTCCGATCGAAGCGCCTTGCACTGGTTGGAAATCGGGCTGTCGATGATCACCAGCTGAGGGCCGGTGCCGGTGCGCAGCAATGTCTGGAGATCCTCGATGGCGTGGAATTCCAGCAACTCATGGTCCTGGCCCGTGAGGGGCCCGGTCAATGAATCCGGAAGGCGGGCCTTTGGAAGGATGATGCGCATGATGAGATGTTCCGGGTCGCGTGGGCAATGGATGCGTGCCATTGAGGATACCACAAGTCGGGATGAAAGCGCATGTTTTTTTCGGGGAGTGGCTCGAATTGTATCTTTGCCAACCGATGAAAATGATCGATTCCCCCCTGTCCATGACTTCGGTTTTGCGTTGCCTGCCTCATTTGGTCGAACGGCCTTGGGGGGGCGAACGTCTGCAGGGCTGGGGACGCGAATGCCGCGGTCGCAAGATCGGAGAATCGTGGGAATTGTGCGGCTTGGAAGGTTCATCCACCGCCTTCTCCGAAGGGGCTTGGCCAACACTTCGCGACATGGCTTGCGATCCCTCCGATCCGCTGGAATTGCATGGGGATGCGTTTCCCTTGCTTCTCAAGCTGATCGACGCTGACGAGCCCTTGTCCATTCAGCTGCACCCTTGTTGCGAGACCGTTGACGGTCTTCCCAAGACGGAAGCCTGGATCGTGCTTGAAGCTCCGGAAGGGGCCTTCCTCTATGCGGGAATTCGTCAGGAACTCCCGGCCCGGGAACTGATCGAACGGGTCGCCTCAGGCGATCTTTCCGTCTTGGAGCAGGTGACTGTCAAGGCGGGGGATGTGGTCTTCATCCCTGGCGGCACCTTGCATGCGATCACGGCGGGGCTTGTGATCGCGGAAATCCAGCAATCCAGCGACACCACGTGGCGGGTGTGGGATTGGGGCCGCCGTGATGCCCAGGGAAACGGTCGCACGCTCCACATTCCTCAAGCCATCCGCGATGTCGACCCCACGCCGCGGTCGGGTCTGCTCACCAAGCCCTTGGCGGATCATGATGGCTGTGAGTATCTGGTCGCTTGCCCTTCCTTCGCTGCGCGTCGCCATGTCGGGTCTGTCCAGATCGTGGCGGCCACCGGCTGGCGCATCCTGCTGCAGGTGGGGGATCACGGACTCATGACGCAGGCAGATGGCAAGGCCGAGGTCTTTGCGCGTGGCCAGACGCTGCTTCTCCCCAAGGGGGCGGAAGTCAACGTGGAGGGGGGATCTGTGCTGGAGTTCTGGGTCCCTGACCTCGAGGCGGATGTGCGCATGCCTCTCTTGGCTGCCGGGCATGATGATCTTGCCATCCGGGCCTTGGGCGCAGGGACTTGGTGATCGACCCGTCGTCCCGAGCCACCGACCTTCTGCAGTTGGTGGATTCCTGCGATCTCGATGCCGGGACCGCCACGCGGGGTGAGGTTCACAGCATGGGGTTGCCCCATCGCTCGGTGCATGTCGTGGTGCACGACGGCGCGGGGCGGATTCTGGTGCAGAAGCGCTCGCTGGGCAAGGATACCTCGCCGGGCTTGTGGGACATCTCCGTCGGTGGCCATCTCGATGTCGGGGAGACCTGCCTCGAGGCGGCGCTGAGGGAATGCGCCGAGGAGATCGGTCTGGTGGTCAGGCCGGCGGATCTTGAAGACTTGGGGCGGCACTGGTTCCTGGAGAATCCACTGGACCGGGAGCGCGTGGCGACTTGGGCCGTTTGCAGCCAGGGCCCGTTTTCGCCCAACCCGGGCGAGGTGGACGACCTGCGATTCCTGGACGCCCCTGAAGTCGAGGCCTGGATTGCCAGAGGCGAGATGACGGCAAGCTTCACAGCGCAGTGGCGGCTTCAATTGCAGGAATGGCTGGCTTCCAAAGCCTGATCAGCAAAGGCCTTGCGGGGGATCGCTCAAGCATTCCTCGAAACCGCCCGGTCGCAGCCACCAGCCGCGCACCGCCTTGAGAAATTCGATCTCTTCACGGGCGGGAGCCTTGGTGCGGCGGACCAGTTTTTCAAACAGGGACGGGTCGCGCACCAGCGGCAGCCAATCCATGACGCCCTGCGGAAGTTGGCGATGGCGCAAGCTCTTGAGTGTCTGGGCGAGTTCCTGGTGGCGGTATTCAAGGCCTTGCACGCAGACTTTGAGCGATTCCTCATCCATGGCCCCGGCCTTGGCGTCATCGCTGCCGTGGGCGTGCAGAAGGCGCAACAAGGCTCCGAGGTCGCGCTCCTGCCAGGCGCCCGTCAGGGCCTGCATGAGTTCGGTGCGCTGTCGGTGGTCATCCCCTTCGCGCGTCTTGTCCGGATGCAGCTCGCGGGCGAGACTGCGATAGATTCCCTTGGCCGCGGCTTCCGGGTCCAAGGCGGCCTTGCCGGGATTTCTGCGAACCGATTGCCCCGGTGGTGGCGTGCGGGTCTCCGTGCGGGCCCAAGCGAAGTCGTCCTCTTGGGAATCTTCCTCGTCGTCGTTTCCGGCATCGCCCCACCGGTTGGTGAATTCGCTCACATCGGCACCGAAGCGTTCCTCCAGGTCGCGCGCGATCTCAAAGAGCAGTTCCACGCCGTCGCGTTGCAGGCGGCGGTCGCGCGGGGCGGCGGCAAGCTTGCGTTCGATCATGCGCAGCAATTCCTTGCGTCCGGCGATGATCTGGTCGTAGAGGCCGGAAACCGAGGCGTGAAGGCGGGCTTGGAGCACGGGGCGCTGTTCCTCAAGGCATGAGATGTCCAGTTCCAGCAGGCGGATTTCCTCCAGCAGGTGTTCGATCCTCAGGGAAGGGGATGCGTTGGCCGGAGTGTGGACATGTGCGGCGGTGCGCTTGAGTTGCCGGGAGGCTTTGGACATAGGTGGTGCGAAGGTAGCATGTCCGTGCACGGGCAGGACTTGAGGTACCTTTGTCGAAATGAAGACGATCGCCATTCTCGCCCCCATGCAGGAAGAGCTCGATGCCGTCCTGCGCCTGTTGCCTCCCGCCACGGTCAGGTCGTTTCATGGCATGGACCTCCACGAGGTGGACTTCCGGGATCAGAGGCTGGTTCTGGCCCGATCGGGTGTCGGCAAGGTCAATACCGCCATGAATGCGACCCTGCTTCTCAGCCAAGGGACCATCGACGAGGTGGTGAACTTGGGCTCCTCGGGGGGCTTGCGGGCGGGTCAGAAGATCCTGGACCTGGTGGTTCCGGACGAGGTGATCGCCATTGACGTCGACGTCACGCCGCTGGGATTCGAGTTTGGTCAAATGCTCGGCGAACCTTCGGTGTACCATCCCGATGTCAAGTTGCGAGCGCGCCTTGCCGAAGTGGCCGGGGGCTGGACGGATATGCCGACGGTGCACCGGGGTGCCGTGGGAACAGGTGATTCGTTCGTCTACCGGCCCGACCAGGTGGCTCTCATCCGGGAGCGGTTCGGAGAGGATCGCGTGGCGTGCGTGGAGATGGAGGGGGCGGCGCTGGCGCAGGTGTGCCGGCGCTTTGGCGTTCCCTTCCTGATCGTGCGCAGCCTTTCCGACGTGCCCGCCGCCGGGGAGGGCAATCATCTCGACTTCCAGGCGTTTCTGGAGAAGGCGGCCGACAATGCCGCGCGACTGGTGTTGGGGATGCTTTCCGGAAATCCCTGACGCGTCACGGATTCGGGCGATCGCAAGGGAATCGTTGTGCCTTGTGCCCGAGGCATGGTATGATGCTTCCATGAATTCTGCGACGCGTCCGGGGAGGGCGCCAGCATTCGCCTCCATCGTGCGGCTCGGGCAAGGCGGTGTTGCGCCAAGGCTCATCATGGAAGTGATCGCCGTCATCATCCTGGTCGAGCTTGCCGTGATGCTTCTCCTGCCGCAATGGATGCCATTGGCAGGACCCGGGCTGGTCGCCGTGCTGGATCCGGTTCTGCTTTGCCTGTTCGCCTCTCCGTTGCTTGTGTGGCGGTTCCGTGCGATGCAGCAGCGCTACTTGATCGACGGGAAATTGACCCTGGAGTTGCGCGCATCGGAATTGGTCGCCCAAGAGGCGTTGCGAGCCTCGGAAGCCCTGCGGAACACCATCATGGAATGCGCGATCGTCTCGGTCACCGACTCCAAGGGCGTCATCATCGAGGTGAATGACGCGTTCTGTCAAATCAGCGGCTATTCCCGGGAGGAGCTGGTCGGGAACACCCATCGCATGATCAATTCCAAGGTCCACGGTCCCGAGTTCTGGGAGACGATGTGGAGGACGATCTCCTCGGGGCGGCCGTGGCGGGGGGACGTTTGCAACCGGGCCAGGAACGGAAGTCAGTACTGGATGGACAGCCTTGTGGCTCCGCATCTGGGCGCCGACGGGACCGTTGAGAAGTACGTCTCGATCCGGTTCGACGTGACGCAGCGGCACGAGGCCGAGGAGGAGGTGCGCAGCTCGAGGCGGATCCTGCAATCGGTGCTGGATGCCGCGACGACTTCGGGGATCGTGGCGACCAATCCACAGGGAATCGTGACCATCTTCAATCGCGGGGCGGAGCTGTTGCTTGGCCACGATGCGGAGGATGTCCTGTTTCTCGGAACGCCGGCGCTGTGGCACAAGGCCGAGGAGGTCGATGGTCGCGGGGAGGAATTGACGGCGCTGACCGGGCGGACGATTCGGGGATTTGATGTGTTCACATGGCAAGCGAAGGAGGGAGCCTCCGAAACGCGCCGCTGGACCATGCGGCACAAGGATGGCCATGAATTTCCGGCTCAACTGGGCGTGACCTCGATCCTTGATCAGAATGGTCGCGTGGTCGGATACCTCGGCATCTTCCAGGACATCTCCAAGGAGATCGAGATCCAGGCGCAACTTGATGCGGCTCGCGCGAACGCGGAATTGGCGGCCCAGGCCAAGAGCCTTTTCCTGGCCACCATGTCGCACGAGCTGCGCACGCCCATGAACGGCGTGCTGGGAATGACGGACATGCTTCTGGAGGAATTGGAGGATCCCCGGTTGCGGCGCCGTACCGAGGTGATTCGCAGCAGTTCCCGCTCCTTGCTGGATCTGATCGACGGCATCCTGGACGCGTCCAAGCTGGAAGCGGGCAAGCTCGAGCTTGAGGAGATCGAATTCTCCCTTCCGCTTCTGCTTGAGGAATTGGAGATGACGCTTGAGATCCGGGCGCGCGAGAGGAGCATCGGACTGTTCTCGAACCTGGGGGACGGCGTGCCCGCCTCGCTGCGGGGGGATCCCGGGCGCTTGAGACAAATTCTGACAAATCTTGCCGGAAACGCCATCAAGTTCACCTCCAAGGGAGGGGTTTCGATCGATGTGCAACTCAAGGAGCGGCGGGAAGGAGCGCTGGTCCTGCGATTCGAGGTGAGGGATACCGGCACCGGGATTCCCGCCGACAAGATCGGGCGGCTGTTCCAGGTCTATTCCCAGGTCGATGCCGCGGTGTCGCGCGAGTACGGTGGCACCGGGCTTGGATTGTCCATCTGCCGTCAGTTGGCGGAACTGATGGGGGGTGAGATCGGCGTCGAGAGCGTCCTTGGCAAGGGAAGCTGCTTCTGGTTCGAGCTTCCTTTCCGCGAAGTGGCCCTCAATGCATCGACCCTTCAGGACGGTCCGGAGGAGCAGCCTCGCTTCGCCTCGCAAAGGATCCTGGTGGCCGAGGACAATCCCATCAACCGACTCGTCGCCCTTTCGATGCTGGGGAAATTGGGACTCGAGGCGAAGACCGCTGGCAACGGTGAGGAGGCCCTGGAGCTTTTGGGGCAGGAAACCTTTGATCTGGTGCTGATGGACATGCACATGCCGGTCCTGGACGGGCTCAAGGCCACGCGAATGATCCGCGAGAGCATCTTGTTCGCCTCGCTTCCGGTTGTGGCCCTGACGGCAAGCACCGATGAGGAGGAGCGGCGGCAGTGCCTCGGGGCGGGCATGGATGCCGTGCTGGTGAAGCCGCTGTCACTTGAGCTGCTGGGGCAGGCGTTAAAACGCCACCTGCCATGATCCCGATGACGGGACGATGGCTTGCCGGAGGATGCCTTGCCGCTTGCCGCAAAGGGGATTGATTAGGTTTTCGGGATGCGTCTTACCCTGCTTCTCCTGTCGCTTGTATCCTTGGTCGCTGCTCAACTTCCCCAGCGGGTGCTGGCGGGCTATTGGCACAATTGGTCCAACATTCCCTTGCGCCAGGTGCCGTCCCTTTACAATGTGGTCGTGCTGGCCTTTGCGGTCCCTCGTGACGGCACGGAATATGACATCAAGTTCGATCTGCCCTCCGGCACGAGTCGAAGCTCCTTCCTGGCCGACATCACCACCCTGCATGCGCGCGGCACCAAGGTGATCCTGAGCATCGGAGGCGGAACGGATCCGATCAGCTTGGCGACGAATGCCCAGCGCGATCGCTTCGTCTACACCCTCGATTCCATCCTGATCGCCCACAAGGACGCGATCGACGGGGTCGATCTGGACTTCGAGGCGACCTCCATGGACTTCGGGGACTGGTCCTTGGCCAGTCCGGCACCGGGGCAGGTGCGGATCGTGGAGGCGGTGCGGGCGGTGATGGCAAGCTACCGCAAACGCACCGGACGGAAGCTTCTCCTGACCATGGCCCCGGAGCTCGTGTACATCCAAGGAGGGCTCAGCCGCTGGCAGACCGACAACGTCAACGGTGGCGCATGGATTCCGGTGATGATGGGACTTCAGGATTCCGTGGACCTTCTGATGCCCCAGTTCTACAATGCCGGCGGGGAGAACGGTGGCATCTACGGGCGCGACGGAAAGATCTGGTACGACAACGGAGATCCCGATTTCGTGGTGGCGATGACGGAAACCGTCTTGGAAGGATTCCGGCTCCTGGACGGCCGCGGCACCTATCCGGGGTGGCCCGAGGAGAAGTTCGCGATCGGACTTCCCTCGAACAGTTGCAACGCGGCCGGTTCGGGATATGTCGACCCCGAGGACCTGGCCCAGGCGATGCGTTACCTGCGCGGCGAGATCGAGCAGCCCGCCTCGTTCACCTACGAGACGCTCTACATCTATCCGGACTTGCGAGGCTTGATGACCTGGTCGATCAACCTCGATTCCAATTCCTGCGACGGAGCCTGGACCTTCGCCACCACGGCCTCGAAGATGCTGGGACCCGTCGGCGTGTCCCGTTCGCGACGCGGTGCATTGAACACGGG
>JBDKGV010000045.1:0-18088 GCA_039798005.1 Fibrobacterota bacterium
TCTCGGACGAGTAATCGGCGACATTAGTTTGGTTTGATGATATCCCGCCCCGGCTCTCCCGGAGGCGGGATTTTTTTGTGCCGTCTGACTGTGATGCAGATCACGCCTCGGACGGAAATTGGCAAAACACAGCACAGTTCCCTTGGCTCTGGTGCCCAGGAATTGCTATCTCAATGTTCAGTCATGGGGTGAGTGCGCGAAAAACGCGCCGCTTCCTTTCCCACACCGTTCAGGAGTTCCTTATGAAGAAGACCCTTGCGATCCTTTCTCTTGCCGCTGCCAGCAGCTTCGCCGTCGTCAAGCCATATTTTGGCGCAAGCCTTGGCTATACTCTTGGCCAGCCGTCATCGAACATTGGTGAGGAAGAGACATCAAGCTCGACCAAGGCCGTGTATGGCTCCCCTGCGGGCAATGCCATTCCCTTGGGCGTCCATTTCGGTGTGATGGACAACGATGTTGTGGGCGCCCAGCTTGATGTTTCCTACCTCATGGGGCAAGAGCAGGAAACTGGCAAATCCCCCACCGGAAGCAGCAAGTCCACGCTTTCCGGACTTCTTTTGACTCCCTCAGTCGTCATTGCCGCCAAAGGCCCATTCACTCCATACGCCAAATTTGGCATGATCGTTGGCGTGAACATGAGTCTTGACCAAAAGACGACCAATGCGGGCGGAAGTGTGAAGAATGAGTTTACGGGTGGGACCGCCTTTGGCTTTGAAGGTGCGTTGGGTGGGGAGTTCAAGTTGCGGGAGCGCATGGGCATCACCCTTGAGTTCGCAGCGCAGAACATCAAGTGGGCTCCAACGGAAGGGACAAACACCAGTATCACAGGTCTTGGGATCAATCAAACCACGACCAGCTATGTGGACGAGCATACCATTGGTGCAGCTCACGAAGCACTCAAGGAACCCAAAGACCTCTCCAACCTCGCCATCAAGATCGGTATCAACTACCATCTATAAGGTCTCCGCTTTCGGCTCCGTGCCGAGCTGAGAGGCATGAACCCCGGTGTGCTTTGGCCCATCGGGGTTTCTTGTTTCCTCCGGTGAAAATGGGCGAGCTTTTTGCCGTGCATCCTTTGTATTGTCATTGGTATGAATGACGCATCGACGCCGGTTTCCCACGGTCGCCTGGAAAGGGACCTCAGCCATCTCTCTCGACTTCTCCGGACCATGCTGGAACGTCAAGGCCGCGCCGATCTTGCCGCCTGGATCCCGTGGAGCGGGCCGCTTCCGACCGGAGACGCTCCCCCCGAGGCCGAGCGCCTGTACACCATCGCCTTCGAGATCCTCAATCTCGTGGAGGAGAACGCCTCGGCCCAGACGCGTCGAGCCAACGAGTCGCGCGCAGGCCTGAGCGCCGAGCGTGGTTTGTGGGCCTGGGCCTTCAAGCGCCTGAAGGAGCGTGGAGCCTCGTCGGACGAAGCGCTGGCGGCCATTCACCGCAGTTCGGTGGAGCCGGTGCTGACGGCGCATCCGACCGAGGCGCGTCGCACCACCCTCCTTGAGCACCATCGCAACATCTACGTGCTCTTGGTGAAGCTGGAAAGCTCGCACTGGACTCCTTGGGAGCGCGAGTCGTTCGAGGACGAGATCGTCGCCTTGCTTGAGCGCTTGTGGCGTACGGGCGGCGTGCAACTGGTGAAGCCCACGGTGGCCGATGAGGTGGAGAACGCTTGCCATTTCTTGGGCACGGTGTTCCCCGATGTGCTTCTGGATCTCGACCAGCGCCTGCGCGACGCTTGGCGCGATGCCGGCTGGGACATGGCATTGATGCGCGATGCGTCCAACTACCCTCGCCTTTCCTTCGGATCGTGGGTGGGAGGAGACCGCGACGGTCATCCTCATGTGACCCCGGTGGTCACGACGGCATCGCTCCTTCGCATGCGCGGGATCGCCATGAGCCGGTTGCGTGGGCGCATGATCGAGGCCGCTTCGCGGTTGAGCCTGTCGAGCGCCTTGCAGGCGCCGGATGCGGCGTTGGTCGAGCGGATCGAGTGCTTGGCTGAAATGCTGGGAGAGGTGGGCGCGCGCGCCAAGGCCCGGAACCAAGGGGAGCCATGGCGCCAGCTCCTGAACCTGATGATCGCCCGCCTGCCCACGGACCCGGCGCGGGTGCCGGTGCCGCCGTTCTACCGTTCCCCGTCGGAGATCCAGGCGGATCTTGCCCTGTTGCGGCAAAGCCTGAATGCCGTCGGAGCCGGGCACCTGGCCGATACCGATGTGCTTCCGCTGGAGCGCGAAGTCGCCGTCTTCGGCTTCCACCTGGCCCGCTTGGATGTGCGCCAGAACAGCGGAACGCACGACAAGGCGATGGAACGGCTGCTTGAGCAGTCGGGCGCCTCGGATGTCCAGTTCTCCCAGTGGAACGAGATGCAGCGCCGCTCCTTCCTCGAGAAGGAACTCGCCACTCCGCGCCCCTTCGTGGTGCCGGGGGCCGCGTTGGAAGGCGAGGCGGAGGTGTCTGTCGGTGCCTTGCGCGCTGTGGCCAACCACATCGAGAACTTCGGTCCGGAGGCGATCGGGCACGCCATCCTGTCGATGACCCGCAGCTTCTCCGACCTTTTGACAGTTTCCGTCCTTGGTCGCGAGGCCGGCCTCTGGGTCCGCACTCCGGAAGGCTGGGCCAGCCGGGTTCCGGCGGCACCTCTGTTCGAGACGCTGGACGACCTGTTCCGCGCGCCGGAGATCATGCGCCAATTCCTTTCGCATCCCTTCGTGCGCCGGACGCTGGAGCTTGCCCGCGCCACGTGGGAGCCCAACGCCCCGCGTCCCATCCAGGCGATCATGGTGGGCTACAGCGATTCGGGCAAGGACGGCGGCATCGTGGCAAGCCAAGTGCGGGTGCGCCGCACCCAGGAGCTTCTGGTGTCGGTGGCCGACGAACTGGGCGTGGACCTGCGCATCTTCCATGGCCGCGGTGGAACCATCAGCCGAGGCGCCGGTCCAACCGACCGCTTCCTGCGGGCGCTGCCGCCGCAGAGCCTGATCACCGGCCTGCGCGTGACCGAGCAGGGCGAGACGATCTCCCAGAAGTACGCGAACCGCATCACGGCGCGACACAACCTGGAACTGCTTTCCGCAGGTGCGGTCGCCGCCGCCGTGCGTCGCTCGGAGCCGGTCAGCCGCGCCACCGAGGACGAGGTCCTCTCGATCCTGGAGGCCGCCAGCCAGAAGAAATGGCGCGCCTTGGTGGAACACGAGGAGTTCGCGGCGTTCTTCGGGCAGGTGACCCCGCTTGACGTGATCGAGCGTGCCCGCATCGGATCACGTCCGTCGCGCCGCAGTGGTCGCCGCAGCGTGGCCGACCTTCGCGCGATTCCTTGGGTGTTCTCGTGGAGCCAGTCCCGGTTCATGGCTCCGGGTTGGTTCGGTTCGGGAACGGCACTGGAGACCTTGAGGGACGAGCATCCGGCCTTGTGGGAGAGCTTCCGCAAGATCGTGGTGGAGCGCTCCTTCCCGCGCTTTCTCTTCAACAACATCGAGGCGTCGGTCTACACCGGAAGCGAGGCCATCTCGCGCACTTATGGAGATCTTGCCGAGCCCCGCCTGGGCGAATTGTTCCTGCCCTCCATCTTCGAGGAGCGGGCGCGCACCGTGACGCTTTTGGAGGAGCTCTTCGGATCGCCCTTCCAGACGCACCGCCCGAAGCTCTCGCGGTCGCTCGGCTTGCGCGAAGGGACGCTCGACCTGTTGCACCATCGCCAGGTCGGCCTGTTGCGGCAGTGGCGTCCGCTGGACGAGGAGGATCCTCTCAAGACCCGCATGCTCGATCAGCTTCTGGGGACGGTCAACGCGATCGCGGCGGGACTGGGAACCACGGGCTGATTCGGGGCGCCTCCGGGCGCACCAATTTGTTGCTACCATGCAAGGCGTGGACGAGACGCCAACATCCGGTTCGGAGCCAAGCCCCGAAGTCCATCGCAAGATGCTGCAAGACCTGCACGCCATCTTGGATGCTTCGCGTCAGCCGCTGGAAAAAATCGGACGTTGGATCTTGGGGCGCCATCGCCTCTTCGAGCATGAGCACATCTCCGCATGGGACTCGAAGAGCGGGTGCTGGATCGTGGAGCGCATGGACGATGCTCCCGATTCCGTGTATGCGATCGGGCCGGATCTTCCCATCAAGCACTGCTCTTCCTGGGGGGAGGCGCGACTGTTCGTCCTGATCAGTGGCGCGGCGGCGGAAGTTCCCGGCGACCTCGATCTCCTGCCCTATCGGTTGCAGATTCAGGCCGAAGGCTGATCTTGTCGCGACGGCATTCCTTCTCCGGGCCTGTTTCCAACTTGCGAACGGGATTGTGATTCCCTGCGGAATTTTGCTTGTTGGAGTGGATAAGGTGAGCGAGAATAGTTCTATTGGGATGAATCCGGTTTCTCGACGGAAGGAATGACCTCATGCTGGCTTTGGTTGGGCTCGTATCGACTTTGATGGCGTTGTCTGGGGCAAGTGCCAGAAGTGCGACCTATTGCACGAATCCTCCGGATGCGATCGGTTTCCATGTGGATGCTCCGTCGCTCTCCGGAACGATCACGCGATTGGACTTTTCGTGGTTCAATCTCGAGCAGGACGGAACGTCGCCGGTGTTCTTCAGTGCGAAGATCTGCAACGGGAGCGAAGACACCGCCAAGTTGCGCATGATCGTGGCGATCCTGGTCACTCCCACGGATCCGGCCTTGGCGGCGCAGTGCGGTTCAAGCGGCTGCTGGGCCGAGGAGCAGGTCACCAAACCCATCGTGGTGGCACCGCATGCAAGCAAGGTGATCACTTCGAAGGACTTGTATTCAAGCGACTATGAGCCGGGGGGATACGATCCTTCCAATGCTCCGTTCCGCAATCTCCTGACCAAGATTGGCCGCCTGCCACCTGCCGACATCAGCATGTACTTCGGTTTGATTTGCGGGGATGAGGCTCCAAATGTGCGCGGCAAGAGCATTGGCGAATTGGAACAGATCGTAAGCAACAACCACATTCCTTCCCAGAAGATCAGCTCGGAGTATCGCCCGTTCAGCGGTGTCAGCCTCCTGCAGCCGGGTGCACCCGGGGCGTATCCTGAAATCTTCAATCCCACTCCGCTTTTTTCCTTCCAGTCGGAACTCTCCGATCTCAATCGCTTCAAATACCAGAACGACAAACGCTTCGAGTTGCAGTTGTGGAAGGTTCGTCCCAACGAGAATCAAGGCCAGAGCTTGGCGCGTCGTCCGGACGAAGCCGTGGAGCTCAATGAGTCCATGGTGGCCTATCCGGCTTCGTGGGCACCGCTTCAGGCGGGAGAAAGTTACCTGTGGCGGGTGCAGGCGCGGGATCGCGGTCCTGTGACCAGTTGGGTTTCTTCGGAGCCTTACGGCTTCCGGGTGGCTTCCTTGAACAAGGCGGCGGGCCTGGATCCTGCATGGCTTTCCTCGGCGGAAGGACTGTCTGCGGAACAGTCCCGATTGTTGCGAGCCTTGGCGCGAATCCTCGGGAACAAGGTCGGTGTCCTGGAGCAGGCCGTCCGCGAGGGCAAGGTGGATCCCTCCAGCTTGACCTTGGACGGAAAGGCCATTTCCATCGGGATGCTGGAAGCCATGGTGCAGGATTTCGAAGCTGGCAAGAATACCGTGACTCGTGCGGGGACCCCATGAAAATGCGTCTCATGACATTGCTTTGCTTGCTGGGACTTGCGATTCCAGCGCTTTCCGAACCTTTGGCCGTGATCGTACGGACCAAGGGCGAGGTCTGGCTTGGCCAAGGGAAGACGCCGGCGACGGCCCGGTCCGGCGATGTGATCCAAGAAGGTGCCCAGATCTCGACCGGAGCGGACGGGCGCGCCTTGATCCGCTTCATGGCCGACCAGAGCATCGCCGAGATCAAGCCGGGCTCGGTCGTCCTTTTGAACAAACGGGTGCGCGAAGACGGGACCGTCTTGCGGCGCGTCTTCCTGCAGGCGGGCGATGCGGCCTTTGGAATCACCCCGGGCAAGGGACGAGACCTTCGCTTTGAAAGCGCGACGACCGTGGCATCGGTGCGTGGCACCCAGTTCGGCATGAAGGTGGAAGGCGGCAAGACCCGACTCGGAGTCTCGGAAGGCGTGGTCCGCGTTTGCCACACTTCGCTGGGGAGCACGGTCCATGTCTCGGCCGGTGGAGAAGTCGTCGTCTCGGAGGAGGGCATCGAGTTCACTCAGGGAACGCCAGCCCCGGACTCCGAAGGCGTTCAAGGCCAGAGCATTGCGCATCGGATCGCCGTGGACTTTCAAGGAGCCGTATCGCGCAAGCCGTTGCAGATCGACTGGGACAGCACCAGCACGAAGGCCTCGGCAGTGCGCAAGTACGACCCCGCTCTCTTCCAGTTGGTGAATCCTTAAGGGGGCCATTTGAAGCGGCTTTGGAAATTGGGCCTGCTCCTTCCCGTCATGGCGCGGGCGGAGTTCATCCTGCCGGTGGCAGGGGAACAAGTGTCCCCTGAAGGAACCGGGATCGTCTACAGTTCGCCTGTAAAAGCATGGCGAGTGGACTTCTATTGGAATGGAGCCGTCAAAGGCGATGTGAAGGCGAAGGACCTCGGAGACGGGCTTTGGCAGGCAAGGCTTGGTGCCATGGTGCGCGGACCGGTGTCCTTGCGCGCCATTTCCCGGGATTCCTCGGGGAATGTCCTGGCGGACGAGTCCATCGCCTTTCGCAGCGGAGAGGCGCCGTCGAGCAACGACAAGGGAAGTCGCTGGATTCAGAGCCTGTCCCTGTCCGGGGGCGGTGGGGTTCGGGGTGGGCTCTCGGAAGGAACCATCGAAAAGCGATCGGCGCTTACCTATGCCGACGGGAAGCTGGTTCAGGGTGAAAGTTCCAGCCCGCTGGACAACCAGGTCGGTGCTTGGGGAAATTCGCTCTGGCAAGTGGAGAATGGCCTGTTCCAAGCCCGATTGCGCTTGGCGGGCGACCTTCGCGAAAACCAGTTCGAGCAGTCGGCGAATCAGTACGGAGCGGACCTCTCGTGGGGGCCTTGGCTTGCGTTGCGCGTCGGTGATCAGTTCCCGGTATGGGATCCCCTGCTCATGGACGGGGTGCGCGTACGTGGGGCGTCGGTGGAGATGGCCGCGACCAGCGAAGGCGTTTCCTGGTTGCGCGGCAAGTTGTTGGCGGGCCAATTGCGCCGCCAGACGAGCGCTTGGATCGGTTGGACGGCTTCCAACGATTCCATGGTGACTCCCGGAACGTGGGAGCGACAGATGGTGGCGGCTCAGTTGAGCGTCGGGAAAGGGGAGAATTTCCTGGGGAGCCTCACCTTCGAGCGGGCTTGGGACGTGTCCGACGCGGGCAACGAGGCCTTGCGACCAGCACTGCAAGGCCCTGCACCGGCGGAGAACGTGGGTGCCGCGATGGATCTGCATCTTTGGTGGCTGCGGCACAAGTTGGAATGGTACGGCAACGCGGCGATCTCGGCCGTCACCGAAAATCGGTACACGAACACCTTCGCCGATTCGACCATGGACTCTCTGGACCTTGAGATTCCTTCCGCGCTTTCCAGCCTGATTCCCGTGAACAGCACGACGCGCGGCACCCAACGATTGCTGGGTGGCGATGTCGGGGAGTGGTTCAATGCGAACACCTCGTGGCGCACGGGACTTCGCTTCCGGGAATCCTGGGGGCGTGCTTTCACCTTGCGCGAGGAGATCAAGGTCCTGCATCGGGGAATGGATTTCGAGTCCTTTGCGCGTTCGGTGCGGGAGTCGGGGCGTGACGGCTTGGAATGGAGCCAAGGCTTGGGCTTCCTCTCGAACCAGTTGGACTTGAGCAGTACCGTGGGAATCTTCACGATCCCGGACGGGTATGGAGGAGAGCGGGAGGAGACCTCCTACCAGGTGACGAGTTCGTTCGCCACCGGCCGCGGGACGAGCCTGTACCTCACCGGATCGCAACGCACCCAGGAATCGGACAGCTCGGGCGGCTACACTTCGCGCGGTGCGAACATGGGGGCGTCCCAGCCGATTCCTTCCAGCGCGGGAACGGTGTCGTTGCGGCTTGGATACGGGATCCAGCAGGACCGCTCCTCCCTTGTCGCCACGAGCATCACGGTGGTGCAGAACAGCGTGAACGGGCAAGTCCGGTTCCGTCCTCGCGATGGCGCATGGGAGCCTCGCGTGAGTTGGCAGCTCAACCACCAGGATCTCAGCCATGTGACGGAACAGCGCGTGCTGGCGGGCGTCGGCGCAAGGCTCTTGGATCGCCGGTTGGATCTCCAGCTGGACGCGGGCGGATCGATGCAGGCCTTCGACGATCATTCGCGTTGGAGCCGCCTTGAGCAGATGGCCTCGGCAAGCCTTTCCGTGGGCGATGCGAGCTCCGTGCGGCTGTCCCAGCAAGTCGCATGGCTCAATCCCCGCATGGATGTGCGGGCCGATCTGTCCTGGGAGACCTTCTTCTGAGGGTGCGCTCTTGGCTGGGTGCACTGCTTGTCACGGTACTTGTCTATCTCACGCAGTTCCTGCAGGTCTTCTCCTTCTGGGATGAACAGGTGCTGGACCATGCAAGCCAGCTCACCCGCCCGAACCCGTTGGATCTGCCGCTTTGCGTGGTGGAACTTTCGGACGAGACGATCCAGGAACTGGGAAATCCACCGTCGCGGGCCGTCTATGCCCACATGCTCGATGTGCTGGCCAAGGGCGGGGCGCGATGGGTCGTCCTTGACTTGGTCTTCGATCTGCCCCGTCGTGATTCCTCCGAGGATTCGGCCTTGGCGCAGGCGCTTCGCAGGCATCCCAACACGACCTTGTCGGGACAGCTTCCCGAAAGTCAGATCCGCTCCGGGACTGCGGGGGTCCTGAACGTCCTGGCAAGCCAGGAGCGGGTGCGACCCATGGACGCCTTCCTGGTGGCCAACCCGCGCTGGGGTGTCGTGCTCAATCGCGAGGATGCGGACGGCGTGGTGCGGCGGTACCGCAGCGCATGGAAGGACCTTGACGGTCGATCCCGCCTGTCGCTTGGGGCGCGCGCCCTGGTGGACATGGGATGGTTTGACAGCACGCTTCTGGAGCAGGATCCGTGGAACGATCCGCGTGGGTTTCGCATCCGGTTCGCCGGCGGAGCGCGTTCGTTTCCCTATTACTCGCTTGAAAAGGTGGTGGACGATTCGAACTGGACATCCCCGACCGAGGATGCATGGGGAGAACGACTGGATCTGAGCGATTCCATCGTAAAGTCCGGAGCGTTTCGCGACAAGATCGTGCTGGTCGGAGCCACCGCAAGGACCCTGCAGGACATCTACAAGATCCCGGGAGACGAGAACTCCAGCATGAGCGGAGTGGAGCTCCACGCCCATGCCATGGCGACGTTCCTGTCCCGCAAGGTCGTGAACGATCCGCCGCGCCTGTTCTATTGGCCCTTGGTCTTCCTCGTCGCTTGGGCCCTCCTGAGGTATCTGCGCCGCTTGATGCACGGCTGGCTTGCGGTGGCCGTCCTGCTTGCCTTGCTTCTGGGGTGGGTGATCCTCGTGGTGGCTGTCGCGGCTTGGATGCAAGTGGGACTGTTGCTTTCCGTGGGCGTGGTGGTGCTCTCGGGAACCGTTCTGGTGGCCGCGGTGGAGCGCATGATGCTCGAAGTCGCTCGCAAGCGGGAGATCACCCGCGCCTTTGGCCAGTACGTTTCCCCCGAAGTTGTTCGCATGATGATCAACGACCCCTCACGCGTGGTCCTGGGGGGGACGCGTGCCGAGATCACGGCCCTTTTCAGCGACTTCGAAGGCTTCACGAGCCTGACCGAAGGGTTGCCTGCCGAGGATCTGGTACGGCATCTGGGGGATGCATTTTCCACCCTTTCGCAGGTGCTGCTCGATGAAGGCGGAACCCTCGACAAGTTCATGGGCGATGCGATCATGGCGGAATTCGGCATGCCGTTCCCGCAAGCGGACAAGGCCGTGCGCGCGTGCCGAGCCGCTTGGAAGATGCAACAGGCGCTGGAAGGCCTGCGCGGGCAAGCAAGGGGCTTTCCCGATCTGCACATGCGCGTCGGAGTCAGCACCGGCGAGGCGATTTTCGGAAACCTCGGTTCGAGGCAGAAGTTCGACTACACAGCCCTTGGCGATGCGGTGAATCTCGGGTCCCGGCTGGAAGGCGTGAACAAGCACTACGATACCCAGATCCTGCTGGAAGGCAATACGCGCAAGCAGGTGGGCGAGGTGGCCTTGGTGCGGATGCTCGACCGCGTGCGGGTGGCCGGCAAGCGCGATGCCGTGGAGGTGTGGGAGCTGGTCGGCATGCAGGGCGAGCCGGGGCAGCTTCTGTCGTCACAGGACTTGGACGACTGGCAAGCGATCCGGGACCTCCATGATGAGGGAGATTTCCTCGGGCTCCAGGCGAGGCTTGCGGCATTCTTGAGCCTCCATCCCAAGGACGGCCCGGCGCGGTGCCTGAAGGAACGCGCCGATCAGTTCCTGGCCACGGGAGTTCCGGCGAACTGGGATGGAGTGGTCTCGCTGGGCAAGTGAGGTAGCTTTGGGGACGAAATGTCCAGCACGATCCTGAGAACCATCCTGCTTTTGTCCCTGTCCAACGTCTTCATGACCTTTGCGTGGTATGCGCATTTGAAGAATCTCTCGACAAGGCCTTGGTGGATCGCGGCCTTGGCGAGTTGGGGCATCGCCTTGTTCGAATACCTGCTGCAGGTGCCTGCCAACCGATTGGGACACACGACGATGTCGGTGCCGCAGCTCAAGATCCTGCAGGAAGCGATCGCCCTCACGGTCTTCGTTCCGTTCGCGGTCTTCTATCTCAGGGAGCCGCTGCGCTGGAACTATCTGGCAGCAGCTGCGTGCATCCTTCTGGCGGTGTGGTTCGTGTTTCGCGGCTGAGGATTCTTGGGCGGCCTCGAAGGGCGCTTGGGAATCCTACTTTCCGTGCATGCGTCGCTTCTCTCTCGCCTTGGCCTTGGGGCTCCTGTCCCTGGCATCCCACTCTCAGGCCCGTCAAAGTTTCTGGACCCCTCCGACGGCCTCGGCCTCCGATCCGGACACCTTGGAGATCCGGTTGTTCCTGGTGGACTTCAAGCAGGAAGACCCCGACAACAAGCAGACCTCGGGAAACGGGCTCTTTGGCAGTGATGGAAGCAAGGGCCTGGAGTCTGCCGCATTGCGCAAGGCCGATCCGGTCGCCCACGCGCGTCGGGTCCTGCGCTTTGCCCAGGACTACTGGCAAAAGGCTTCGGGAGGCCGATTGGTCATCCAGGGCCGGGTCGAGGTCGATTGGAAATACAGCCTGCAGCAGGAGATCAAATTCTTCACCCTGCCTTCGCGCGCAACGGGCGAGAACAAGTCCGAGTACTGGAACCGGACCGAGATCCGCCTGTTGGAGCTGGTGGATTCGGCGGTGACGCGCGCCGCATCGGACCCGACCGGCCCCTTTGCCCTTCCCGCGACGAACTCGGCCAAGAAGCGCACCTTGTTCGCCTGCATGCATGCCGGGGTCAACCGGGGGACGGATGGTGGCACCAAGGGCGCCAACAACGCCGACACCCAGCGCGACCTGCTGGACTTCTTCGTGGCCCCTGCCGATTTTCGCCTGCTTGCCAAGGCGACCGACAGCCTGCGTCGCGACAGCCTCGGGGTGCCCTTCAAGATCGACGGGAAGGCCGACACCTTGCGGTCACTTTTCCTGTTGCCGGAGGCGATGTCCCAAGATGGCCTGAACTGGGGTGTCGGAGGTTTGCTTGCGCAACAGATCGGCAGCGCCCTGGGCTTGCCGATGACCGGTGAAAGCGGGGTCCGCGATCCTTCGCCCTCGGTGCTGGGAAGCTGGGATCTGATGGATGCGGGATCCTCGGCAGGAAACGGATTCCTGCCCGTGCTTCCGATGGCGTGGCACCGGCTCTTCCTGGGCTGGAGCACGCCGATCGAAGTGCGCCCGGGAGCCTCGCGCACCTCGACGGTGCGCCTGCCCGCCGTGCGTCCCGGCCAGGACATGGTGGCTGTGGTGCGTCTGGATGGGGGCGAATACCTCCTGATCGAAAACCGCCAGCGGGCCGATTCCGCCGGGTATTCCCGGCTCCGTCAGCTTGTTCCCGGAGTCGCCGATTCCCTCTCGACCGTCGTCTGGCGTCCCGATTCCGTGGGGTATCTCTTCGAGGATTCCCTTTCCGTGGGTTCTTCCAGGGTGCCCAATCCGCGCAAGCCCAAGGGCATGATCGCATCGAGCGGTGTGGATGCGGGGCTTCCCGGTTCCGGCTTGCTGGTATGGAAAGTCAACGAATGGCTGCTGCAGGAATACCTGTCCGGGCAGGCGGTCAATCCGTGGTTGGGGGATTCTCTCCAGGATCATTTCCGGGGGATCACGCTTCTTCAGGCTTCGGGCAAGCCGACCTTGGGACAGCGCTTCAAGAACGCCGCCGGTGAGACGCTGATGGACTACGGCACGGGTGCGGATGCCCTTCCTCACGTCCGGCGCAAGATTGCAAGCGGCAAGGAAACCAAGCGCGACACCGTCACGGTGATTCCGGCGGTGGGATATGTGTCGACCCAGACCTCCAGCGGCGCGCGCACCTTGATCACCCTGCGAGCCACTTGGCCTGCAAGCTCGCTTGCGGAGCGCGGTTCCATTCCCTTGGACGGCGATTCCGTCGTGAACGCAGGGGACAGCAGCCTGCTCCTTGAAATCGACTGGGGAGCCTTGCGGGCCCCGCAGGACAGCCTGTATCCGGTTCGCCTTCCACCGGGCGTGGGCGCGTATTCCATTCTGCCGGGACCATCGCGCTGGCCGCTTTCCAGTTGGGTCGTGGATTCCACCGGCCATGTCCAGTTGCTGGACTCCACCGGGCTTTCCCCGCGGAAATGCGATACCTGCTCACTTCCCCTCTTCCCCCGCAACGACACCATCCTGGTGCGGGCAAATTGGACGGATTCCGTCAAGACTCCGTTTGCCAACGCCTCGACCTCGCAATCGCTGCGACGCTTCCCGGTCCAGAACCTCTCTCGCCTTCCTGCCGGCACCACCCGCTTCCCGATCGGGACGGCGACCCAAGGCGACACCTTGTGCGTGATCAGTCGCCAGGGCTTGGCAAGCTTTGTGTGGCCCGAAGGCGACTCGATCCGCACGAGCACCCATACGGGGCGTTTCATCACGGCTCCGCTGGGGCTTGGCGGGGTCTTCTATGCCGCCGACACCACCGGGATGCTGTTGCGCCTGACCCCATCGGGGCAGGATACCGTTTGCAACGTCTCCGGGCCCAATGGCATCTCGGGTGTCCAGTTCCTTGCGCGGGGTCGCACTTGGGCCCCTTCGGATGCCGTATTTGCCGTGGATTCCACGGGTCGAGTGGTGCGTGTGGATCTGCCTGCCCGCAACCCCATGCTTTTCGCGGCACCGGTTTCCCGCCTTCCCGGCGAGACCTTCACGGTCTCCAGCAGCGATTTCGATCGCGACGGGGCCGATGACGCCTTCGTGCTGGGTTCGCGTGGAACCGCCGCCCTGTATGGTGGCAGGACCGGTGAACGGATGCCCGGTTGGCCTCGGCAGTTTGCGCGCGGTCCGTCCGGCCAAGGCGTGGCGGGTGATCCGGGATTTCCCGCGCTTGCCGACCTTGAAGGCTCGGGGTACCCCCAGATCCTGTTCACGGGAACCGATCGACTGTGGCTGGTGGACAGGAACGGAATCGCTCCGTCGGGATGGCCGGTGCGCTTGGGAGGCAATGACTTGCTCAACCTCTCCACGGCCAATCGCCGGTTTCCGGCCGGAGTGGTGGGATCCTCTCCGTTGGTGGTGGATCTGGAGAGCAACGGATCGAAGCAGGTCCTGTTGGGAAGCCCGGACGGCCGCATCTTCGCCTTCACGGCATCGGGATCGAGTTACGCCGGTCCTTTGCTGACCACGGATGCCGGTGCGGGCTCCAAGCTGAACTACTCCGTATCGAGCTGGCCTTTGGCGGCTGGCACGCGCACCACCGATTCGTTGCTGTGCCCATGGCTGCATCCCTTTGCGGTGGCGGGGCGGCTGCAGTCGCTGTCCTCGGGCGGTGGGCTTGAGCTTTTCCGCACCGGGAATTCCAAGGTGCTGTGGGGAATGCCCGGTGGCGATGCCGGTCGCGGGTTCTGGCTGGATGCGAGAAATCTGGGTTCCTTGAAGGCGGTCGCGGATCTGTCGGGTTTCCATTTCTATCCCCATCCGGTGCGTGGTGGCAAGACCACGGTCCGCTACGATCTGGGCAAGGCCGCCCGCTCGGTGAGCCTGGACATCTTCGATCAGACATCCTTCGTCGTGTTGCACAAGGATGGGCTTCCCACCGGGTCGGGCCGTCAGTCCCAAGGTTTGGAAGGTCTTGCGCTGGGCACGGGAGTCTACGCTGCACGCTTGACGGTGGAGCTTGATTCGGGCACCAGGACATCGTGGTTCCGTTTGGCCGTGGTTCGCTGACAATCCTGCCCTCAGACGCTGCGGCGGTGGCTGCAGCGGATGGATTTGTGACCGGATTGTGACCAAAGAGCGGTTTAGGCGGAGTGTTTCATCAAGTACCTTGCGACAGGACTGGACAAGCTCCCGATTGAGTGATAGGATAGGTTCGATGAAAATTCTGCTCCTCACCCCTGAACACCCGTTGCAGGTCCCCATTGGAAAGGGATCTTCGGTGGGTCGCAACGTCGAAGGTCTGGCCGAGGCCTACGCGCGCATGGGCCATGAGGTGCGGGTGGCATTCCCGTGCTATCATCCTCCCGAGAACATGGAAGGCTGGGTTCCGGCCGGTGCGGTGCAGGCATCCTTTCTCAAGGTCGAGGAGACGCAGGTCTGGAAGACCAGCTACGGGCCGGTACAGATGCGGATGCTGCGCCATCCCCTGTTTGAACGCAACCATCCCTATCTGGAAGAGTCCGGCTGGGACCATCTGGACAACGCCCTTCGCTTTGCCGTCTTTGGAGCCGCTGCGCTCCTGAGCTGCCTGTTGGACGACTGGACGCCCGACCTGGTCCATGGCCATGAATGGCAGAGCGGTCTTGGGATCCTGTACGCCACGACCTTTTTCAAGGACGAACTCAAGTCGCCTCGGACCCTGTTCACCTTCCAGGACGCGGCCTTTCAAGGGCTTTGCGATTCCCGCTGGCTTCCGGAAATCGGGCTTGGACCGGAGTGGATGGCACCGGAGCGGTTGGAATTCTGGGGACGCATCAATCTGCTCAAGGCGGGCCTTGTCTGCGCCGAGCGGGTGACCGTCTCCAGCAATCATTACCTGAACGCGCTGCTGGAAGACCACCACGGCTACGGCTTGGAAGGTCTGTTCCGCCAGCTGGGCTCCAAGGTCCAGGCGATTCCGCCGGGCATCGATCCCGGGCTCTGGACCCTGCCGTTCGACCTGGAGGATATGGTCGCCTTGCGCCGCTGGAAGGCGCAGCAGCGCGAGCAGTATGCTCCGGGGACGCGGCCGTTGGTCGCCTATGCCTCCCCCTTCATTCCCGAAGCGGGCGTGGAGCACATGCTGACAGTCTTGCCCGATTTCCTCAAGATGGACCTCGAACTCGGCTTCTACGGGGGTGAGAGCGCTCCGCAGCGCAAGCATCTCGAGACGGTCGCGCGTCTCCATCCGGGGCGGATCCATATCCTGCCAAGTGGCGAGGCCAGCCTGTTTCATCTGCTCAGCGCAAGCGACATGGTGATGCTTCCGGCTGTTCACCAGCCCAGCGGCACCGTGTATGCCAAGGCCATGGCGGTGGGGACTCCTTGCATCGCGCACCGCGTGGGCTCTGCCGCCGATCGGATCGTGTCCCATCCCGCCGAACAGGCTGATGGCTTCCTCTTCGACGGCTTGGCCCCGGACACCTTGCTTCGCACCCTCCGCAAGGTGCTTGTCATTCGTTCCAACGAAGAAGAATGGGACAAGATCTGCTCGCGAGGGGTGACGCACGGATATTTCTGGGATGTCGCCGCCGAGCGCATCCTTGGATTGCTTTGATCCGAAAAGACCGCTCCCAAGCCTGAAAACGCAAGTTGGAACACGCCCTGCTCATTGCGGGGCGTATTGTTTTGTAGTTGTGATGGTATTGAGGATGACGACTTGAAGATGTCGAGATACGACATTTTTTTCGTAAAATGAGAGTCATCCTTTGCAAAAAAGGAAAAAAGAGGTATTTTTCTCCTTTTGAACACTGTCCGAAAGGGAATGCACATGGGAACCATTGACTTCCGTGCCAACTGGCGGAATGCCGGCTTGCCAAAGGAGATCGTCGATCTGCTCGCGAAGGCTCCTTCTCTGCACTTCCCGCTGAAACGCACCGATCTGCTGGATTGGGCGCTGGGACGCGAAGCCGGTGCGACCGACTGGACCCAAGGCAATCGTGGCGATGCCGGCACCTTCACGGTGGCCTACGATGTCAATGGCAAGTCGTTGATCGAAGCGGAGGTCGTGAAGGCCCGCAACGGCATCTCGGTGAACTTCCCCGAGGTGGCCATGCGCCGCCGCGATCCCAACGCCATGGTGATCGCCGACGAGCTCCCCACCGACAAGCCCCGCTTCCGCGAGCGCTTCGGCAAGGAATTCGGCCCCCTGCGCTCCGAGATCTTCGCTTGGCTCGAAGGACAGGATCTCATCGTCATGCCGTTCTACTCCGGTCCTGCGGACCTCGAGTACGGATCGCTTCTCATCTGCCCGCGCAATGCCGCCTTCTTCGCCGGCATGCTTGCGGACCTCCAGGGATACATCCCTGCGGACAAGGTCCCCGAGAGCTTCAAGCTTTGCGGTGGCGTGTGCTTCGTGTCTCCGTCCTTCCGCCACACCGCCTTTGACGGTGCGCAGGTCGTGATTCACAACCGCTTGCACGAGTACCAGGAAATCTTCGCGACCAACCTCTATCCCGGTCCCAGCGCCAAGAAGGGCATCTACTCCTGCCTGCTGCACCAGGGTGAGAAGGAAGGCTGGGTCACCAACCACTGCTCCGCAGTGCAGGTCGAGACTCCCTACGACAACATCGTGACCTTCATGCACGAAGGCGCGTCGGGCGGCGGCAAGTCCGAGATGCTCGAGCATGTCCATCGCCAGTCCGACGGTCGCCTGCTGTTGGGCACGCACCTGACCACCGGTGAGAAGCGCCATTTCGTGCTGCCCACCGCCTGCAAGCTCTACCCGATGATGGACGACATGGGTGCCGCGCACCCGAAGTACATCCAAGGATCGACGCGCCTTGCCGTGGCCGATGCCGAGGACGGCTGGTTCATCCGCACCGACAACATCCAGCACTACGGCACCGATCCTCACCTCGAGGAGATGTGCCTGAACTCCGAGATCCCGCTCATCTACCTGAACCACTACGTGTCTCCGGGTTCGATGGCCCTGATCTGGGAGCACACCGAGGACAGTCCGGGCAAGCGTTGCCCGAACCCCCGCATCGTGGTGCCCCGCGACATGATGCCCGGCATCAAGTCCGGTCCGGCTTACGTGAACATACGCTCGTTCGGCGTGCGCTGCCCTCCGACCACCAAGGAGCACCCCAGCTACGGCATCATGGGTCTGTTCCACGTGATCCCGCCGGCACTGGCCTGGCTCTGGCGTCTGACCGCTCCGCGCGGCCATGCCAACCCCTCCATCCAGGATGCGGGCGGCGGCATGAAGTCCGAGGGCGTGGGCTCCTACTGGCCGTTCTGCACCGGTCGCAAGGTCGATCAGGCCAACCTGCTCCTGAAGCAGATCATCGACACGCCGGACACCAAGAACATCCTGATCCCCAACCAGCACATCGGTGCTTGGAAGGTGGACTTCATGCCCTCTTGGCTGACCCGCGAGTACCTGGCCCGTCGAGGCAGCGCCCGCTTCCGCGAGGACCAGCTGGTCGACGCGCGTTGCTCGCTGCTCGGACAGGTGCCTTGGCACATGCAGATCGAAGGCACCCTGATCCCGCGCTGGTTCCTCCAGCCCGAGACCCAGCCGGACGTCGGCGTGGAAACCTACGACAAGGGCGCCGAGATCCTGTACGACTTCTTCCACACCGAGCTCAAGGGCTTCCTGTCCCCCGAGCTCGACCCGCTGGGTCGCAAGATCATCGAGTGCTGCCTCAACCGCGGCACCGTCAAGGACTACGAGGCCCTGCTGGCTCCGTAAGCTTTGGACAGATCCTGTCATCGAAGGCCGCTCCCGCAAAGGGGGTGGCCTTT
>JBDKGV010000046.1:0-17991 GCA_039798005.1 Fibrobacterota bacterium
TTGAGATCAAAAGCATCTATGCCACCGCAGATTGGTGGGGACTGGAGAAAAAGCTCACCAGAATAGATAAACCCATTGATATCATGCACTCGCGCATGTTCAACGGACGGCGAAAGGGTGCGCATATTGGATTGGCAACCGATCGCATTAATAAATTGGCAGAAAAATATCCAAAGCTTCCAGATGGGCGTGAATTGGAGCTTCAGACGATGCATAGTACCGTCAGTGGCCTGGGGGACTTGGTCCGAACCATTCTTTCGGAAAATCTTGGCGATATTTGTGATTTTTCTTCAGATTTACAAAATGCCAGTTGCTATGCATTTTCCAAGTCCTTTGAGTATGGTTGGATTGCCGATTTGCTGGTTGACGATGTCGAGATTGGCCTGCCATTGATGGGATTCCTTGACAAGTGGCAAAAAGGTTTCCTTGCGCGAACCGACATTGCTGTGGATGATCAAAGCCAAAAAGCGGTTCGGAAAGACGGTGTTTGGCTACCAGAATTGCATCCCGAAAAATTCAAAGACCCCCGTACCTATGAATTGCGCAAGTTCTTCACGCGGGGCCGTTTCCCCGATAGCTTGGCGCCGCACGGGGAAATGGGCGTTTCTTTCAGCAAGGAATTCTTGGGGAAGCGCTTTGAAGCCAAGCCTTCTGTGATTGGCGCGCCGCGTTTGGGCCACGATATCTACTGTGCTTTGGCTCCTGATTGCAGCGAATTGTTGGAACTTGGTGGTGGAGTAGCACGGATGCCGGCAGGGGTGCGCAGCCAGTACACCTTGATGGGATCGGATGGTCAATTCCATACATCATTCATGGATACGGTCACTGTGACGGGGAATTTCAAACTGGGGGTCATGCCTTCAGAAACAGATATCGTCGGCTATGTCGTAAAAACGCAAGCAAGCCGAGTGGTGGCGACGGTACAAGCAGATCCAGAAACCGGCTTGCGGGTGAGTTCCCGCAGTGGTGTCACCCAAGTCGTGCCAACCGGCTATTCGGTGCGCCCCCGGATCGAGAGGCGAGGAAATCGGATTTCCGTGAACGTGACGACTTGGGCAGGACAGGAAATCGAGCATGCGTTTCTAATCGAGAATATTTCCGATACCTTGGTGGTCGGGACTTTGGTGCCGGAGGCCACGACTCCTCGCCCCTTGCTTGTTGGGAAATTCAATGTGGATACGGCTTTGCGCAATCCCGCTGATGAAACGAAAGTGCGACTTTGGTTCCGTGAAGCGCGGGGCAAGGATGTCAAGTACAGCAAGCCAAGGATCGTGGTGGAAAATTCCGGCACGAAGTCTGTGAAGGGCTTGGAATTCTTCTACACCTTCCGGGCTGACCCCCTCAATGCGCCAGTTCTCGAGGCTCCTGCTGGCGCGCCGTGGAGCCTTGTTTCGCGGGGCGGAGATTTGTGGGATCTGCGCTATTTCGATTCCTCCGTTGTCATCCCACCGGGTGGGGTTTGGCCCAGTGCTGCGATGTCCTCGGTCGCGTTGCGCATGTCGAACAATGCACAGTGGAGTGTTTACAAAGACCCATCGAATGATCGGAATTTTGGCGCGGTCCTGCCAAATCAGAAGATCTTGGTCCGCGATGGTTCGGGTGAGGTGCTGTGGGGGACGCACATGGATGGCGATGATCCTTCGCGCCCCGGTGTGCGGAAGGTGTCGGCGTGGACGCGCGAGGCGGCGACGGCCACAGAGAACAATGTTTCCAAGCCTGAATTGGAAGTGCGCAACGATGGCAATGTGCCGCTTCGGAACCTGACGGCCATCTGGTATGTGCGCCTTCCGGTAGGCAAGTCGGGCAAGCTTGAAACGTGGCATCTTCCTGACACCAAGGCTCGTTTGGATTCCCTGGGGGGCGGATTGTGGGCGATCGAATGGTCCTTGCCACGCTGGATCCAGCCGGGAGAAAAGATCGTGGGTGGCAGCATTGGCGTGCACTTGCCCCAGTGGGAGGCTTGGGATCGCAAGTTGTCGCCTTCGCGCATTGGAGCCGATGGCCAATGGGTTGCCAACCCTTGGGTGGTCGTCAAAGATGAGGATGGCAAAGTCATTTGGGGGAATTTCCCGCCTTTGACAGCCCTTGCGTTGCCGCAGGACACCACGTCTGGTTACGATTCGCTGCCATCGGACACCATGACTCCTCCTGCTCAAATCAAGCTTGGAGTGGAAATGCGTGACGAAGCGCCATGGGAGGTGAATGCGGTCAAGCCTCGGGTGAGGGTCACCAACCTTGGCAAGGACACCGTGCATGAATTCACGATTTCCTTTCCTTTCCAGACGGAACGCAACCTTGCCGCGATGAGTTTCCTGTGGTTTCCGGGGGATCACTGCGGGCTTTCCTTGAAGTCCGATTCGGCGGCAGTGCTGAAATGTCAGAATCTGTCGATCGTTCCTGGCGCGGTGTGGCCCGATGCTTCGGGTGCGGTCTTTGGCTTGTACCACACCGATTGGTCAACTTGGGACAAGTCCAACGATCCGGCATTTTCGACTCTAGGTGCAACCTTTGCGCCTGCACCGTCCGCTGTGGTGGTGACCCCATGAAGCAGCTTCTGTGGGTCTTGCCATTCATCTTGGCCTCGTGCTCCGAGACCATTTCTTCTCCCGTTGTCCAGGTGATCCCTGGTTGGAGAACTGCAGGTTTGGAAGCACCCGCCAAAGGTGAAGGGGATACGCAGTGGGTAAATATTACCCGTGCGGGGGAGCGACTGATCGCGATGAATTCGGTTGGTCAGTTGTGGGTAAGCAAATCGTATTCGTCTGGCTGGGAAAAGATCAAATGGAATGTGAAAGGGGTGCCAGACCAATTGTACGCGACATCAGAAAGCCTATGGGTGTCGACGCGGAAGCCGGGGAGGGTGTATGCCTCAAAAATCGGGGTATGGGATTGGGGAAATCTTGGATTTCCGAGCCCAGACTCCGTTGGTATCATTGGACTTGGATCATTCCATGGAAATTTGATCGCATTTGGTGTTTCGCCTAATCAGAAATATGTTAACATCAGAATAGCAGGAAAATGGACTGATTTAGGAAATGGATTCCCCATCGATGTCCCCTACCGACTTTTAGAGGTCGGGGATACGCTTTGGTCCGCCACTTGGGAAAATGGACTATGGTACCGGGTTTGGGGCGAAGCCAGTTGGAAACGCCAAGCCCCGCCGTTACAAACATGGTTCGTCCCTGGTCAATTCGTAGATGATACAGCCTATCATCCGCGTGGCTTGGCTTGGCATCGAGGTTCTCTGTGGGTGGGAGATTGGTCCCAAGAAACCACAGAAATGCCGGGTGGCAAGGCGCCCTACCGTGCGGCTCGCAATTGCCCTCCGGACATTGATACCTGCCATCGCGACCTTCCCGTGAACATCCTTGCCATGACATCATGGAAGGATCGACTATTCGTGGCGGGCTATTTTGGCGCCTCGGGGCATGTCTTCGACGACAGTTCACGCCAATGGGTTCCCTTGGAAGACAGTTGGTGTTGGAACAATATGGCGGACTGTGGGGGTACTCGCACGCGCGATCTGGTTGGCTTGGGGGACACGCTTTACGCTGCGACCAATCGCTTCATCATGAAGTTCCCCATCAGCGATCTTCCCAAGATGACCCCCGCCGTGGCGGCCAAGTATCGCTGGCCCCGCGACACCACATGGCGGGACAAGTTCCTCTATGTCGCCAATCCACCAAGGCCATGACGCGGCATTCTTCTATGGGCATTCCTGATTTGAGTCGTTCGTTCTTTGTGGCGAATGGGCGTAGCAGGTAGTCTAATTGAGAGTAGCGTCATTACAAGTCATGGCACTCCCCGGAATTGGGGCCCCGTGTTGCGATCCTGATCGCGCGGGGCACGCTGCGGCCAGTTCACTCGCAAGGTTGCTGATCGCAAGTGGTGGCAAGACTCGCGAAGTGGTTGCGAAATTGCAGGGTTCCAAGGGATGCCATCCCTTGGTGGCGGTTCCCAGGGCCGCCAGTGGCCTTGGGCCCGGGCCTGGGCCGGGAAGGCCCAGAACAACGCGCATAAGAATATGCACCGCACGCAGTGCAAAATGAACCAAGTGCAGGGCGGAGCCCCTGCAAAACCGTTTCAATCCTGCAACAGCGCCAGCAGATTGGCCGGAATCCGGATCGGTTGGCCGTCGCGGCCCATGCACGCATGGATCGTGTGCCCGGTCGCCAGCAGCTCCCCCTCGGGGCCGCCACGCCGGGTCTGGTAGTCAAAGCGCATCCGGATCCGGTCCACTTGGGAGGGCTTGGCTTGCAACCACAGTTCGTCGCCGTAGCGGGCGGGCTTGCGGTAGTTGCAGTGGGCCTCCAGGACCGGGATGCCACAGCCTTCCTCTTCCAGTTGGTGGTACGGCAGGCCTTGGGCCGCCAGCCAGTCGGTCCGCGCCACCTCGTAGTAGATGAAATGGTTGGCGTAGTAGACGAAGCGCATGGCATCGGTCTCGGCAAAGCGCACCTTGATCAAGGATTCATGTGGACGGCTCATGCCTCCTCCTCGGTGGGGCGGGTGATGCCCAAGTCGCGCAGCTTCTGCTGAAGGCTTTGCCGGTGCATGTCCAAGGCCGTCGCGGTGCGTGAGACGTTGCGACCCATCTCCTCGTATTTCCCCAAGATGAAGGCCCGTTCGAAGGCATCCACCAAGGCGGCCTTGGCTTCACGGAAGGACTGGCCCAGCGAAATGGGAGGCAATTCAAGCATTCCATCCGTCTTTGCGCGCTCGGCTGCGGCTGCCGGCACAGCCAAGGCGGGAGCCTTGCCCGATGCGGGCAGCATCAGATGTTCGGGGCCGATCTCCTTGTCGTCGCACAGGATGGAGGCGCGTTCGACCACATTGCGCATCTCCCGCACGTTGCCGGGCCAAGGGTAGGCGCGCAGGGCATCCAAGGCGTTCGGCGAGAAGGAAAGATGCCGACCCGGCGCCTGACGTTCGAGCAAGGCGTGAGCCAGGAGCACGATGTCCTGCCCCCGTTCCCGCAACGGTGGAAGATGCAGGGAAAGAACATCCAGCCGGAAATAGAGATCCTCACGGAAGCGCCCCTCGGCCACCAGAGCCCTCAGGTCGCGATGGGTCGCCGCCAGCACCCGGATGTCCACCGGGATGGTGCGGACACCTCCGACCGGCTCGACCATCCGCTCCTCCAGCACCCTCAACAGCCGCACTTGCGCCTCCAACGGCATGTCGCCGATCTCATCCAGGAAGAGCGTTCCCCCGTCGGCCTGCCGGATCCGCCCTTCCCGCGCCGTGAGGGCACCGGTGAAGGCGCCCTTTTCGTGCCCGAAAAGTTCCGACTCGACCAGGTTCGTGGGCAAGGCGCCGCAGTTCACCGCCACGAATGGACCGGTCCGCCCGGAAAGGGCATGCAGCTCGCGCGCCACGACCTCCTTGCCGGATCCCGATTCGCCAAGGATCAGCACGTTGGACGCCGCCTTCCCGACCATCCCGAGCCTGCCCCGCAAGGTGACCAGGGCCGGGCACTCCCCGATCAGTCCGGAAGGACGCAGGGCGGCCATCTCCTCCTTGAGCCGGCGGTTCTCCATCCGGGCCAGATGGTGTTCGGCGGCCCGTTCCAAGGTCAGGACCAGTTCATCCGGGCTGGCGGGCTTCACCAGATAATCCCAAGCCCCCTTGCGGGTGGCCTCGACGGCGATCTTCTCGCTTCCCTGCGCCGTGAAAAGAATCACGGGCGGAGAATCTACGATGGCTCCCAACGCCTCCAGGACCGCCAAGCCGTCCATCCCTCCACCCAGTTGGTAATCCAGCAGGATCGCCTGGGCCTTGGACAAGGACAACGCCGCAAGGCAGTCCTTGCCGTTTTCGGCCTCGACCACCTCATGTCCGGCGGATTCAAGCAACCGACGGGCTCCGTACCGGGCGCCCGCCTCATCGTCCACGACCAGAAACCGCATTTCTACCTCCAGACCATGCGAAAGCAGGTCCTGCCTTCGCCCGATTCACATTCAAGGTCGGCTCCGTTTTCCCGCAGCCGCGCCTTGGATGTCCACAACCCGAGCCCGATCCCCTGACGACTTTGCAAGGGAACAAAAAGTCTTTGCAGGTCGGCCACCGGAATCTCTCCCGCGTTGCAGACCTCGATCCGCATCGGATCCTGCCGCACCTCGACCGTCACCGCTCCTTGCCCATGCTTGAGCGCATTGAGGACAAGGTTGAGAAGCACCGCCTTGAGATCGCTTTCCGGCATGTCGATGGACAATTTCCGTCCAGACAACCGCGTCTCCAGAGGTCGGCCCTTTTCACGGGCCTCCAGCCGCAGCAATCCGCACACCGATTCCACCGTGGCCTCGACATCCTCGGTGGTCCCCCGGTCGCGGGCGAAATCCAGCATCCGGCGCACCGTGGCGTCCAAGCGGTCCACTTCGCTTGCCACCACATCCAAGTCTCGGGAGAGGGTCGTCCCCTCCCCCGCTTCCCGACGCGCCACCGTCACGATGTTGCGGATGGCCGACAGGGGATTGCGGATCTCGTGCGCCGTCGAGGCCGACAGAAGACCCAGCATCGCAAGCCTCTCCTGCTCGGAGCGCCCACGTTCCTCCTCCAGACGCAGATCGACGAAATGCCGGGCTTCCAGTCCTTGGATGAGCGCCCCCTGCAAGGCGCGCAGCCGCGTGCGCAGACCCAGCGGGTAGCCTCGCGTGCCTCGGCCAGCACCCAAGGCCAAGATGCAGGCAAGCCGCGGTCGATGGGCCGGATCGGGGATCAGCACCAGGATCTGTGCACCCAATTCCTCGAACACGGCGTATTCCCGGCGCGTGGTGAGTTCACGCATCGTCAGAAGCGGCGGAAAGACCGCCTGCGCACCCGCATCCAGTTGCGCCTGCAGGGGAGCCAGCCGCGGATCTTCCGGAGCCAGCCGCAGGACCGGACAGCCCAGCAGGCGCGCCAGCGCCCGCGCCGTGAAGGTGATGTATTCCTGACGGGTCAAGCGGGTTTCCAGCAACCGTGCTTCGAGCCGCACCAGCGCGTCGCGCTCCCGCTCCATGCCATAGTTGGCCCACCGCGAGGCCGTCTCGAGAAAGGGCCGCCAGATGGGGACCACCGTCCCGAGAAGTGCCCACAGGAGCCCGCAGCAGGACAGGATCCAATCCAAGCTGCTCAACGGCCAGAAGAGCTTGACGCCCAACCAGACCGGAAAGAGCACCCCTGCGACCATGGCGCGCTTCCATGTCTGGTTCGTGACCTCGATCGTCACCGAGCGTGTCCGCCATGCCATGACCAGGATGGAAAGCGGCAGGATGAGATGGGCGAGATCCAGAGGAAGCACCCACAGGTATTCCCGGGCCACCCATGGGCCTTGCTGGATCTTGGCAAGGATTGAAAGCCCCATCAGCACGGTCGCCAAGGGAAGCAGGAACTGCATCGGCCTGAGAATGGCCATGGCAAGCGAAGGGAGATCGCGACGCAAGCGACGCAACAAGAGCCAAGAGAGAAGCAGGGAAACAAAATCCCCGCAAAGAAAGACCACCACGATCGGGTCGATCGCTTGCAGGAAGCTCACATCCTGGCGGAGGTAGAGGCGAATCGTGCCCCAAGTGACCATTGCGGCGGGCAAGGGGTAGGCCATCCAGCCGGGGAAGGAGCGCCAGCCCAGACGCAGGATCCCGTGCAGGAAAAAGCCCATCTGAAAGCACAGGAGCCAGCCCTTGACCACGTTCAGGAAGGTGCGCAAGGCCAGGTTCTGGTGAAGCTCGAGAAGATCGAGATTGAGCGACAGGAACGTCAAGGCGAACCAGCTCGACCACGCCACCGCCCACGCCGAAAGGGGCGCATTGAACCAAGAGACGGGCACGCGACGGTTCTGAGCCAAGACCAAGGAGCTGCAAGTGATGGCACCGGCAGCAACCAGCAGAAGTTCGGTGATTTCGATCGGGTTCAGCATAAAGGGTTACAGGTCCGGATAGGAAGAATGCAAACAAAAACGCCCGCCGGACTCCGACGGGCGCAAGGACTCAATCGCAAGCGACGGAATTCAGAACGCGAAACCCAGTTCGACAGCCCCGTGAAGGTAGCTGCCAAAGCGCCATTCGTCGGCGTAGTATCCCTTGCCTTCGGTCTTGTAGGCCGCCTGCCCTGCCGTGCTCGAGCCGGTGGCGGGATCGATGTTGGTGAGATCCCCGTAGGGAAGGGTGTTGTCGACGGCCGAACCGCCCTCGTAGGCGACCGAATAGAAGCCAAGGGTGTATCCCGCCTGGACGTTCACGAACCACTTCTTGTCGAACAGGAAGCAGTAACCGACCACGGGACTGATTTGAGGCCCGCCGATCTCAAGGGTCTCGTCGCCATCGTAGGTGGCGCCTTGGGCCGGATCGCCCGCACCGAACTTGGCGCCGGTGACCATCATGTACTCCGCCGACATCTGGAAATAGGTCGCCTGGGTGATGCCCGAGTAGTAGCGGAAAAAGCCACCGCCCGAGATTCCCGTGAAAGCCTTGTCACCACCGATATCCACCGGCTGGATGGTCACGATCGGGCCGAAGCCGAACGAACCCTGCACGCCCGTCAAGCGCTCATAGCTCAAGGTGAGGCGGTCGATGCCGGGAAGACCGGAAAAATGGGACTGAGGACCCTTGCGGATGAGCTCGGGGTCGATGCCACCGAAGAGCTTGAGAGGAGAAATCGCGATGCGATTGTGCCGGTAGTCGTAGTCGGCCACGGGATAATCGTCGTACTGATACATCGCCGAGGCGACGCCGCACAACGACAACAGGGCTAGAAGGGTCTTTCGCATGGAAGCTCCTCAAAAAGGGTTTGAGGGGAATTTAGGTGTCTTGAGCCATATCAGCAAGTGACTCTGCCACAATCGCCCCCGCCTGTGATGAATATCACCCAAGTCAAGGAGTCCGTTCTTGCGCCCCGGCCCGGTGAAATGGTAGCATGGGCACTGTGAACAACGATGAGCACCAGAGTCAGATTCGCGACATTCTCGCCAAGGACAAGGTGAAGCTTCCCGCCTTGCCCGAAGTGCTGGTGCGATTGCGTACGGAACTGACCAGCGACAACCCCGATCTTCGCAAGGTCGAGCAGTTGGTCGCCACCGACCCGGTCCTTACCGGTCAGGTCTTGCGACTGGCCTCCAGTATCCATTATTCCCGGGGCACTCCCCCCGCCGACCTCAAGAGCGCGATCGCAAGGGTCGGACTGCGCTCCTTGGAGGGGATCCTGTACGCCCTTCTCATGCCCAGCCTCTTCGGGATCAAGAAGGGCGGCATCGACATGAAGGGCTTCTGGAAGCACTCGTTCGCGGTCGCCTCCTTCGCCCGTCTGATCGGGGTCAAGATCGGCGCCGATTCCGAATCCCTGTCCCAGCTGTGGATGGCTGGGCTCATGCACGACCTTGGCGCCTTGATCCTGCTCCAGCTCATTCCGACCGAATACCCGCGATTCCTTGCCGCGATCCGCAAGATGGACCGGGAAGGCCTGCTGGGCCATTCACGCCTGCATGAACTGGAACGCAAGAATTTCGACATCGATCACGCCGAACTGGGTGCCCAGTTCCTGACCAAGCTTTGGAAGATCTCCCCGAGGATCGCCATGTGCATCGGATACCATGAAAACCCGGGGTGGACCATGGACGAGGAAGACACCCGCCGCAACGTGGTTCCCGTCTACCTCGCGGACCTCTTGGCAAGCCACTTGGGAGCCGATTGGTCCCCCTTGAAGCTCCCCTTCCATCCGATCGAAGACGACGGATGGGCAAAATTGGGACTAGGTCCGGAGGAAACCGCCGAGATGATCGAAGAAGTCACCGCAAGTCTCGTGGAGGTGGAACAGATGCTGTCCATGGTCGCATGATGCCTGAACGGCCAATTTCCGCCCCGACGCCACCGGAGTCGCCCAAATCATCCCTCAACGCATGGGTCGCCCGGTTGGGCGAGGAGGAGATGCCCATTTTCGCGCGCACCGCCACTGAGGTGGGTCGCATCATGGGCAATGCCGAGTTCAGCGCCTTGGAGCTGGCTCGCACGATCCTGAAGGACCCCTCCATGACCGCCAAGGTCCTGAAGCTGGCCAACAGCGTCTTCTACAATCCCGGAGCCGCACCGATCTCGACGATCAGCCGCGCCGTGCTGGTGCTTGGCTTCAATGCCGTCGAAGGCATCTGCCTGTCCATCGCCGTGATCGAGTCCCTGCTCAAGGGCAAGGCCCGCAACCGCATCATGGGAGAACTTGCCCGTTCCATCCATGCGGCCACCCAGGCGCGCGCTTTGGCCAAGCAAAAAAACGACATTTCGGCCGAAGAGGTCTTCATCGTCGCCCTGCTCTACCATCTGGGCGAAATGGCCTTCTGGTGCTTTGCAGGCCCGGACGGGGATCGCTTGGACGAGGCGTTGCGCGCCCCCGGTGCCCAGCCCAATGAGGTCGAGCGCAAAGTGCTCGGGTTCCGTCTGAGCCAGCTCACTTCGGAACTTGCCCGTGAATGGCAACTGTCCCCCCTGCTTGTCGAAGCGCTTCGCTCCGACAGCAAGGATCACCGGGTTCCCTACGTGGTCCTTGGGCACGAGATCGCCAAGGCCGGTGAACTGGGGTGGAACAGCTCCGAGATGAAGGCCGTGAACAGCAAGGTTTCCCGGTTTCTCGACATCAGCACCGCCGAGGCGACCAACTTCCTGCAGATCCAGGCCGACGACGCCGTTCTGGCCGCCAAGGGGCTGGGAGCCAATTCGGCCGCCCGCCTCATTCCCGTCGGTCGCGACAGCGCCGCGGGTGAGAGCTCTGCACCCAACATCGAGTATTCCGAGCATCCCGAACCCGACGGCTCCCTGCAATTGCGCATCCTGCGTGAGATCAGCACAAGCCTGGGCCAAGGCGCCAATCTCAACGTGCTCATGGAGATGGTGCTGGAAGGCATCTACCGGGGCGTGGGCATGGACCGGACCGTCTTCGCCCTGCTCACACCGCGCCGCACCGGAATCAAGGCCAAGTACGTGCTGGGAGACCATCGGGAGGCCTTCCAAGAAAGTTTCCAGTTCGACATCTCGACCAAGCCGCCCAACATCTTCGCCCAGTTGATCGAAAGCAAGGAACCCGTGTGGATCGAATCCCACGACGATGCCGAATGGAGCGACTACTTGGGCCCCTCGATCACCGACATCCTGGAAGGGTCCGCGTTCGTGGCCCAGGCGGTCACGGTCAACGGAAACCCCATCGGCCTTTTCTATGCGGATCGAGGTCCCTCAGGACGGAAGCTGGATTCCGATGCCTATGAGAATTTCAAGCTCTTCGTGCAGCAGGCCAACATGGGCCTAGGGATGCTTGCCCGCCGTCAGTAAAGAACGGTGAAGTCGCGCATGCCGGGATCGAGAGCCTCCCGATCCAGCTTGATCTCCATGACCTTCGACAAGGGAGGACCCGCCCACAGGGCGTCCTCCAGGTCTTCCAGACCTTTTGCGCTGCCTTGGGCACTGAGCTCCACGCGGCCATCGGAGAGGTTTCGCACCCAACCGGTCACTCCCAATTGAAGGGCTGTGGACCGGACAAAGGCGCGGTAGCCCACGCCTTGGACTCGCCCGGTGACCAGGCCGTGAATTCTGCAAAGCTCGGAGGACATGTTTCCAAAGGTAGCCGTACCGCCACTTTGCGCCCACTACAAACAGGTTTCGTCCACGAACCTACCTTTGACGCATGCTGCCAGCTCTTCTGTTGTCCCTTCTCGGTGCCGGAATCCTGCCTTCGCTTCCCAAGGACGATCCGGCCATGCCTTGGCTCGTGCGCTGGGACGGATCTCCCGGCTGCACGCTTCCCTCGGTTCGTCCTTGGCCCGGCGAGGCCGTCTTGGCTTGCTTGGAAGGTCTGGATACGAATGCACTGACCGCAGTGGATCGCGCACAGCGGCGGCGCCTCGTTGAACGCATCGACCTGCGCGGGAGCACGCGGCCGGGCTATGGCCGGCATCCCTTCTGGCGCTCCGGCCCCAATGACCGGGATTTCCTTTCCATCGACATGGGTGTGCGCGCCTACGGCCACTACGACGGACGGTCCGTCGTCACGGGCCGCCTGACAGATTCCGTCTATTCCATCGACACGCTCCCCCACGACCTCGTTGGCGGCTATTCCCTGCATCCTCGGGTCGATCTCCTGCTTGGCCCCGAGGTGAGCGTGTGGGCCCGTCTGCGGCAGCTCACGGAGGTCTCCGACCGCAAGCGCTGGTACAAGGCGTTCAATGCCGACCAGGGCGTTTATCAGACCGCCCTCTTTGCCAAGGACGAAAAGACCCCTTCCATGGCCCGCACCAGCGACTGGCTGGAAGGCGCGGTGGAAACCGACCTGCCTTGGCTGCGTGCCCAGGCCGGAGTGCAGACGCTCCGGTGGGGATCCGCGCCCGTGAACCCGCTCCTGTTCTCCGGAAATGCCGAACCGATGGGATGGGCCAGCATCCGCAAGAGCGTCGGGCCCGTCCGTGCCGAAGTGCTCTACGGAGCGCCCCTGGGGATCACCTACGCCGAGGAACGCAGGCTGTACGCCCATCGCACCAGCGTGGACCTCTCGCCATGGATCCCTGCCGAGATCAGCTTCTCCGAGGCGATGGTCTCGAACGCGCACCCCTTCCAGCCCCTGTATCTCATGCCGGTCTTCCCGCTGTTCTTCGTAGGGCATTATGTGGGAACCCCTGACAACCTGCTCATGGATTTCGACCTGTCGGTGCGCCCCACCAGCTCAGTGCGTCTGACCGCCGAACTGTTCCTGGACGACCTCCAGAACTTCCTGGGCTTCTTCAGTCGTGACTGGGGCAACAAATGGGGACTGGCCCTGGGCGCCGAATTGAAAGGATGCCTGGGAAGCGGAAGCCTCGATCAGTTCCAGATCACCCGCATCGAACCGTGGGTCTACACCACGTCGGCCACGGATTTCGAAGGCAAGCCCTACACCACCCCGGTCCACTTCGGAACCCTGCTGGGACATCCTTCCGGCCCCAACAGCCTGACTCTCGATTGGAACCACCGGCAGGATCTCTCGACGGAGTGGTCCTGGACCTCCGAGATCTCAGCGCTCTGGAAAGGAACCGACCTGGGAAGCTCGTGGCGCGACCTCAACGGCATCGGCATGGAGGACGGCATGCTTCAAGTGAAGGCGCCCCGCAAGGAATGGCTCGGTGGAGACATCGCCTCGCGCGCCATGATGAGCGCCGGGATCGAATGGCGCTTCCATCCGCAATGGCGTCTGAACGGGAACCTGGGCGGGTCGTGGCAGGACTCCCTTGGCCATACGGAACTTGGCCCCGTCGTCGCCGCATCCCTTGCCTGGAGGATGTGACCTGAAAAACGCGATCGGCTTGCTCTCCCTTTTGGGCACCCTCACCGTCCATGCCGCACCGAAGGTGAAGGAACTCCCGCTCCCCGACGGCTCCACCGCAGGCTTGGTGCTGCCGGGAAAGGCCAAGGGGAAGCTTCCGCTGGTCATCTGGCTGCACGGAGGACTGGGAGCCAACGACCCCGCCAAGGGAGCCAAGGCGGCGCGCAACATGGCGGCATGGGCCGACTCCAGCGGATTCGCCCTGCTGTGCCCTTCGGCGTGGCCGGCCTCGCCCTGGTTTTCGCCCAGTGCTCAGGCGCGCGTGGAGGCATTGATCACCCAAGCCTCCCTGGACAAGAACATTGGCAAAGGCGCCATCGTCCTTGCCGGCACTTCCGACGGAGGAACCGGAGCGCTGTGGCTGGCCGGGCAGATGCGGCCGGGCTTGGGGAATCGCCTGCGCGCCGTGGCGGTCTGGAGCTGCAACCCGTCAGTGCTTGCAAACTACGGCTTGGCCTTCGAGCCGCGCGCGCTCTCGGGTCTCCCCTTGCGCTGGGCCCAAGGCGGAAGGGATCGCCTCTTCGCGCTTCAGGACGTGCGGCAATGGTGGAACCAGTGCCTGGCGGCCCGGGTGAAGCTTCAATCGCACCCGGTGGAAAACGCCGGGCACGACATGGCGGACTGGCAAGCCGACCAAAGCGCCTTCGGGGCGTGGATCAAGACCTTGAAGTGACTACTTCTGGCAGCCCGGGCAGTGGACCGTCCCGCGCTGGGCCACCGTGGATTTGACAAGAATCGTCCCGCAGCGCAGGCAGGGCAGGCCGCCGCGCGCGTAGACGCGCAGGTCCTCCTGGTTGTGACCCGAGGTTCCGTCCGGATGCACGAAGTCGCGGAAGGTCGTGCCCGCGTTCTCGATGCCGCGCGAAAGCGCCTCGGCCACCGCCTCGCCCAGGGCCTTGACCTTGGGGCGCGTGAGGGCATCGGCCTTGGAGGCCGGGTCGATGCGGGCGGTGAAGCAGGATTCGTCGGCGTAGATGTTCCCGACCCCCGCGAGGAAGGACTGGTCGAGAAGGACCGACTTCACCGACCGGGCGTTTCCCCTCGCCATGAATCGTTTGACAAATTCCGTCAACGGATACCCGAGGGCGTCGGGACCCAAGCGGGCGATGCGCGGGTTGTCCAGTTCCATGGAGGGTTCCAGCACGAGGATCCTTCCAAAGCGCCGCGGGTCGCGAAAGAGCAGCCGGGCACCGTCGCGGAAGGCAAGGACGAGGTGGGTGTGCTTGTCTTCAGCATGCACCCCCAGGGGCTTCTGGTACCCCGATGGCAGGCGGCGGAAGCGGTGATCCTCCACGGCGGCGGGCTCGGCGAAGGTGAGCTGCCCGCTCATCCCCAGATGCACCACCAAGGTCAAGGTCCGGGTGGCCTCGTCGGGATCGCAAAAATCAAGGAACAGGTACTTTCCGGTGCGTCGGGAGGCCACGCACGCCATTCCCGCAAGCTCCTGGGGATCTCCCGCCTCGAAGACCTTGGCATGGCCTTGACGCACTTCATGCACCACGCGATCCCGCAGGGGACCATCCACGCGACGGCGGACCGTTTCGACTTCCGGCAATTCAGGCATAGGGAGGAATCTACCTGGTTCCCGACCCTACGGCCCTACGGCAGGCTTGCGCCCGTCGTTTCCGAGGTGATTCGTCCATCCGGAAAGGCCTGGGCCACTGCGGCGGCGAAGTCGGCGGGCCACGGGCTCTCGAAGCGCATTTCCTTGGACGTGCCGGGATGGATGAGGCGCAGCTCCCGTGCGTGCAGGCCCTGGCGATTCAGGCAGGCGAGGATCTCGCGCGCCTTGGCCTTTTCCATCGGCGGAATGGCCGCAAGCTTTTCCTGCGCCCCTCCGTACACCGGATCCCCCACCACCGGATGCCCGCGCCATGCCAAGTGAACGCGAATCTGGTGCGTGCGTCCGGTCTCCAGCCGGCATTCCACCAAGGAGGCTGGAGCCCCTTGGCGAAGGGCCTTCACCTTGGTCGCGGCGGCACGGCCCCCCTTGAGGACGGCCATGCGCACGCGGTCGGTGGGATGACGCCCGATCGGGCCGTCGATCCGCTCCTCCTGCACTTCGCCCCAAGCCAAGGCGTGGTAGGTGCGGCCAAGGGACTTGTCGGCCAGCTGCGCGGCCAGGTGCCGATGTGCCTCGTCGCGAAGGGCCACGACCAGAAGTCCGGAGGTGTCGCGGTCCAAGCGATGCACGATGCCCGGACGAAGGGGGCCGTTGATGCCCGAGAGGTTCTTGAAGTGAAAGGCGAGCGCGTTGGCCAGCGTACCGTCAGGACAGCCCGTCCCCGGATGCACCGTCAGTCCGGCCTGCTTGTCGATCACCGCGATCCATTCGTCCTGGTAGACCACGGACAGGGGGATGTCCTGGGGCACCACATGGCTGGGAGGAGCCTCCAGCACGGGCCACTCCAGCACTTCAAGCCTTTCCCCCCCAAGGAGGCGATGGCTTGGCTTGCGCACCTTGCCGTCGATCAGGATCTGCCCGGCGGAGATCCACTCCTGGATGCGGGTGCGCGACCAGTCGGGAAAGCGCTCCGTGAGGAGCTTGTCCAGACGGTCCTCGGCATCGTCGTCGACCAGCCAGGAACGCGCCTGCTCCGGGGAGGTCCCGATGACGGAATCCGTCATCGACCGGCTTCGGTGATCTCGACCGGCACTTCCCCGGCGGATTCGCGGGTCTTGAAGAGCGAGACGTCGAGATTGTCGGCCAGCACCAGAAGTCCCACACCGACACAAATCAAGGAGTCGGCAATGTTGAAGGTCGGCCAGCGCCAGGTCATGTCGGGGACGCCCACGCTGATGAAATCGACCACGCGGCCAAGGCGCCAGCGGTCCAGCAGGTTCCCGATGCCGCCCGAGATCACCAGTGCGACACCAAGGCGGGTCGAGAAGTGCGGGAAGGGACGGCGCTTGTAAAGGATGGCAAGTCCACCGAAAGCCACCAGCGTGACCAGCGTGAAGAACAAGGTCGGGTGCAGGAAGGGCAGGAGTTGCTGCGGGGCGACACTGAAGGCGGCACCCTTGTTGTAGGCCAGATTGAACTGGAACCACTGCCCCACGATCTCCATGGGATTGCGCGAATACATGAAGCCGTCGATGGCCTTCAGATCGCCCAAGGAGTGCACGGCCCAGAACTTGGTCGCCTGATCGACGGCGATGCCGCCCAAAAGCAAGGCGATGTGGGTCTTCACCGGAGAGAAGATCTGCACGAAGCGTTTCATGATCGCTCCAAACTCTGCATCAAGGCGAGGTTGCGCCGACGGAACATTCCGTTCAGCAGGAAATTCGACGGCGCGCACACCGACGTGGTCAGGAGGATCCTGCGCACGGCGCTTCGGCCGATCTTCACGCGTTTCGACGGGTCCAGCACATCGGACAGATTCCGTCCAAGCGCCACCAAGGTGTCCTGCGCCATCAGGAGAGGCCACAGGCAGAAGAGGCGGATGCGCCACGCGGTGCGTGGCAGGTCCAGGATGTACTCGTGGGCGATCTCGACCTCGACCTGGGCAAGCTTCAGCAGGTCCACAAGGGCTCCCGTCGCCTTGAGCCTCTGGTCCGGATCGGTGCAACGGCGCGGGTCCACGCCATGGCGGGCCCACAAGGCGCGCGGCACGAAGACCGTCTCCCGGGAATGGTCGGATGGAATGTCCCGGCTGATGTTCACGTATTGGAGCGCAAGCCCGAAGCCGACGGCCTTGGAGCGCAGGCGTTCCAGACGCGCACCGGAAATGGCGGGTTCGTGCCAGGCGAACAGGTCGCAAAGGAGCAGTCCCACCAGTCCCGCCACGAAGTAGCAGTAGTCGCGCAGATCGTCCACGGTCTCCAGGAAGAACCAGCCGTCCTCTCCCCGCAAGGCGGCGTACTTGGCCATGCCTTGGCACATCTCGATCACCCGGGCGTCGATGCCCTGCCGGGCCTGGGCCGGGACCTTGGCGTATTCCACAAAGATGGGTTCGCAGTGCCACGAAAGGAACTGGTCATCCTCGGTGGAGGTGCGCCAGTGGGAAGGCAGACCGGCGCGAAAATGGGCCATCGCGACCATGTCCGGCCCTTCGGGGCGGAAACAGGCAGCGAAGCGTTGCAGGAGATCGATGCGCTCGGAGGCGGGAAGCACCCGGTCGTCCTCGACGGTATCGGCGATGCGGCAGAAGAGATAGGCCAAACGAACAGCGTTCTCAAGCGGCTTGGGCAGCACCTGAATATTCAGGGCGAAGGTACGACTGACGCGCTGAAGCCAGAGCTTGGCATAGCGCGCCCCGGCATCGGAAGAGCCGGCGAGAATCTGTTCCCTCAGGAGTTCGGTTTCGTTCTGCAAGCACCCAAAGATAGGTTGTCGCGGGCGGCTTTGGCGCAGGCGCTGCGCCGGGTTTTTCAATTCTCCTGCGGAATGGCTTTTTGATCGGGCTGCGCCCGGCTGTCGCTCTGGACCTCCATGCCCAGACCCGGCCCAGAAAGTTCCATTGCCAGAACGCGCACAGACCATGGCCACGGCAGTGGCCACATGCAGCTCCCTGATTGGGGCCCCCGTGTGCGATCCTGATCGCGCGGGGCGCACTGTGGCCGGTTGAGTTGCAAGGTTGCTGATCGCAGTGGTGGCACGACGCGCGAAGTGGCTGCGGAAATGCGGGGTCCCCAGGGATGCCATCCCTGGGTGGCGGTTCCCAGGGCCGCCAGTGGCCCTGG
>JBDKGV010000047.1:0-17932 GCA_039798005.1 Fibrobacterota bacterium
GCGCTCTCCTGGGACAAAATGAAGGTTGAGATCAAACTACAATCTCGTTCATGCTCGGCCCTGTCCGGGGAAAAACTTCTTGCAACTCCCCCATTGCAAGGCGTTGTCGATCCATCCTTTGCCCTGCGTTTCCCCGACCTGATCCCGGACTTGAAGCGGCCGGCACTCAGATTTGACATTTCCTTGACACGCTAGTGCTAGACATCCGAGCCTGTCCTCTACTAGCTTGGGATATTCCACTCCTAGAAAGGTTCACATGATGCGCAATCGCGTTCTTATCGCCTCGGCCGCTTTGGTCCTGGGCGCATGCCAAAACGGTGGCACCACCGCCGCCAAGACCGGAAACGGCGCCTTCAAGGCACCCGCCGGCGACACCACTGAAGTCGTTGCCGGTGTCGACACCTTCGCCGTCACCAAGGGCATGGTCAACCGCGCCTTGACTCCCTCGCTTGGCCAGATCGCCCAGCAGGCGCAGTACATGGGCGGCGACATCGACGCCGTGCTCAAGGATGCCCGCCAGAAGATCGTCGCCCAGATCCTGCTCCAGCACGTCCTGACCAACGAAGTGCAGAAGAAGAACGTCCAGGCTCCGGCCGCCAAGGTCGACTCGGTCTTTGCACAGTTCCGCAAGCAGTTCCCGGACGACGCCCAGTTCGAGCAGTTCCTCCAGCGCAACAGCACCGACATCGCCGGTCTCAAGCTCAAGCTGGCCGAACAGGTGAAGGCCGACGTGCTCCTCGAGACCGCCCTTGCCGACTCGCTGAAGGTGACCGACGAGGAGGTCCAGGCCTTCTTCGAAGCCAACAAGGCCAAGTACGGCGTTGGTGGTCAGACCAAGGCCAGCCACATCCTCAAGCTCACCAAGAGCCCGACCGACACCGCAGAAGCCTATGCCGCCATCGTGGCCGTGCAGAAGAAGCTGGCCGGTGGTGATTTCGCGGCCATCGCCAAGGCCGAGTCCCAGGATCCGGGTTCGGCGTCCAAGGGCGGCGATCTGGGCTTCTTCGACCCCAAGGACATGGTTCCCGCCTTCTCCGCGGCCCTTGCCACCCTCAAGGCCGGTGAAGTCTCCGGCATCGTGCGCTCCGAGTTCGGCTACCACATCATCAAGCTGTTCGAGAAGCGCGAAGGCAAGGAGATCAAGCTTGACACCCTCAAGCCCAAGATCGTGGAGGAGATCCAGGGCATGCGCAAGGGCCAGCTCGCCGAAGAGTACATGCGCAAGCTCCTCAAGGCATCCAAGGTCACCTTCCTGAACGACGACTACAAGGCCTCCGACCTGTTCGGCGGGGACAAGAAGTCTCCCAAGGCCGAGGTCAAGGGCCCCAAGCAGCCCGGCCTGATCTCCAAGATCAAGAAGTAATTTGACAGATCCTGTCAAAAGGAACGAAATCCCCTCTGGAGCCTCTCCGGAGGGGATTTTTTCTTGGCGCGAGCGGTTCGTTTCCAAGCTGCTCCGGGTCTGGATGCGCACTTGGCGCGTTCACCCCAGGACCGTCCTCCCGGAAGGCCCTGCGGTGCTGGCCTGCTGGCATCAGGACCTGCTGCCCATGTTCGCCGCCTTCCATGACGAGAAGGCCTTGGCCCTGGTGAGCCGCAGCCGGGACGCCGATCTCCTTTGCGCCCTGCTCCTGCCGACCCGGGTTTCGGTGGTGCGCGGCTCCTCCTCCCACGGATCCATGGCGACCCGCCATCTGCTTCGCCACCTGCAGCAAGGCGGCAAGGTCATCATGGCTCTCGATGGCCCCAAGGGCCCTGCACGGATCGAAAAGCCCGGCGTCGACTGGCTTTGCAAGCAAAGCGGCGCGGCGCTGTGCCGGATGGAATTTCACGTCCGGCACGCGATCCGCCTGCCCGACTGGTCGCGTTTGCGCTTGCCGCATCCCTTTGCCGGCCTGCACGTCCGGATCCACCTATCTTTCCCTTCCATGAGCGGCTCTGCCATCCACACCACATCGGAGCATCCGTGACACCCCGCCTTCCATGGCGACGGATCATGCTGGTCGGCACGGGGGCCCTGCTCCTGATGGTCGGATGGGCCGCCGCCTTCCTGATCCTCAAGGATTCCTGGGGGGAATCACGTCAAGCCGACGAATCCGCCTGGCTCAATGCCCGGATCGACCTCTGGCAGGACACCACCCTCCGACGCACCGTCGTCGCGATGGATGAGCGCATCGTCCTGGTCGAGGTGGTGGACACGTCCCTGCGCATGCTCGCCCACCCGCGCTTTCCTCAGGAGCGGTTTTCCATGTCGTGGAAGGCCAAGGCACTGGTGGTGGAAAAGGACCTTGCCCGTCAGCGCGTCGTGCGATTTTCGCGTCCCTTGCCCTTGGTGCGCTCCACCCCTTCCCGGCCATGGTTCCTCGCCCTGCTCGCCCTGTCGCTGGGCAGTTTGGCTCCTCTATGGCTCCTGTGGTTGCAAGTGCGCGACGAACGCAAGCGCATCGATCTTCTCACCGGAACCGCGCGCGCCGCCGAATCCGGTCGTCGACTTCCCGAGCAGGCCCTTGAAATTCGCTGGGGCCTTGAGGAGGAGGTGCGGTTGGCCCACGACCTCGGATCCGAGGTCCGTCGCCTGCGCATCCTGCTCCACTCCGAGGAACGCCGCCTCCAGCGGCTCCTGGACGCCACCCGCGAAGGCGTGGTCCTCCTGGACGCTCAAGGCCGGATCGTGCTGTGCAACCGGCAGGCGGCACACCTCCTGGGCCTGGACGAAGGCCTCTCGCGCATCGGTCGCGATCGGGCTTCCGGCCAATCCGTCGCCCGTTCGGTCCGCAACCATTCCCTCTTCACGCTGGCGCGCGACCTCGATTTCCTCGAGCGGATGCGATCGGGGTTCGCCGGCACCGGGGCACGCGAATTCGAGTTCGAGGCCGGTCGCACCGAGGTCCTCCACCTGTCCGCCCGGCTCTCGGAGGCCCGGATCGACTGGCGCCGCTCGGGTTGGCTCCTCACCATCTTCGACATGACCTCCCGCAAGGTGGCCGAGCGCTTGCAGCAGCGCTTCATCTCCAACGTCTCCCACGAATTCAAGACGCCGCTCACCTCGATCCGGGGCTATGCCGAAACCCTCCATGACGAGCTGGAGGACGACGATCTCCTCGATCCTTTGAAGAAGAAGTTCCTGGACCGCATCCTGGCGGGCACCACCCAACTGGAGGACATCGTGGCCGACCTCTTGGATCTTGGCCATCTGGCCGAGGCCGGTCGCTTGAAGCGCGCCTCCGATCCCGTGGAGCTCGCCGACGTCTGCCGCCAAGCCTTGGCCACCGTCGAGCCTCAGGCGCGCGCCAAGGCCGTGCAATTGGAACTCACCACCACCGGCCCCCTGGTCGTGCGCGGCGATGCCCACAAGCTCATGCGCGCCGTGCTCAACCTCGTCTCCAACGCGGTGAAGTACGGCCCCTCGATCGCAACGGTCCGGGTGCTTCTGAGCCAAGTCGACACCGAGGCCTGGATCGAGATCGTCGACCAGGGTCCCGGCATCCCCGAGGAGAAGCGCGGCAACCTGTTCGAGCGCTTCTATCGCGTCGATGAAGGACGCTCGCGCGAGATGGGCGGAACCGGACTGGGCCTTGCCATCGTCAAGGAGGTGGCCGAAGTCCACGGGGGCCATGCCGAAGTCGTCTGCGAACCGGGCCAAGGCTCACGCTTCCGCATCCGCATCCCGCTTCCTATTTGACAAATTCCGTCAAAGACTCCAGCTCAAGGCCACGGCCTGCTGCCAACCCAGGCGTCCTTCCCCGGACATGCTGAAATCCAGACCCAGCTCCTTCCAGCGGGTCCCTGCCCCGAAGGCAAGCTCCAAGGGCTCCAGTCGCACGGCCGCGCGCAAGGTCATCCAGGACGCAAGCCGGACCGTCTGTCCCACCTGCCACGTCGGTCGGCTCTCACCGCCTTGGAAGCGCGCGCTCACCGCGCTGGAAAACCGGCCATCCAAGGTCGTGACGGCGATTCCGGCCAGACCATCCCGCACCAATCCCTCCCCGGAGCTCCCGACCTCGGCCTGGAGCAGTTGCCGACCTGAGGCCCCCACGGAGAGCCACTCCAGCGGCTTTCCCCACACGCCCAGATTGAGATCCGTCGCCCACGCATTTCCCAGCCCCTGGGCAAAGGCCACCTGGACCGCCTCGCCACTTCCCCCGACGGCCCAATCGCCCCATCGCCACGCCAGGCCTGCGATCACAAGATCCTCGCGGAAGACCTCACCCGCACGGAACTGGCGCATCCAGACTCCGGCGGCGATCGGCTTCCCCGACCACCCGGCCCATGCCGACCAAAGGGGAAGGTCTTCCATCCCCAGTGCCCGGGTGTATCCGGCGCCCAGTTCGATCCCCTCTCGCGTCGCCAAGAGGGCCGGATTCTCGCGCATGGCGGCCACCCCTCCTTCCATGGCGGGCTGCAGGCGCCCGATCGCGATCCTTTGAGGATTCGGGTCCGCTCCGTTGAGCAATGCCCACCCGGGCGCGGGCGCAAGCACGGCGCAAGCAAGACAGATTCTGTCAAATATGAACTTCACAGACGCCTCCCCAGCACCACCCACTCCCGCCGCGCCGTCACGGCTCCCTCGCGGGACTTCGCCTCGACAAGAATGAGGTAGGTGCCCATGGGACAGAGGCGTCCCGCAGCGTTCCTGCCATCCCATTCCAATGCGCCGTTTGCAGGCACAGGGCCGTCGAGAAGCGTCCTCACCCGCCTGCGATCCAAGTCAAACACGGAAACCGTCACCTTCCAGTCGGGAGGTGCGGAAAGGCTCATGCCAAGGGTCCCGGCAACCTGCAGATCTCCCGGGGAGAACAACTTGCTCCCGAGCGAAAAGCCAAGGCCCTTCGTTCCCGTCTCGCTCCACCCGGGCGTCGCTCCGAAGGCCCAACCCGGGGTCGCTCCCAGGGCATCGGGAGAAGCCACCCAGTTCGCCGCATCCTGCGTCGCGGCCGACCGGCTGCGCCGTTCCCGGCTTTTTCCGGCGGGCCAGGCGCCCCAGAACGCCGAACTCCACGCAAGGCTGTCCTGCACGTTTCCCTGCTCGTCGCGCAGGATCAGGAGATCCTCCACCTGCGAGAGGCGCGGCCATCCCGCCACCTCGGCGCACGGCATCGATGGAAGGCGCCAAGCGGCACGCAATCCCGCGCAATCCGGAGAAAGGACCAGATGACCTCCCGTCGGCAGGACGGTCCCCGGAGCGAAGGGATGCCTTTGCAACGTGTCGCCAAGACTCCATCCCGAAAGATCGAAGGGAGATGGCGTCGCTTGAGACAGTTCGATCCATTCCGGCTGTCCACTCGGGCTCGAGGCCTGGACCTCGGAGAACTGCACGCGACCCGCTTCCCCGAACAGCCAGACCCCCGCCGTGTCGTCCACCGGACGTCCATCCCCGGGCAACCGCACCGTCACCCGCAACCGGTTCCCCGCATCGATCCCGCTTGTGGACAGGCTCACAAGGCAGGTGTCCCCGCTGCGACACGACAGATTCTGTCGAATCTCCCCGCCGGCCCTCCATGCGACCTCCCGCCCCTGCCAATCCTGCAATCCGCGATTCCAGACTCTCGCCTGAACCTTGCCGGATTCCGTCCTGATGCCGACGATCGCCCCTTCCAGCTCCTGCCGCGTGGTGTCCTGACTGTTCCGGCCGTTGGGCGTCCCGTAGTCACCAAGGCCAAAGCGCGCCGTGCTCGCCTGCCAGCAGGAAAGGCTCGCCCCGTCGCAGCGTGCGCCGGTGCGCTCAACTGAATGCCCCGGTTTCAAGGGCCAGCCGCTCCCCCAGAGCACCGAATCCCGCACGGTCCCTCCCGGATCGAAGAGCCGCATGGCACCGGAGGAATTGGGAAGGCTCCACCCTGAAGACAGGATCTGTCCCGCTTCGATCCCGCCGTTTGCCTGGCTTGGGGTCCGGGTCACCACAAGGAATCCGCCGGGAGCGATGCTCTTCGCGGAGTCGAGCGACACGCGGCTTGAGCTTCCGGTGGCGATGGACCATCCCGCCAATTTGACGGAATCCGGTCCGGAGTTGTAAAGTTCAAACCATTCCCCGGACGCATCATCCACCTGCGCCGGGTCCGGCATGAATTCCCAAAGGAGAAGATCGGTTGCGGCACCAAGGCGCAACAAGACTGCAGCGAGAAGGATCGCGGGGGACATGGTGCAAAATCTGCATCATTCTCGGCGTTCTGACAGCGGCACAAGCGCATGGTCAGGAGCCGTCCGACATCTCCGCCCGCGAGGCCGTCTCGAGCCATTTGCAGAAGGGAATGCTGGACACGGCCACGGCCAGCCGCTTGGAATCCCAATTGGATTGGCCCGTGATCCATCCTTCGCAAATCCCCGAAGACCTGCTCGAACGCATCCCCGGCATGGACCCCGACTGCCTCGCCCGGTTGCGCGCCCTTCCCGACAGCCTGCCCAGGAAATTGTCCCGACCCTTGGGCGCCTCCTGCGCAGACATCATCCAGCCCTATCTTCGGGAGCCGCTGGCCACCGATGGCAACATTGCCGCCTCCAGCTCCTCCCGGCTGGAAGACTCACCGGCATGGCAGCGTTCCTTGCGCGGGTACCAGCGCATCGGCCCGGCAAGCGTGCGTCTTGCCTGGAGCCCCGATCGCCCTTCGCCCTGGTCGATGCGGCGCATCGAATGGGCAGGCAAGGCATGGAGCCTCACCGCAGGCGACCTCCCCGGCTGGAGCGAAGCGCCTTCGCTCTGGAACCGCCCCGTCAAGCCGACTCCTTCCCCGTCCTTCCTCCAAGGAGGCGGTGCATCCCTCAACGGCATCGAGGGCTCCGCCCGCTCCAAGGAAACGCATGTGAAGTTCGCCGGACACCGGCGTGATGGCGTCACGGCGGGCATTGCCGGCATCGGGGCCTTTGGACAATTCCTGTCCATCTCCGGCGGCTCGGACCCGGTCGGCGCATGGAGTGGAATCGCCGTCCAGTCCAGCGCCGATTTCGACGGGATCCAGGCCAGGATCCATCCGTCCTTGTCCCGCCGGGACACCCTTTGGAATTCCTCGATGGGCATGGATGTCCACAGCCCGGCGTCCGGCCTTGCTTGGCGATCCTGGATCCTCTGGGATCGCCACCGTTTCGATCTGCCGCTGGCGACCCGGCCCTCGGCCACCGGCCCCCTGAAACCTCTTGCCAACAGCGATTGGAGCTCGGGAGGAATCTCCTTCGACCGGGCACAAGACGACCTGCAGTGGCACGCCTCGGTCATCGCCTCGGGTCGCGGCGACGGGGCCGCCTGTGCCCTTCCTTCCGCAAGCGCAAGCCTCCTCGGAGACGAGCGCACCTGGCAGGCCGAGCTCAAGTGGTGGTGGCTTTTCCCCGATCAATCCCCTCCGCGCCAAGGCGGCTCCTCCCGCCAATCGGTCGAATGGAACCTCGGGCCCTGGACCCCCTCCCTCCGGCTGGAGGAGGAGCGCGACACCGTCCAGTGGCGCATCGCCTCGACTCCCGCCCTTGCCTGGAAGCCCCTTTCCAGCTGGGAATCCCGCGTGCGCATCCGGCAATTCCTGACCGAACTGACACGCCGTGAACTCGCGCTCGCCACCGTTCTCCACCCCGTTCGCGGCACATCCCTTTTGACAGAATTCGTCTGCCGTCAAGGCAGCTTGACCACGGAGTCCGACAGATGGTACTTCCGCCTGGAGGCCTCAAGCCTATGGTGACCCGATTCCTCCTCCTTGCCGCTCTCCTTGGCGGCTGCGGCCTGAACGACGCGTCTTCCGTCGATCATCCCGCCACCGTCCTCTTCCCCGACGTGGGGCAGGGCCAAGCCACCGTCGTATCCTCCGGTGGCAAGTGCATCCTGATCGATGCCGGTCCCGCCTCGATCTCCCCGGACTGGATCGCACGCCTGCCCTGCACCAATCTGGAGGCGATCCTCGTCACCCACTGGGACCTTGACCACCGCGGTGGTCTCGATGCCGTGTTCGCCCGTCTTCCCGTCGGCACCCTCCTGCATGGCCACCTTCCCGAGGAGGACTCCGTCCGGACCCGGATGGACGATTTCTGTCGCTTGACAACCAACGGTTGCAAGGCCGTCTTGCCAGGACAGAATCTGCCCTATCTACCCGGTGCGGCCTGGACCGTCCTTGCCACCGGCCCGGATTCCCTGCCCGACGGGAACGAGACCTCGGTCGTTTCGCGCATCTCCGATCGTCACGGAAGCCTCCTGATCGCAGGCGACCTCGATTCGTTGGGCGAGCAGGCCCTGGCCGCAACCCATGGCGGCAGCCTGCATTCCGACCTTCTCCTGCTTTCCCATCACGGCAGCGCCGGATCGAACAGCTTGGCGTGGCTTGGGGCGGTGCGCCCGAGCCTTGCCATCGCCCAAGCCGGCCGCAACAACCGCTACGGCCATCCCGCCCAAGCCACCTTGGACCGCCTCCAGGCCCTGGGCATCCCCACCTGGATCACAAGCGACCTCGGCGGCCTGCAGACCACCTTGGGCGGTTCCTCGCGCACCCCCTTCTGAACGCAAAAAAGCCCCGCCGTCCTTCTGGACGACGGGGCGATTTGTCAGGATCTGTCCTGGGGACGGATCAGCGCTTGTCCGGTTCCACGCCCCAGATGTTGCGGGCGTAGTCCTCGATCGAGCGGTCCGAGCTGAACTTGCCCATGCGGGCGGTGTTCAGGATCGACAAGCGAGCCCACTCGTTCTCGTCCTTGTAGAGCTTCGCGGCCTTCACGTGGGCTTCCACGTAGGCGTCGAAGTCGGCGCAGACGAGGTAGGTGTCACGGCCAAGGACGGAGTCCAGGATCGGATCGAAGAGGTTGGGCTTCTCGGGCGAGAAGAACCCGCTGCGCAGCAGCTCGATGACCTTCTTGAGGTCTTCGCTCTTCTCCACATAGTCGGCCGGGCGGTAGCCCTTCTCCTTGAGCGCGATCACTTCGTCCGACTTGAGGCCGAACATGATGCAATTCTCCTCGCCCACTTCCTCGGCGATCTCCACGTTGGCGCCGTCCCAGGTGCCGATGGTGAGCGCTCCGTTGAGCGAGAGCTTCATGTTGCCGGTGCCCGACGCCTCGTAGCCGGCGGTCGAGATCTGCTCCGACAGGTCGGCGGCCGGAATGATCTTCTCGGCCAAGGAGACGCGGTAGTTGGGCAGGAACAGCACCTTGAGGCGTCCACCCACTTCGGGGTCGTTGTTCACCACGGTCGCCACCGAGCTGATCAGCTTGATGATGAGCTTGGCCAGGAAATAACCCGGTGCCGCCTTGGCTCCGAAGAGGAACACGCGCGGCACGAACTCGGCCTTGGGGTCCGCCTTGATCGTGTTGTACAGATGGATGACATGGAGGATGTTCAGGAGCTGGCGCTTGTATTCATGCAGGCGCTTGATCTGCACGTCGAACATCGCGTCCGGGTCCAGCCTCACGCCCAGTTCCTGGAGGACGTAGTCGGCCAGACGCTCCTTGTTGGCGCGCTTGACCTTCTTCCACTCGGTCTGGAACGCCTTGTCGGTGGCGAAATTCTCGAGAGACTTGAGCTTCGAGAGATTGGCCTTCCAGTCCTCGCCGATCTTGGAATCGATCAGCTTGGTGGCGGTCGGATTGCACTTCACCAGCCAGCGGCGCGGCGTGATGCCGTTGGTGACGTTCTTGAACTTGGTGGGGTACAGCTCGTAGAAATCCTTGAGCACGAACTGCTTCAGGAGATCCGAGTGCAGCGCGGCCACGCCGTTGACCGAATGTCCGGCCACCACGCAAAGGTGGGCCATGCGGATCTTCTGGACCGGACCTTCCTCGATGATGGACATGCGGGCCAAGCGGTCGTTGTCGCCCGGGTAACGGAACGCGACCTGGCGCAGGAAGCGGTAGTTGATCTCGTAGATGATCTGCAGATGGCGCGGCAGGAGCTTGCCGAACATGTCCACGGGCCACTTCTCGAGAGCCTCGGGAAGCAGGGTGTGGTTGGTGTAGGCAAACACCTTCGAGACGATGGCCCATGCCTCGTCCCAGCCGAAGTTGTGCTCGTCCAACAGCACGCGCATGAGCTCGGGGATCGCCACCGTGGGGTGCGTGTCGTTGAGCTGGATCGCAGCCTTGTCGGCCAAGTCCTTGAGGCTGGGGTGGTGCTTCAGGTGGCGGCGGACCACGTCGGTGATACCGGCCGCGCAGAAGAAGTACTGCTGCTTGAGGCGCAGCTCCTGACCCGCGGTGACGGTGTCGTTCGGGTAGAGCACCTTCGAGATCGTCTCGCTGTCGTTCTTGGCAAGCGAGGCGCGCACGTAGTTGCCGTCGTTGAAGAACTGCAGGTCGAAGTCGTTGGTGGCCTTGGCCGACCACAGGCGCAAGTTGTTGACCACGCCGTTCTGGTAGCCGGGAACCGGGGTGTCGTAGGGGGTGGCGACCACCTTCTCGGTGTCGACCCACTGGTAGCTGGTGCGACCCGAGCGATCGGTGTGGGCCGCCACACGGCCGTAGAAGTTCACGTGCACCGAGTTCTCGGGGCGCGGGATCTCCCAGGGGTTCGAGAGGTGCAGCCAGTTGTCCGGCTCCTCGACCTGGTAGCCGTCGATGATCTTCTGCTTGAAGATGCCGTACTCGTAGCGGATACCGCAACCGTAGGCGGGAAGCCCCAGGGTCGCGCAGGAGTCCAGGAAGCAGGCGGCCAAGCGGCCAAGGCCACCGTTGCCAAGGCCCGCGTCGGGTTCCTGCTCACGCAGCTCCTCGTAGTCCAGGGCGAGCTGATCGAGCGATGCGCGCACGCTGTCCTCGATGCCCAGATTCAGCACCGAGTTGCCCAGGGCGCGGCCCATCAGGAACTCCAGCGAGAAGTAGTAGATGCGCTTCACATCCTTGTTGTAGTAGGTCTGGTGCGTCTCGATCCAGTTCTGCACCAAACGGTCGCGCACGGCCCAGGCCAGCGACAGGTAACGGTCATTGTCGGTGGCGGTGTAGCGGTCACGCGCCTGGGAAAGGCGCATGTGGTAGTTGAAGGAGCGGCGGATCGCGTCGGGGCTGGTGCTCACCAGCTCCTCGACATCCTCCAGTGCGACCGACTTGGCGGCGGGCATTTCCTTCTTGGGACTCTTCTCCTTGGCCATCTCATCCTCCAATGGTTGCCCGGCTCGTGGGCGAATTAGGAACCCATTGAAGTTAACATAGCACCGCCCTTTTGCGCCACAACGAATTGCCCGATCCGACATTGCCAGTAATCGGTGGGGCCCGGCCGAACCGGCCGGCCGCGTGCTATGCCCGGCGTTCCAGCCGGTCACGCAGCCGCGGCTTCGCCGGGTCTGCGCCGCAAGGCGGTCACGCCCGCATGCCCCGGGATGCGACCGTAGATGGATTGACAGGATCCGTCAAACAGAAAGGCCCGCCCCGGTGAACCGGAGCGGGCCTTGTGACAAGTCTTGTCTTTCCTTACTCGACGTTGATCGTGACGACGCTGGCCTTGGGAATCACGATTTCGCTGCCGTCGGCGACCGTGATCTCCTGCTTGACCGGGCCAGTGGAGGGATAGACCTCTCCGGTCGGCTCAGATCCCTTGAGACCACCCGAGGTCTCCTTGGTCAGGATCTCGATGGTGGCCTTGCCCTTGAGGCCCGGAAGCTTGAGCTTGGTCTTGTAGTCCGAGTCCAGGTTCTTGTTCACGAACAGGAACCCGAGCTTCCCGTTGGGCTTCTTGGCCACCCAACCGGACAGATCCTCCTTGTCGGTCGCGGCCTTCAGCAACTGACCCTCAAGCGTGTTCGACGCCATCTTCAGCGCCCAGTAGGTGGGCCGCTTGGCGTTCATGCCCTGCGGGTCCGCCGACGAGGCCAAGATGCCGTAGTCGCCCATGCGCTTGTCGCGACCGTTGATCAAAGCCCAGAGGTTCGCCTTGTCCAGCGAGCTCTGCGCGATGTGACCAAGGTAGTCGGCCACGAACACGCCGTTGACATGCTGCAGGATCTGGGCACCGGGATTGAAGTCCACCGAGTTCCACTCCGTGAGCCAGATCTCGTAGTGCTTGCCCTTCACACCGTGCTTCTCGACCTGTTCACGCACGTCCTCGATCACCTTGTCGGCTTCGTCCGACACGGCAAGCAAAGCCTGGTCGTTGTCGGTGCCGGCCTTCTGGGCGTAGTGGTGCACGTTCACGCCATCGACGACATCGGCCACATGCTTGAGCACGTTCTTGTTCCACTCGCCGGTGAGCTGCCACACCACGGTGATCTTGATGGTCGGATCGACCTTCTTCATCGCCAGGATGTGCTGTCGGGCGGCCTTGCCGTAGGCCTCGCCGCCGTCCTTGCCCCACACGTCGTAGTACTTGTGCCAGTTGCCGTAGATCTCGTTGCCGATTTCCCAGTACTTGACCTTGGGGCCCTTGCGCTTCTTGTTCACATGCTCGACCCAGCGTGCGTTCTCCTCAGGAGTTCCGCAGCCGACGTTTGCCGTGAACATGGGCTCGCCGTGCACCTTCTGAATCCACTCAAGGAACTCATCGGTGTCGATGTGGAAGTCCTTGGCCTTCAGGACATCTTCCCAATGGTCCTCGTCCGAGCGCAGTCCGCCCGGATAGCGGATGGTCCCGAACTTGATCGGCTTGGTCAGTTCCACCGTGGCCGGCTCCATCAGTTCCGGAGCCCACAAGCCGATGTTGATGCCGTAGATGTCGCCGATGTTCTTGACCACCTTGCCAAGGTCACCCTTGAACTCGGCCGGCTCCACCGCGGCGCCCTTGACCTTGGTCACTTCGCGCTGGTTGGTGATGCCGATGTTCTTGATCATCATGCTTCCCGGCACTTCACCCGAAGGCTTGAAGGAGATCTGGAACACCCCGTCGAGGTCGAACTTGTTGTTCTGCTTGGCCTCGGGCGGCTGGTAGTACGGATACTTGCTGAAGCTCCTGAACGGCACGATCACCTGGTTCCAGCCCTTGACCGATCCGGTCGTGGCCAGGAACATCTCGTGATCGCGGTCCTGGACCACGACGTCGACCTGTTGGTAAGGCTTTTCGGTGTAGATCCAGAGCGAGAGGCCCCAGTGCTTGGTCCAATCCTTCTCGATCGCCTTGTCCGGGCCCATCTGGTACAGGACGTCGAACCAGTCGCCCGGCTTGAAGTCGATCTTCAAGGCCTTGCCCTTCATCTTTCCGCCAGCCGGAACGAAGGAGCGCGCAATGAAGGCGGTGGTGCCATGGGCAGCCTGCCAAGCCTCGTTGGTCTTGCCGTCGAAGTCGAACAGCAAGACGTCCTTGGCATCGGACTTGAAGACGTTCCAGAACGCATCGTCGTCACGCATCCCGATGGCGGTCTTGGTGATCTGGATCTGATCGAAGATGAAGGACACCGGCTTTCCGACGCCGGGCTTGTTCTCGTCGCGAGCGATCGAGAAGCGCACCTCCTGGATCTTGCTCCAGTCCACCTTCTTGCTGATCTCGCGACCCTTGTCGGCATCCCAGTAGGTACCGTCGTCGATGAGCTTCTTCAGCGGCACGCGCACCTGGATCCACTTGCCTTCCTCGATCAGGCCTTCGACATAGTCGTTGGCTTGGACCTTGGTCTGAACCTTGATGTCCGCGCCTTGGCGATCGATGAGACCGACCATGAACTTGGTCGAGGCCTTGCCGCCCTTGACCCAGAAGCTCAGCGTACCCGTCTTGCGGTACGGCGTGAGATCCATGAATTTGTCGTTGCCGATCGAGATCGACACGCCGGAATAGTCGTTCTCCATGTAAGTCGCCAGAGCCTGCTGGTTCCCCGGAGTGGTGCTCTCCAGAGGCTTGTAGGTCGTCTTCGTGCCACCATAGGTGTACGCAAACGCCGCGAGGTCCTCGACGAAGAAGCTGCCGACGATCTCGTCGTTGAGCTTCATCTGCTCAGGAGTCGGTGCATCGGTCGACTTGTCGATGTCCTGCCAGTCCTCCGATGCCGGCATGGCTGCCGGATCGATGGCGTCGGCCCAGATCTGGAAGTTGTCGATATCGATCTCACACTCGGGGTTGTCGCCCTTGTTGGTGATGATGCGGAACTCCTGGATGAGGTCCCACTGCATCGCCATCCCGACTTCAATGCCCTTGGCCGCATCCCATGCCACGCCACGCTTGCCGAAGTCGCGAAGCGGAACCACGAAGGTGGTCCACTCGCCCTTCTTGATCATGCCGTACTTGGGAAGCAGATCGACGCGCGCGACGCTCTTCCAACCGTCGGACTTCTCGTCGTCGACAAGACCGATCTTGATCTTCTCGTTGCCGTTGAGACCGCGCGCCTGGAACACCACGGCGCCCGACTTCATGTAAGGACTCAGATCGAAGGACTGGTTCCAAAGGCACACGGCGGCACCGGAATAGTCCTTCTGATCGATGCTGAAATGCAGGAAGTACTCGGAGCCGAAGGCGCCTTGTCCTTCCTGCTGCGCAAGCTTCGTGGATCCACCGTAGACGAAACTGAATCCGCCCTGCTGGTAATCCTCATCGAAGAAGGTGAACGCCGGATAGGCTCCATCGCGCACGCCAACGGTCTTGGCCGTGAGAACGCCCGAGGCCGAGGCACCGGCTGCATTGGAACTTTCCGGTTGTGGAATGGGCTGAAGGCCGCATCCCGACACTCCCAAAAGGAGCGCCGCCCCAAGGGCGGCAAGTGTTTTGTTTTTCATGGTCATTTCCCAGGAAGTCCCTTAGAACGCGATCTGGAGCTTGACGTTGGTGATGGCCTGATCGAAATCGGCCTTCTCCAGATTGGTGTACTTGGTGGAAAGCTTGTTCCACATGCCCATCAAGTACGCGCCTTCCTGGATCTTGATCTCAAGACCAAGCCCGAGGTTGGACTGCTTGTTGTCGGCAACGAGCGGAACCAGACCGGTGCTCGCGGCAAGCTGCATGTCCTTGTCTTCGATCTTGCTCTTGTTGTCACCGTCGATCGACTGGAAGCCAGCCAACAGAGCCAAGCGCTTGTGCACGGCGATGTAGGCGCCCGCATTGATCACCGAGCTCGCGTAATCGAAGTTTTCACCGGCCTTGCCCGTGTTCTGCTCAAACGATCCGGCAAATTCCAAAGGCAGATCCCAGATTCCGGTCAGGAACTTGTCCGCACGGACCTTGGCGCCCCCTTGGATCTTCTGGTACTTGGCCTTATCCGTACCGAGCGTGGCCTTGTCTTCCGACAAGCTCACGAAAGCACCCTTGATGTCCAGTCCACCGTCGAACAGAGCGACTTCAGCACCGACATTGAGACCACCACGGTTGGCAGTCGCCTGGCCGTTGGGAAGCACCATCTGCACATTCAGGTCGTATGCCGCACGAGCTGCTTGGGACGGATCCAACACCTGGTTGGTGTAGTTGTTCTTCTCCAAGGCGTTCTTGGCGGTCTGGTTGGTCTTCTGTTCAGGAACGAAGCGGTACACATTGTGGTACATCGCATCGAAGGTGTTCCAAGTGCTCCAGCCCTGCTCCGTGTTCAGGATACGGCCACCGCGGAAGGTTCCCGATTGAGCCACGTCGTTGCGGAAACCCGAATCGTTCTTGATGTAGCCCAACGAGAGCTTGGCGCTGACGGTACCTGGATCGATGTAGCCAAGGTTCAGAGCACCGCTCAACGCCTTGCCATCCATCTTTGGAATCTCATACTGCTTGAGGAAACCGCTGTCAGCCGTCCCTGCGCCGTTCGGCACGTAGGCGCTATCCACGAACTTCCAAGCGTTCCAACTGGACATCGCATATTCCGCGTCCAATCCAACCTTGATGGCTCCTATTTCAATGAACTTGTCGGCCTGAAGACCAAGCCTTGCGGCCATCACCGTTCCTGCTTGTGCGGAATCACGTCCCCAACGACCACTCTTCGCGGTATCCTGATCGCGATAAGTCGACTTAAGATCGCGCTGATCGAGATACGTCGCACCCAAGGTCGCGCCCTTGAGGAAGGTCACGTCGCCACGACCGCCCGCCAAGATCCGATCAAAGGATCCCCAGACAAACGGGTAGGCTGCCTTCAAGGCCTCGGCAGAGGAGTGGTCCGCCGTGTAGAGCTTGGAGCCCATGACTCCCACATTGAACGAATCGATCGCAAATTCAGGCACCGAAGCACGGATACCGAACTGGGCACCTTGCAGGATGCGCTTGTTCTCACCCTGGAAGCGCTCGTTCATAGCCTGCTGCTGCTGCTGGGCAAACAGACGCGGTGTGTAGAGGAAGCCGACATCCGGCGCCCACATGGTCAGAGGCGACCACTTCAGTCCCATGTTGCCCACCGAGTAGTAGAGCATGTCCATGGCCTTGCCGTCGATCGAGAGCCAGCGGGTCTCGATCGGAGTGGAAGGCGATCCCCAGAAGTTGGGCCAATCCAAATGCATGCGGAAGACCGCACGCGCCGTGGTCGTGGTGTTGGGTCGCGCCTTGAGGTCGAAATCGACCTGGGTGTAGGCGGTTGGTTCGGTGGTGCGGAACTTCGTGTTGACCGCCGATCCCGTCATTTCCGAGCTGGAGTATTCGCCGGTCGCCAAGCCACCGATCGAAATTCCCTGACGAGAGAGAGCCGTTTCGAGCGCCTGCTCGATCTTGGACTGCTTCTCTTCAACCGAGGTTTGCGCCATGGCGGCGAGCGGAATCGCCATAGTGAGGGCGGCGACCGTTGCCTTGCTGTTCATGCGTGTTCCCTTCATCGTGTTTTTCATGTCAGAACCACATCTTCACTTCGGCTGTCGTCAGCCAAGCTTGGTAATCGTTGATGCCTGCAGCCTTGGACACTTCCTTGGAAATGCCCTTGTCTTCGTGAGTGAAATATTGGCAGCGCACGTGAAGTCCAACGCGCGAAGCCATGTCCCAGTCGAAACCAAGACCGTATGTCCAGTCGGTGTACTCGATGGGGGCGCTGACTAGGTTTCCAGACTTCGGATCCCATTCAGCATCCGCTTCAGGCGCCTTGCCAGTGGTGGTGTCGATGTATGCAACACCGTAGTTGGATTTCCAGATTTCGTTGCCAACCAAGCCCACCACATAAAACTTGGGCGTCACTTGGAACACCGGCTCGAACCGCAGATTGCGTCCCATCAACAGCACATTGTCATCATCCGCACTGAATGCGGGAATGCCAACGCGATTGTCCTTGGTAATCGAGTTGAAGGCGGCATAACCCGACAGGAACAAGGAGCGCTTGCCTGCCCAGAGACGCGAGATCTCATAGGAGCCATCCAAGCTGAGGTTCTGCGTGAACTTCTTGCTCTGAGGCATCACACCGGTTTCGGCATTGCTCACGATCGCAGCAACCTGTTCGTTCCACTTTGCGGAGTCGGCAACCGTCACCAGCTTGTTCAAGCCCTTGTCCAGCTTGTAGGCCACAAAGCCCTCATATGCCGACAAGAATGCTGCGCGAAGGCCACCAGTCGCACCGATGTTCGGAGCGTAGGCATTCCGCTTGCCATTGGCCGTCGTGAAGAATTCCTCACCCAAACGACGCGTCTGACGCAACGGACTGCTGGCTCCCTTCTTCAGGTAATCGTCCAACAGACCAAAGTCATACTGGGTGTAATTCGAGGCCAAGGTCGAATTGAAGGCTGCACCATTTTGCCGCCATGGGAAGTAGATGAGATCATTTCCTTCCTCCAGCTGGCTATGCAGGCCCCAAGAGATCTTGGCATGGCCACGAGGCACCGGGACCTTGACGATCACGTTCGAACCAACCAAATTGCTGGCGTAGGCGGTTCCGTTGTCCGAACCGGCAAACTTGCCCGCACCGGTCATGTTCGACTCGTAGGGGAAGATTCCATCCATCGGGTTCACGATCGAACCGACCGATTGGAACTTCTTCGGGAAATAGACGGTACGAAGCTCCGTCTCGAACACATCCATCGGATAGGTCACCGTGCTGTAAACGCCCGGTACCCAGCCCGTATTGGTCTGCCCGATCTCCTGCCACTGCTCGACTTCACCGGCCTTGGCCTGCATGTCAGGACGATAGCGAAGAAGCGTATTCTTTGCGGCAGCCGTCGTATCCGTGGTCTTGGCAGCATC
>JBDKGV010000048.1:0-17920 GCA_039798005.1 Fibrobacterota bacterium
CAGGGGTCCGGAGATGCCGACGGCAATGGTGAGCATGACGGGCCAGGCCAAGGAAAAAAGGCTGCGCTCCATCACTGCGTTCGATTCGTCCTGCATCTTCCGTTCCGACCCTTTCGTTGCACCCCAAAGAGGTTCCAGTCGGGAAAGGTATGTCGCAAGAACGGCCCGGACGGTTCATTCCCGGCTCAAGGAATGCCGGCATTATTTGACAGGATCTGACTTTATGCTTTTCGGGGAGTGTGGAAAAGGGTTAATCTTGAGTCAGAGGTATCCCATGTCGATCTGTTCCAGCACTGGCCGCAGCCAACACCGCAACGCTCAAGTTGCGGCCAGCCAAGCCGTTTCCGGTGCCTTGGAAGGCTTGGGCGCGCGCCCCTTGCTTGTGATCCTGTACGCTGGAATCGGCTACGATCAAGGCCAGTTGGCCCATAGCGCCCAGGCCGCTTGCCCCGGAGTCCCACTGATCGGCTGTTCCGGCGAAGGGGGAATCAGCACCGGATGGAGCGAAGAGTCCCCCTTTTGGGTGGTTGCCATGGCCATTGGCGGGCACAATGTGACGGTTCGTCATGGCGTGATCGCGGGCCTTGGTCAGGATTCACATGCGGCCGGGGTACGATTGCGCCAAGCCGCCTTGAAGGGTGGGGAAAAGGCGCTTTTCCTCTTTCCGGACGGTTTGAAGGTGAATGTGACCCGGTTCTACGCGGGCCTTGGTCCTGTCGATGTTCCGATCCTTGGGGGCATGGCCGCCGACGATTGGTTTGCCGAGCGCCGTTCTTGGCAATATTGCGACGGGCGGGCAGTGAACGATTCCGTGGCTTGGTTCAGTCTCCAAGGGGATGTCCATGTCGCTTGGGCAAGCCACCACGGGTGCCGTCAACTGCTGGGCGAGTCGATCGTGACCCGGTCGCGGGAGAACCTGCTGCAGGAGGTCGATGGCGCTCCGGTGATGGAATTCCTGAAGGATTGCGCCTTGACGCGAACCCACGGAGTCTTCGATGGCGCCGCCTTGAACATCGCCGTGTTCTATCAACTTCCCGGGGAGTCCGAAAGGCAGGTGACGCACGTGGTCCTGCCCTCGGCCGGGAATGCCTTGGATCATGTGCGGATCCAGCCGGAGCTTCCGGCCGGCACGCGCATTTGGCTTGCGCGTCGGGATCCGACCAGCATCTCCGAGGACATCGAGGCCTTGGCGGACGGGTTGGCGCGTGGGCTGCAGGGGCGTGCGCCGCGTGCCCTCCTGCATTTCGACTGCGCCGGACGGGGGCGGGTGATGTTCTCCCAGGAGCAACTTGTCCACAACCTCAATCGTTTGCACCAGGCAATTCCTGCCGCTCCTCCATGGGCTGGTTTCTATTCTTACGGTGAGTTGGTCCCGCACTCCCAAGGCAATGGGTACAACAACTATTCGGCAGTCCTTGCATCTTTGAGCGACCCATGAACGATCTTCACCAAGAGTCCCTGCTCAGCGTCCTCAAGGAGGAAAACTTCCTCCTCAAGACGGAGTTGCGCCATCTGGTTCGCGTCGAGCAGCAGTTGTATGCGGCCCATGGCAAGATCGATCTGCAAGTGGAAGAACAGCAGCGCTTGCTTGAAATGGCGCGTCTGATGGCCTCCAGCACGAACTTCGAGGAGATTGCGCGGCATGTGGCGGGCTATTGCGTCTATGGACTGGGCTGGGCGCGAGGCGCTTTGCTCTTTCAGAGGCCCGATTCCATGGTGGTCGATGTCTTGGGGACCGATGGGGACTTCCTGCCCCAGGAACAGTATGCCTTGGAGTCCAAAGGCATCGAAGTCCGTCTGCTTCCAGTCATCGCAAGCAATCACCTGTACCCTCATCGCAATCCTACCCGGGAAATGCAGGAACTGGCCCGAAGGCTAGGTCTTGGGGAATTCCTGCTGCATTGCCTGCTGGCCAATGACGATGGCAGCATCTTCTGGCTGGTCGGTGGCAATCCTCCCAATGCTTCAAGGCACTTCCGCAGCGTTGCCGAGGGTGTGAACTCCGCAAGCCTCTCCCATCTCGAAGCCCTCACTTCGGTGCATTTGCGCAATCGCATGGCATGGAACTCCTTGCAGTCGGAGCGCGAGAGCCTTGAGGCGCGAGTCCGCGAGCGGACGCGGCTGTACGAGGACGCCCGTGCGGCCGCCGAGGCGGCGAGTCAGGCCAAGAGTGCTTTCCTTGCCAACATGAGCCATGAGATCCGCACCCCGCTCAATGGGATCATGGGGATGGTGGGGCTGCTTCAAGAAACCAAGATCGATGAGGAGCAGACGGACCTTTTGCGCATGTTGCGGCAGAGCTCCGACGGACTCCTTGGCGTGATCAATTCGGTTCTGGAAGTGTCGCGGATCGAGGCGGGTGGCGTGGAGTTCGCCGCCGAGCTGTTCGATCCTCGTGACGAGGCCGTTCATGCCTTGGAGGCCTTGGTCCCGGTGGCTCAAGCCAAGGGGATCCATCTGACCCTGAAATGCCATCCGGGCGTGGGGTGTTGCCGCCAAGGCGACCCGGTGCGGTTTCGCCAGATCCTCACCAACCTCGTGGGCAATGCGGTCAAGTTCACCCAGCGTGGCGGGGTCGAGGTCCGCTTGAGCTTGGATGGGATCGATTCCCGGGAAGCCATGCGCATCGAGGTGCAGGACACCGGGATCGGCATGTCGATGGAGGAGGCCGCCAAGGTCTTCGAGGCCTGGACCCAAGCCAGTGCGGACACCTCGCGGCATTTCGGCGGCAGCGGACTGGGGCTTTCGATCACCCGCAAGCTTGTCGAGCTGCAAGGGGGGCGGATCGGTGTGGATTCGGTTCCGGGAGAAGGTTCGACCTTCTGGTGCATCCTTCCGCTTGTGCGTGGCTCCAAGCCATCGGATCCGCGACTTTCGAAGTTGCGCATCCTGCTGGGCGGCTCCAAGACCATCGCGGTCCCGGAGGTCTTGCTGGCAAACTCGACCCAGGTCGATTCCTTCTCCGAATTCCTGAGTCTTGCGATCGGCGGGCAGGCCTGGGATCTTGCCCTGGTCGATGAAGCCATGGTGCCGGAAGGATTCACCCTTCCTCGGCAGGCCATGAAAATGCCGGTGTTCCAGCTTGTCGGCCGTCGCGTCCTGACCATGGCGCGGCTTGAGCGGGAGCGTGGCTTGAACGGGAGCCTCTTCCATCCGGTTGCCGCAAGCGATCTGGAGAAGTTCCTGCCCTCCAGTCCGGTCTCCCATCGGCTTGAACGCAAGTTGCGCGTGCTCCTTGCGGAGGACAATGTCGTCAATGGCCGGATCGCGGTGCGCTTGCTGGAAAAGCGAGGGTGCGAGGTCTGCTTGGTGGAGGATGGCGTGCAGGCGCTGGACGCCTTGCTTGCCACCGATTTCGATCTGGTCCTGATGGATCTGCAGATGCCGGTCTTGGATGGCTTGGAGGCGACCCGTCAGATGCGGGCGCGCGGCGGGCGCAACGGCAAGATTCCGGTCGTGGCCTTGACGGCCTGTGCCTTCCTTGAGGATCGCGAGCGCTGCATGGTCGCGGGCATGGACGACTATGTCGCCAAGCCCATCCGGCCCGAAGAACTGGAACGCGTCTTGGCGCGCTGGGCGCCGACCGTCTGAGGAAGCGGACTAGGCTTCGAAGTCGACCAATCGGCGCTCGAGGGTGGCTCCCCCGATAAAGCTCTTCCCGGCTTGGTGCAGCGGATGGATCTGGTAGGCATCCAAGGCGGCACGGTCGGTGAACTCGCTGTAAAGAACCACGTCCGAGCTTTGCTCGCTGCACGAGAAGTCGATGCCGACCTCGATCTTGAGAAGGCCCGGGATCTGCCCTTGGAGCTCCTCGAGCATTTCCTTGATCTTGAGTGCAATCTCAGATTTTTGCAGTCCGTGGGCTTCGTCCTTGAGGCGCCATGCGACGATATGCTTGACCATGATTGCGGCCTTTCAGACGGAGAGACGCTCGGCGGCGTCCACGGTGTTGGAGAGGAGCATTCCGATGGTCATCACGCCCACGCCACCGGGGACGGGAGTGATGGCGGATGCCCGCAGGGAGGCTCCGGCGAACTCGACGTCACCCACCACACGGTAGCCCTTGGCGTTGGATGCGTCCTCCACGCGATTGATACCGACGTCGATCACGATGGCGCCTTCCTTGATCCAGGAAGCCTTCACGAACTCAGGGCGGCCGATGGCGGCCACCACGATGTCGGCTTCGCGCACGACGGCCTCGAGGTCGGGGGTGCGGCTGTGGGCCACGGTGACGGTGGCGTCGCCCTGAGCACCCTTGTGCAGGAGGAGACCTGCCATGGGGCGGCCCACGATGTCACTGCGGCCGATCACCACGGCCTTCTTGCCGCTGGTGGAAATTCCGTAGTGCTTCAAGATCTTGATCACGCCCCAAGGGGTGCAGGGGCGGTGCCCTGGGCGGTCCAGTTGGAGCATGCCCACATTGATCGGGTGGAAGCCGTCCACGTCCTTGCGCGAGTCGATGGCGTCGATCACTTCATTGGCGTCGTAGCCCTTGGGCAAGGGCATCTGCACCAGGATGCCGTGGACGGTCGGGTCGGCATTGAGCTTGGCGATGTGCTCAAGCAATGCGGCTTGGCCCAGCTCAGCGGGGAAGCGGAAGGTACGCCCTTCCATGCCCAGTTCCTTGACGGCCTTGTCCTTGGAGTTGACGTAGATGGCGGAGGCGGGATCCTCGCCCACCAGGACGACGGCAAGGCAAGGGACGATTCCCTTTTCCTTGAGTGCGGCGATGCGAGGGGCGAGTCCTTCGCGGACGGCTTGGGCCACCGGCTTGCCTTCGAGAATCCTGGTCATTCCTGATCATCCTTGCTGAGTTCAAGCAGCGCATCGAGTTTGGCTTGGACCTGGCGGAGCGTCTCCTCCTGGTCCTCCCGGATCTTCTTCACTTCCCAGAGTTGGCCAGCGATGTTCAATCCCGCAAGGATCGCCGCGCGGAACCGGTCTCCCGAGCCTGCCGCCTTCTGCGCCTTGCGGAACTCGAAGTCGACAAAGCCGGCGATCTGCTCGATTTCCTCGCTGGTTCCGTCGGAACGCAGATGGAAAAGCTCGCCGCCAATCTGCATCTTATGGACTTCCTGGGGAGTGATCTCGGGCATTTCAGGTTTCCGCGGGGAGCTGGTCCAAAAGTGCTCTCACGCGCGCGGCCGCAGTTTCCATGCGTTCGTCCTTGGCCTTGGTCTCGGCCTTTTGGGCCTCGAGCTGGGCTTCCAGGACTTCAGCCTTCTGCTTCCACTGCGTGGCATCGGCCTGGGCGGCGGCAATGCGGGCATCGGCTTCGCGGCCGGTGGCCAAAAGGGTCTCTACACGACGGGCAAGTTCTTCGATAGCTTCGATCGGATCCATGGAGGGCAAATCTATTCCCCCATCACCCCTCTCCAAAGGGCCGATATGCTCCCGATGGGTGATTTGATGGGTTCATGGCAGGAAGAACGCCAGGTGGAATGTGATGTTCGTCACATGAAGGAATGCGCTGCGATGGTAGTATTGTTTGATTGTGTTCGTCGGTGTCCTGTTCGATTCCATCCACTGAGGCTTCCATGAAGATCCAGACCCTTGCCCTGATTGCCTTTGGTTGCTTGACTTTGAGCGCCCCCGAACCTGCCGTTGCGGCATCGGCGGAGGTCAGCGTGCGCATCGGAAACGATGGACATGGCTCGCGCCTTCGCAAGTGCGGGCCTCGGTGCCACCATCGCGACCATCGCTACTGGCATCGGGAAGAACCGCGTGAGGTGATCGTGGTCGAGAAGGTCGTGGTCCAGCCCGCTCCCGCCGCGGTGCCGGCCAAGGTGGAGGAGCCCAAGCCCGTGGAGCCGGTGGCGCCCCCCAAGCCCAGCGCCAGCATGAACTCGATCGACTGAAGGCATGCGTCCTCCTCAGGGAAGGCGTTGCGCGGCGAGCGACTGAAACGAAAAAGGCACCCCGAAGGGTGCCTTTCCTTTTGACAGAATCTGTCAAGAACGAACCGTTTAGGGTCAGTCCTCGCCCAGACGGCGGTTGCCGGCGTACTTCTTCTGGAGCTCTTCCGAGATCATCTTGGGGACGACGTCGTACTTGGCGAACTCCATGGTGAACTCGGCCTTGCCCTGGGTCATGGAGCGCAGCTCGGTGGCGTATCCGAACATTTCCGACAGCGGAACTTCGACGTCCACACGGGTGTAGCCGAACTCTTCGGTGGTGCCCAGGATGACGCCACGACGGGAGTTCAGGTTGCCCATGACGGTGCCCTGGAACTCGGTCGGGGTCTCGATCTGGACCTTCATGATCGGCTCGAGGATCTGGGGCTTGGCCTTGGCGTATGCCTCGCGGAACGCCATGCGGGAAGCCAGCTGGAACGCGTTGTCCGAGGAGTCCACGGGGTGGGTTCCACCGTCGTTGATTCCGCAACGGATGCGCACGATCGGGAAGCCGATGAGGCCGCCCGAATCCAAGCAGGACTTGAAGCCCTTGTCACAGGAGCTGACGAATTCCTTGGGGATCACGCCGCCGACGATGTTGTCGACGAATTCGTAGTCCTTGGCCTCTTCGGGAGGAATCGGCTCGATCCATCCACCGACCTTGGCGAACTGACCCGAACCACCGGTCTGCTTCTTGTGCGTGTAGAGGAACTCGGAGCGCTGGGCCACGGCCTCGCGGTACGCGACCTGGGGCTTGCCGGTGCTCACTTCGACGCCGTACTCGCGACGCATGCGCTCGACGTACACTTCCAGGTGAAGCTCACCCATGCCCGCGATGATGGTCTCGCCGGACTCGTCGTCCACGTGGCACCGGAAGGTCGGATCTTCCTTGGTGAAGCGGTTGAGAGCCTTGGACATGTTGACCAGATGGTCGCGGTTCTTGGCTTCGATCTTCAGCGAGATCACGGCCTCGGGCACGAACATGGAGGTCATGTTGACGTTGGTCTTGCCGTCGGTGAAGGTCGTGCCGGTGGCACAATCGATACCGTACAGCGCGACGATGTCGCCGGAGGTGGAGTCGGTGATTTCTTCCATCTTGTCGGAGTGCATGCGCACCAGACGACCGATGTTCACCTTCTTCTTGGTGGTCTGATTGTAGATGGTCAGACCCTTGTTCAGCTTGCCCTGGTACACGCGCACGTAGGTGAGCTGGCCGTACTTGGATTCCTGAAGCTTGAATGCGTAGGCCACGAGAGGCAGATTCTCTTCGCAGACCATCTCGACCGGAGCTTCGTTGTTGTCGATGTCCAGTGCGACGTTCTTGACGTCGTAGGGCGAAGGCAGGTACAGGTTGACGCCGTCGAGCAGCTTCTGCACGCCGCGGTTCTTGTAGGCGGAGCCGCAGAACACGGGCACGAGCTGGAGCGCGAGCACACCCTTGCGGACGGCGGCGCGGATCTTCTCGACCGGGATTTCCTTCTCTTCGAGACGGTACTCGTCGATCTCCTCGTCGAACTGGGACAGTCCGTCGAGCATCTTCTCACGGTAGATCTCGGCCTCGGCACGCAGCGAAGCGATGTCGGGGTGGTGGGCGGGCTGGTCGGGGATCTCGGCCTCGCGGACGGTCTCGCCGGCTTCGCCGTCGTTGTAGAACGCCTTCATGGTGATGAGGTCGATGACGCCGGTCATCTTCTCTTCCAGGCCCATCGGGATCTGGATCATCACGGCATTCAAGGCCAGCTTCTCACGCAGCTGGTCGGCCACGCGGAAGGGATTGGCACCGGTACGGTCGCACTTGTTCACGAAGGCCACGCGAGGCACCGAGTAGCGGCGCATCTGGCGGTCCACGGTGATCGACTGGGACTGCACGCCGGCCACGCCGCAAAGGACGAGGATGGCGCCGTCCAGCACGCGCAGGGCGCGCTCGACTTCGATCGTGAAGTCCACGTGTCCCGGAGTGTCGATGATGTTGTAGGTGCACTCGTTCCAGGAGCAGTAGGTCGCTGCCGACTGGATGGTGATGCCGCGCTCGCGCTCGAGTTCCATGGAGTCCATGGTGGCACCCACGCCGTCCTTGCCACGAACTTCGTGGATCGCATGGATACGGCCTGTGTAGAACAGGATGCGCTCGGAGAGCGTGGTCTTGCCCGAGTCGATGTGGGCAGAGATGCCGAAGTTACGAATGTTGTCCAATGGACGCATGGATGCTCCTGTGGTGTGCTCTTGGCGAATAACGCGGCCCAAAGTTAAATGCGTGCAGCGTCCCAATCAAGTGAAGGACGCGCAAACCTCTTCGCTTGCCTCAAATGGCGAGCGAAGAAAAGAATCCGAGGAGGTCGATCGAGCGGCTGCTGACGGTGGAAACATAGCTCTCCTGACCGTCCAATTGAAGCCCGTAGCCTGTCAGGCTGTGGAATCGACGAGGATGGTTGGTGAGCAGGCGCAGGCGGGAAACGCCAAGCTGTTGCAGGATCTGGGCCCCGATTCCCACCGTCTGCTCGTCCATGGCCTGGGCGGGGGCCGGGTCGCTGCCGTCCTTGCGCAGGAAAAGGAAAACGCCCCCTTCCTCGGCAATGCGGTCGAAGGCTCCGTGCATGGCGAGGATCTCGCGGGACACCTCCGGGAGCGTGCGCCCCAGAAGGGGAGCTTCCGGCTGCACGCGCACCAGCACGGATTCATCCAAGGGGCCACTGGCGATCGCCACATGCTGGATGCCGCGCAGGCTCTCGGTCCAAAAGGAGACATGGAATGTCCTGCCGTTCCATTCGACGGCCTGCTCGGAGGCCTTCTCCACCAGAAGCTCGTTGCGACGCCGATACTCGACGAGCTCGGCCACCGAGCACATCGGCATGTTCCATTTGTCGGCGAACTTCCGCAGTTCCGGCACGCGCATCATGGTGCCGTCATCGCCCATGATCTCGCAGATCACCCCGGAAGGATGCCGTCCCGCCAAGCGAGCCATGTCCACGGATGCCTCGGTCTGGCCGGTGCGCACCAGCACGCCGCCATCGCGAGCCACCAGCGGGAACATGTGCCCCGGGCTCACGAGGTCGTCGGGGCCGCTTCGCGGATCGACCAGAACCTGCACGGTCCGGGCCCGGTCGCCGGCACTGATTCCCGTCGTCACGCCTTCGCGCGCCTCGACGCTCACCGTGAAGGCCGTGCCCAACGGGGCGCGGTTGTGTCGGGTCATCATGGCCAGGCCCAAGCGGGCGGCATCGGCGCCGTTCAAGGCGGTGCAGATCAGTCCGCGACCATGGGTGGCCATGAAGTTGATGATCTCAGGAGTGCAAGCGTCTCCTGCACAGACCAGATCGCCCTCGTTTTCGCGGTCCTCGTCGTCGCAAACGATGCACATGCGGCCTTCGCGCATGGCCTGGATGGACTCCTCGATCGGGTCGAAGAAGCTTTCCCGCCTCTTGACGGAATCTGTCATGATATCCTCCCTCATCAATTCCTGTCCTTTGGCGCCATGTCCGCTTCGCGGACACCGGGCCCTATGCCTCCGCTGCGCTCCGGCACGCAGCCCCGCCTCGCGGGTCTGCGCCCATGCCGGGTCACGGTCCCTGGCGCGTCTCCATGAGCCGTTCCACGTACTTGGCGAGGATGTCGGTCTCCACGTTGATCCGGCGCCCGATCTTCCACTGCCCGATGGTCGTGACCTCCTGGGTGTGGGGGATGAGGTTCACGCTCACCCGGTTGCCCTGCACCTTGGCGGCCGTCAGCGAGACGCCGTCCAGGCAGATGGAGCCCCGTCCCACGCAGTAGCGCGAAAGGCCCGGTGGCAGGCGCAAGGTCCATTCCTTGGATCCCGACCGGCTGGCCACGGCTTCGATGACGGCGATGCCGTCCACATGGCCCTGGACCCAATGGCCTCCCATGCGGCCGCCGGCCGGAAGGGCGCGCTCCAAGTTGATGGAGTCGCCTGGCTTGCGGTCGCCCAGGGCGGTGACCTCCATGGTCTCGTCCACGGCGACCACCTCATAGCCGTCCTTGAAGATCTTCTCGACGGTCAGGCAGACGCCGTCGTGGGCGATCGAGTCGCCCACGGCCAATCCTTCCAGCACGCGGCTGGCTTTCATGCGCAAACGGCGGTTGCGCCCTTCGGTCTGGATCTGGGCAAGGGTGCCGACTTCTTCGATGATTCCCGTGAACACGATCGACAAGTTAGCTGTCCGTCGCTTCCCGCGCCGCGACGAGATTTCGGAATGCTCGATTCAAGGCGCATCCAAGGCTCTTTCGAAGCCGGAAGGCTCAGGCTTTGCGCGTCTTTCCAGTAAAATGATGGACATATTGCCGATCGATTCCCATGATGTGGCCTGTCAGCCAATTTTTCAGCCTCTCCAGCAAGGCTTGTCCGTCAATGTGGGCGCCGCGTTGGCGTGCATCGAGAAGGTCAACGATCTCGGCGATGAATTTCCGATGAATGTCCTGGTGGCCCGGGAGGTCAGGGAACCCCATGCCTTCCATGAATTTTTCCTCATCAGCGAAGTGGAATTTCGTGTAATCCGCAAGCTGATGCAGGACGGCGTCGATCGCCAAGGCCGGGCTGTCGCTTGTGATCAGGTCATGCAGGTGGTTCAGCAGGCGCACCAGAACCTTGTGCTGCTCGTCCATGACCTCAACGCCAAGGGCCAGGGACTCGTTCCATGGAAAGAAGGGGTCGCGTTCCTTCAAATGCGAAATCGAACCCGCCAGCGTCTTGCCTGCTCTGTCCAAATCCTTGGCGTGCGCCCGAATCTCGACCAAGTTGCGGTGCAAGGAGGCCGCCCTTGAATCGGTCTCGATGGCATTTTTCTCGATCTCTCCCAGCCCGGTCTGGGCTTCCGTCAAGGCGCGCGCCACATCGGCGGTTCCGGCAAGGATGTCCTGCAGGGAAATGTCGGCCTTGGCGGTGAGACTGGCCTGTTCTTGAATCGTCGCGATGGTGTTGGCGGCATTCTTCTTGAGGATGGTCATACTGGCTGTCGCGGCTTCCAGGCTTGTCGCAACCCCTTGAGTCCTTTCCTCCATCTCGGAAATCCTCGAGCGGATTCCTTCGGCCATGTTGGACGTTTGGGTTGCAAGATCCTTGACTTCGCTTGCCACCACGGAAAACCCCTTTCCAGCCTCTCCGGCACGAGCCGCTTCGATGGTGGCGTTCAAGGCAAGCAGGCGTGTGCGCGAGACGATGTCCAGGATCTGAGTGGCAAATTCCGTAATGGCCTGGGACGATTCCTGCAAATGCTCGATTCTCTCCTTGGCATGTCCAAGGTCGCTGTTCGAGACTTCAAGTGAGGTGAACTGGACTTCGATGGATCGAAGCGTTTCACTGGATGCTTGATTGAGCTGGTGGGTCGCTTGGGAGATGCCATGCGCCGTGGTGTCGATTTGGTTGGATTGGGCGGCAATGGTGGCGATGGATGCCGAAATCTCCTCCAAAGCCGCTGCAATGGTATTGGTCGCCGACCGCATGGCTTCGGATTGGTCACCAACGGTCTCGCACGCGGCAAGGAATATCCGCGAGTTCTTCTCAAGAATGACGGCGGTGGCTCGAATCTCTGCGGCCAATGCCGATTGCGATGTGCCGATGCCATTGGCCGAGCGCGTCATTTCGGCGATTTCCTCCGAGGCCGCCGTGCTTGGAAGTCTCCGGGACAGATCACCCACGGCGAAGCGGGAAAGCAAGGCGCCGATGTCCTCAAAACGCAGGAAGAGCTTGCGACCCAAGCCTAGAGTCAGCAAGGTGGATCCCAACAAACCACAAGCAAGAACCAAGGACAATCCGTGTGCCAGGGTGGATTGTGCCGGATCGCGTCCTGCCCAGAGTCCGCAGGCCCAGAGCCCGATCGAAAGAAGGGGGAAGCTGATGGCCAAAGCCGGAATCGTGCGTTTCAACGTGATGGACATGAGACCTCGCAGGGCAGTGAACCGGAGTGGATAACCAAGAGGATTCATTGTCTCATGGCAAGAGCGCAGAATGCAACGCCGGGAGCTGAAAAGTTCCTTCCGCAAAATCCTTGCGCGAACGATTGCCCTATCAGACAATGGAACCACGATGCCGGAACGATTCGTGGAAGTCAGTGAATACGGTAGGGATGGAAAATTCCTCCTTGAGGTGCGTCGTTTTCGCGAAAATGTGCTGTTGCGTGGATTTTTGGAGGCATTGGCTCAACCGATCATGGTCCTGGACAAGCAAATGCGCTTGGTTTGGGCCAATCAGGCATTGAATGCCTACATCCAAGGCGATGTCGAGGAAGTGATCGGGAAACTGCCGGGTGAGGTTTTGGGTTGCGGAATATGCGGTCAGGAATCCTCCAAATGTCAGATTCAGGGCTCTTGCGGACTTCACGAGATCCTAGCTGCAGGGTTTGCCGGGGAAGGGCGCACTTGTGACATCCTCTTGGATCGGACTGACAAGGAAGCCTTGGCGCTGCGCTTGAAATGCTCTCCCATCGGACTTTTTGCCTCCGATCAGTTGTTTCTCGTGGTGGAAGATCGCTCTTTGCAAAATCGCCGCGACATGCTGGAACGCGTGTTCTTCCATGACCTGATCAACAGCTTGGGTGCCATCCAAGGCGCATCCCAGATGCTGGAGGAATCGGCAAAGGGCGACGATACCGAGATGGCTTGGCTGCTTGCGGAGCAGGCCCAGGACGTCTTGAACGAGGTTCGCTCCCATCGCGATCTGTTCGATGCCGAAACGGGGGAATTCCGACCACGCAAGGAAAGGATCTCCAGCTTGAAGCTGCTCAAGCGGGTTGCGGCAACCTTTGGGGTGCACCAGTCCTTTGGCGGCCGCACGATCCTGCTGGATGCAAAGGCCGAAGATCTCGTTTTGGTCACCGACATCACGCTGCTGAAGCGTGTGCTTGGGAACATGGTCAAGAACGCTCTGGAAGCGAACTCGGGGGCGGTGACCTTGAATTGCCTCTCGGCGGGGGATGGGGCCATGCTGGAAGTCCACAACCTTGGTTGCGTCCCGGAAGCCAGTCGTGACAGGATCTTCCGACGGGCCTTTTCGACCAAGGGCGAGGGGCGTGGCTTGGGATGCTATTCGATGAAGCTCTTCGGGGAGGGAATCCTTGGCGGCAAGGTCTGGTTCCGCACGGATGAGTCCGAAGGAACGACATTCTGCATCAGGCTCCCCGTGATCGAGCCGAAGGTTGTCTAGCTTTGCCGGCTATGACATCGGCAGAACAAGCAAAAGAAGCAGCGGCACTCAAGGCACTTGAACTGGTCCAGGATGGCATGAAGCTTGGATTGGGGACCGGCTCCACGGCCAAGTGGTTTGTCCACCACTTGGGCGCTCGGGTCAAGTCGGGACTGCGCGTGGTTTGCACCGCCACCTCGATCGAGACTCACAACCAGGCCTTGGGCCTTGGGATCGAGTTGCTTCCGTTGGATGAGATCGGGACCCTTGATCTTGCCGTCGATGGTGCCGACGAGATCAATCCGGGCTTGGAATGTGTCAAAGGGCACGGGGCCGCGCTTTTCCGTGAGAAGCTGGTGGAGATCATGGCCAAGACCTTCGTGGTGATTGCCGATGACACCAAACTTGTCCAGAAGCTGGGCATGACTCGTACGGTGCCGGTGGAAATCGTTCCCTTCGGTCGGGAAGGCACGCGAAAGCGCCTTCAGGCCTTGGGTGCCAAGGTCACCGATCGCTTGGACAAGTCCGGGGCGATCCTTGTGACCGACAACGGCAACCATATCTTGGATTGCGACTTCGGACCGATCGAGGATGCGACGGCTCTTGGCGCAAAAATCAAGGCCGTGGTGGGCGTGTGCGAGCACGGATTGTTCTGCGGGATGGCCAGTCGAGCCTTCTTGGCCAAACCGGATGGCTGCGTCATGGAGTTGGTCGCAAAGGTCTGATCGTGGCCGGGGCGATGCAAAAACCGCACGAGTTCTTGGCTTCCGGCGACATCTTGGGGAGCTGTACGCTCTTGCAGGTGGTCGGAAAAGGCAGCATGGGCGCCGTGTACCGGGCGTGGCAGGGCAAGCTTTCCCGGCAAGTCGCGGTCAAGGTGCTGATGAAAGCGCGCTTTGATCAATTGGTGACCTTGGAGAGGTTTCTGCAGGAGGCCGAAACGGTCGCCAACCTGCGGCACCCCAATATCATGTCGGTCTTCGACAGCGGGGAGCGTGAGGATTGCGTGTTCTTCGTGATGGAATATCTCGAAGGCCCCAGCCTTGCGGAATGGCTCAAGCGCAAGACCAAGCATCCGCTGGCCTCCAAACGCAAGGCAAGCCTTGCCGAGGTCAAGGAGATCGCTCGTGCCACGCTTTCCGCCCTGGAGCATGCCCACAGGCAAGGCATCGTCCATCGCGACATCAAGCCGGAGAACCTGCTTTGGTCCGGTGGCAGTGCCGGTCTTGTCGTCACCGACTTTGGACTGGCTGCCGTGAACTACGTCACTTTCGAGGCCGAGCGCCAGTTCATCCTGGGGTCACCGCTCTATGTGAGTCCGGAGCAGGCGCGGGGTGACGATGTCGATGGGCGCGCCGACCTCTTTTCCTTGGGATGCGTGCTGCTTGAAATTCTGCTGGGTGCTCTTCCGGTCCGGGTCGAACGACCGGAGAAACTGTTTCGTGCCCGCGCCAAGGAAGACCCGCAGATGTTCACAGGAACGCCTCAAAGTTTGAGACCTGACCTTCCCGATGACTGGAACCGATTTCTGCTCAAGGCGCTTGCGCCTTCCTTGCCACTGCGCTTTGCCAGTGCCTCAGAAATGCTTGCAGCCCTTGAACCCCTGCCCATCTAGGATCGCCGATGCCCAAGAACACGACCAAGGATTTCATTACCGAGTTGCTGGCTGGTCTGGCCAAGGACGATATCGCAGTTTTCAAGCGATTTGAGGAAATCGGGGCAAAACCCGACCTGACGCCAACTCAGGTCGAAGATCTGCATGAATTCATGGAGATGGCCGCAAACCGGATTCGCAACTCAAAGTCGAAAATCGATCGCGAAACCGCGGCGTACAGCGTCATCGGATTCCTGCGGGAAAACAATCGACGGCTCGGAATTCATCCGCGCTTCTTGGCCACGATCTGCTCCGCGTTGGCCACCTATTTTCAAAATCACAAGAAGTGGGATCCAGCCATCTCCGCATGCGAGCTCTTGGTGAGTCGCAATGTCACGGATGAGGATGGGGAAGGATTCCATGCCCGCTTGGATCGTCTGTATCAACTTCGCCTGAAGAAAGGTGGAAGCGAGTCGTCATCCGATGCCGATTACATTGAGGAAGAGAACGAGGACGATTGAAAACGTCAATGCTGAACGAGCCGGAGCCCGTTCAGCATTGAAACGTGGCTTACAGGACTTCGTCGCCGCTTTCGCCAGTGCGAATCCGGGTGGCGGAGTCGACGGGCACGACAATGATCTTGCCATCGCCGATCTTGCCGGTGCGAGCCGCTTGAGTGATGGCTGCCGTGACCTTGCTGACGATGGCGTCAGGGACGGCCATTTCCAACTTCACCTTCGGGATGAAGTCGGTATGGTATTCCGACCCGCGGTAGAGTTCGGTGTGGCCCTTCTGGCGTCCGAAACCCTTGACTTCCATGACAGTGATGCCTTGAGCTCCTGCCTCGGTGACAGCAAGCTTCACATCGTCGAGCTTGAAGGGCTTGATATAGGCGATGATCAATTTCATCCTGGCTTCTCCTCAATGGGTGGTTTGGTGATTCTTGTGGGAGAGATGTGGCTTCGGGGTGACAGACTTTGCTTTCATCGCGCGAAAACACTACCTTCTCTTTTTGCGTCAATTGGCAAACTTGGTGGTCGGTTGGCGTTTCGTACGCGTGGGGCGGTGGCCGCCGCCCCACGCTCTAACATCTTACGCAAACTTGGGGCCAAACGCACGCGGCTCTTCGTGTCAACTGGACTTGTCTCCAATGACGAATTGTCATCAGATGGCACACCCTATTGTTGACAATTGTCATTCTCTGTAGGTCTTTGCGTCAATCATCAACTGCTGCATGCGGTAGCGCAATTGCCTCAATGTGACACCAAGGCTTTGGGCGGCAAGCGTCTGCTGACCATGCGTATTGGCCAAGGCCTTTTCAATGGTGTCCCGGCCAAGCACGATGCGATGGTAGTTCTGGGCAGGGGCGATGGATTGGGACGATGGCATGTGCATCACCGGGTTTGATGAATGCGTCGGTCCGGGAGCGATCACTTCGGCAGCCTGAGGGAAGAGTCGGCTGAGGACGGGGATGTCGTCGGACGAAAGCGTTTGGCCATCGGTGGCAAGCACGACAGCACGCTCCAAGGTGTTTTCAAGCTCGCGGACATTGCCGGGCCAATCGTACTGGCGCAGGAATTCAAAGGCCTCTTGGCTGATGGCGACCCGTTTGGTGTGGCGCTCCATGAAATGGCGCAGGAAGCTCATGGCCAAAGGGGGAATGTCGCCGCGGCGACTGCGCAGGCTCGGTACGTGGATCGGGACGACCATCAGACGGTAGTAGAGGTCTTCGCGGAAGCGCTTCTCGCGCACCATGACTTCGAGATCGCAGTTGGTGGCGCAGATGATGCGGGCATTGGTGTTCAGCGTCTCTGAGGAACCCAAGCGCTCAAAGGAGCCGTCTTGGAAAACGCGCAGGATCTTGGCTTGGGTTTCCAGCGGAAGTTCACCGATCTCATCCAAGAAGACGGTGCCGTTGCGGGCGGCCTCGAAACGACCGATACGCAAGTTCACGGCACCGGTGAAGGCGCCCTTCTCATGGCCAAAAAGCTCCGATTCAATGAGGCTTGCGGGCAGGGCCGCACAGTTGACTTCGACGAAGGCGCCGGCCTTGCGTGGCGAATTGAAATGCATGATGCGGGCCAGCATCGTCTTGCCGGTGCCGCTTTCGCCGCGCAACAGCACCGCGGCTTCCGTGGATGCCACGCGCTGCACCATCGAAAGCGTCTTCTGCATGGTGCCGGATTCCACCACGAGATTGTCGGGTTGGAACCGGTCGGCCAAGGCTTCTTGAAGCTCTCGATTCCTGCGTTCGAGCTCCTCTTTTTCGCTGAGGATCAGTTCCGAGATCTGAATGGTCTGGGCCAGCAGCGATGCGATGATGCGCATGACCTTCAAGTCCTCATCGACCATGGTCGCCGAACCGGGAAGGCGATCGGCGCACAGCACGCCCGCGCAGCGACGGTCAAGAGTCACCGGAACCGCAATGAAGATGCGCGGTTCCGATGGATCGGTGGGGCGGGCGCCATTGATGAAATCGAATTCGGATTCCGAGGCGGTGTCCGTGATCAGTGCGGAAATGCCTGTGGAGTAGACTTTTCCGACCACGCCTTTGCCAACGACGTAAACCGCCCTGCGGATTTCCTCGCTGCTCAAGCCATGGGATGCGACCGCCCGCAAATTCACGCGAGAGGCGTCGGGCATGCAAAGCGTGGCGCGCTCCAAGTCAAGGTTGTCAGACAGGGCACGGAGGCAACGACGAGCTACGGTGGAAATGTCAAGGCTCGATCCCAAGACGCGGCTGATCTCGTAGATCGCGTTCAGTGTCCTGGTCTGATGCTCGAAGAAATCTTTGGTCATGGCGGTGGTGCCCTCGGTTGCTGATCGAGTATGGAATACAAATCGTGACAATAGTTAACGCGAATTTCGTGCCATCAAGATAGGCCTCGTGGGCCCGGAATTATGCCAGGGCTGGAGTTGCCACAAAAGAAAGCAGAATGATCGATGTTGCAGGCCTATATTTTCGGCCATGCTCAACTGGCAATGGATTTCCAACGAAGCCTTCGAACCCAACCCGGAAGACGTTCTCCTTGTACTTGGTCAGGATGGATGTCCGTCTGGCGAATTGCTTGGTGATCGATATGCGCTTTTGCGAGAAAGTATTGCGGCTTCCCTTCTGGCTCAAAAAGACCGTCGAATCGATGGCGGAGAATGGGTGGGATTGGGAAGTGACGGTGCTCGTGCATGGGTGCTTGGGGTTGGTCCAAAGCCCGGCCATGATGCGGAAGAACGGTTGAAAATTGCCGCTGGTGAGGCTTTTGCCATTGCCATGAAGCGCAAGCCTGCACGCATTGTGATGCT
>JBDKGV010000049.1:0-17879 GCA_039798005.1 Fibrobacterota bacterium
GATCTCGCCTTGGCCATCACCCAAGCCCTGCGGATTCCGACGATTGGAATCGGTGCTGGCAAGGACTGCTCCGGGCAAGTCCTGGTGCTGCACGACATGCTTGGCCTTTCGTCCCGTCGCCCTCCCTGTGCGCGCGCGTTTGCCGAACTTCGCAATGCCACCGTCCAAGCGCTGGGAGATTACGCCGCCGCCGTGCGTGAGAGGTCCTTTCCGTGACCCTTGATCCTCAAACGGTCCTGATCTTCAAGATCGGGTCGGGCCTGTTCTGGACCTTGGTCTATCTGCTTGTCCTGTACCGTGGCTGGAAGGACCGGACCTACGGGATGCCCTTGGCCGCCTTGGGCGCGAACTTGGGTTGGGAGTTCATCTTTTCGTTCGTCTTCCCGCATGCGTCGCCGCAACTGGAGGTCAACCGCGTCTGGTTCCTCTTTGACATGGCCATCCTTGTGCAGACCTTCCTCTATGGCCGATCCTCCCAGCACGATCCGTGGGTGAAATCGATCTTCCCTTGGATGGTCGTCGGGTGGGTTGCGATGGGGACCCTGTTGGTCGCGGCCGTCACGCTGGAGTTCCAGGACATGCATGGAATGTATGCGGCCTTCGGGCAGAACCTGATGATGTCGATCCTGTTCGTGACCTTCCTGATCCATCGCGGTTCCAGCGCCGGTCAATCGCTCTGGATCGCCCTTTTCAAGCTGATCGGCACGGTGTTGCCGTCCATCCTCTTCCACTTCAAATACCCGGACACGATCCTGCTCAACACTCTCTTCGTGCTGATCTTCCTGTTCGACTGCCTGTACTTGGGTCTGCTCTGGAGGCGACTGGTCCAGGAGGGTGGCAAGGTCTGGGGGCGCTGGTAGAATTGCAACCGGTACTTCCATGAGGAAGTTCGAAATGCTATTCTGAACGGGACTTCGTCCTCCTATCCATCCCACCAGGAAACGCATGCATCTTCCCGAGACACCCGCGTGGTACGTACCCTTGGAATTTTGGGGAACCTTGCCGGGATTGGCCTGCCTTTGGCTTGCCGGTTGCGCTCTTGTGCTCCTGGTCCGGTGGCGCAACGCCAAGGTCCTTGGTCCGGTCCGTCAACGCCTGCCTTGGGCGACGCTGGGAATCCTTGCCATGGTCTTTTTCGGGGGCGGTGGCATCGTCGAGATGTTGGGGGATGTGGGGCAAAGGTCCGACCTTGCCCAGATGCATCGACGCCTGGAGGCCGCGGCGCAGAAGTTCGAGACCGTCAAGGCGACGAACACGAGAATCGTCGCATCGCTTGCATCGTCACCGGGAATGTCGGGTTCGCAAAAGGGGCTGGATTCGTGCCTGGACCGGTATGCCGGAATGATTCCCGAAGGGCATGCCTACGTGATGGATCGCCGGGGCGTGGCTCTCCAAGCCGATTCCTCGGGACGGAAGGCTCTGGTGGGTGGTGATTACGGGCATCGTCCCTATTTCCGGGAGGCCATCCTGGGGCGGGCCTCCAGCTACCTTGCGGTGGGAATGTCGATCCAACGCGGGGCGCTCTACTGTGCGGCTCCGGTCCAGCGAGGGGGGCGCCGAGCCGTCGTTGCGATTCGGCAGTCGTTGCAGTCGTGGGCCTTCTTCGATTCCACGGCAGGCGTGGAGCAAGGGCGCTTCTTTCTGGTGTCGCCGGAAGGCGTGATCCTGTCGGCCTTGGACTCGACCGCCTTCCTGCATCGCCTGTGGCCCGGCCCTGCGGGACGCCTTGAAGCCGCGGTCGCAGCGCAGCAGTATCCGGCTCCGTCGGGAGGTCCGTTGCTTTCCTGCGAACCTCGGGACGGGGATGTGTTGCCGACCAGTCAGGGGAATTCCCTGCTCGCGCGGGTGGCCACCTCGCTTCCGGGATGGAGCTTCGTGCTGGTCGATGCACCCCGGACGCAGATGCTTTTGCGTCTGTGGGCCTTGTGCATCGTGCTCGGGACGGCAACGATGGTTCTCGTGCTGGAGCTGTTCCAAGAGAGGCATCTGGTGCGTGTGATGGGTGTCGCCTTGCTTGCTCAGGAAGCGCAAAAGAAGGCATCGCATGAGCGGGCGCGCTTCGAAGCCATGTTCCACGGTTCGCCGCTTGCGGTCCTTCTGATCGAATACGGATCGGGCATCGTGGTTGATGTGAATCGATCCATCGACGAGCTGCTGGGCTGGACGCGCGAGGAGATCCTGGGGAAATCCACCGAGCAGATCGGGATCTGGGAGGACCCGTCCATGCGTCGGCAGCATCTGGACGAGGTGCATCGCGACGGCCATTGCGTGACGGATGCCCGCTTTTGCGGCCGCACGGGTGGAGTGCATTGGCTGCAGGTCCATTCGAGCCGGATCGTGCTGGACGGGCAGGAGTTCGTCATCAGCCAGGTGCAGAACGTGACCGAGATGCGCGAGGCGATGGCGAGGATCCGCCAGAGCGAGGAGAGGTTCCGGCAGCTCTTCGAGAACGTCTCGGCGGGCTTCTGCCTGGTGGAGCCGCGCATCGATGCCGACGGGGTCGTCAAGGATTTCCGCTTCCTGGAACTCAATGATTCCTTGGCGCAGCTTCTGGGTGTCGAAAGGGCCAGCCAATGCGGGAAGTGGGGACGGGAGGAGGGGCGGTGCGTGGTTTCCCCCGAGAACCTGGATCTCTGCACGAGGGTCATCGCGACCGGCAAGCCGCAGACCACCGAGTTCTGGAGCGGCTCGATGGCAAAGACCATCCAGCTGACCGCCTTCATCCCTCAGGAGGGGTTGCTTGGCCTTCTGGTCGAGGACGTCTCGGAACGCAAGCGCTGGGAAGCGGCCTTGGTCGATGCGCTCAAGCAGTCCAACGATGCCGCCAAGGCCAAGAGTGAATTTCTTGCGAACATGAGCCACGAGATCCGCACCCCGATGAACGGGGTGATCGGGATGTCGGAACTGCTCCTGGATACGCCGTTGAATCCAGAGCAGCGGGAGTGCGCCCGCACCGTGGCTCGCAGCGCCGAGGCCCTGCTTGCCATCATCGACGACATCCTGGACTTTTCCAAGATCGAGGCGGGGCACCTGCAGTTCGAGACCATCGACTTTGATCTGGTGGAGATCTTCGGGGACATGCGCGGGCTCTTCGGGCACATGGCCGCTTCGCGAGGACTGACCCTGGACATGCAGGTCGGGCAGGATGCGCCGCGCTGGCTGCGGGGCGATCCTTTGCGCACCCGACAAATCTTGACAAATGTGGTGGGGAACGCGATCAAGTTCACGCCTTCGGGTTCGGTCCATGTGCGTGCCGATCTCGTGGAGCGCGCCGGTTCGAAGGTGCGTCTCGCCATCGAGGTGAGCGACACCGGAATCGGGATTCCCGCCGATCGCATCGACCTTTTGTTCCGTCCCTTCAGCCAGACGGACAGCTCGATGACCCGGAAGTTCGGCGGCACCGGCCTTGGATTGTCGATCTCCCAGCGGCTGGCTCAGCTGATGGATGGCGGAATCACGGTCCAAAGCGTCGAAGGCAAGGGATCCACCTTCCGCATCGAGCTTTCCCTGATGGAAGTCGACGAACCGTCGTATTCCATGTCCACTCATGGCCCGGCTCAAGTCAAGTTGGAGGGGCATGTCCTTCTGGTCGAGGACAATCTCACCAATCAACGGATCGCCGAGCGTCTGCTGGGGCGCATGGGACTCTCGGTGCGGATCGCCGGCAACGGCATCGAGGCGCTGGGGGCGCTTGCCGAAGAGGGATTCGATGCCGTGATCATGGATGTCCAGATGCCCGAGATGGATGGATTGGAGGCCACCAAGCGCCTGCGGGCGGACCATTCCCTGGGCGACAATCAGCATATCCCCGTGATCGCGATGACGGCTCATGCCATGCGCGGTGACCGTGAGCTGTGCTTGGATGCAGGAATGGACGACTACCTGACCAAGCCGATCCGGTCCGAGGAGCTGAAGCAGGTCATGGCCCGTTGGCTTGCCGTGGACGAGGCCTGAGTCCGGCGGAGATCCAAGGCCCCTTCCACCAGCGGGGTTCCGCGGGCGCAATCCGGATCGAGGCCGAATCCAAAATCAGGTGAACGCCTCCCTGTTGCGCCGTGTTCCAGGTCGCGCTGCCGAAGCGCTCCAGGCGGGCGAGCATCTCCGGGTTGGGGTGGCCGTAGCGGTTGGTGGCGCCGACCGACAGGACGGCAAGGCCCGGCTGCACCTTCGCAAGCCACGCGGCCATCGAGGACGACCGGCTGCCGTGGTGCCCCACCTTCAGGATGTCGACATCCAGATTGGCGCCGTCCTTGAGCTGATGCTCCTCGCTCCATTCGTCGGCATCGCCCGTGAACAGCATGGACGACCCGCCGTGATCCAGCCGGAACACGAGGCTTGCCTGATTGGTGCCGGGAGCCAGGAGATTCCCGGGTGCCAGGACCCGGCATTGAGGACCATCGCCATAAGACAGGATTTGTCCGGCGCCGATGCGCTGCACGGGAATCCCCTTGGCGCGCACCCGTTTCAAGGTTTCGATCCAGTGGGGCGTGGTGTCGGGCAAGGTGGCGACCGGAACCAAAATCCGTCCGATCGGAAGGGCGCCCAGGAGCGTATCCAGCCCTCCGACATGATCCATGTCGGTGTGGGTGACCAGGACGGCATCCAGTTCCCGGATGCCCAGGGTGCGCAAGGCGGGCAGGATCGTGCGAGCTCCGGCGTCGGAGAATTCGCTGCGCGGTCCGCAGTCCACAAGCCATGCGCGGCCGGACGGGAAGCGAAGCAAGGCGGCATCCCCCTGTCCGACATCGAGCTGCCAGACCTGCATCTGTTTGGGTTCGCTTCGCAAGACAAGCAGCAAGCTTGCGATCCAGACTGGGAAGAGCCACAGAGCCGTGCGGCGCCAACGCGTTCCGACCAAGGCGATCAGGAAAGGGAAGGCGAAGGCGAGTGCAAGCACGGCTGCGTCAGGTCGGGCGAGATCGACGGTGCCGTCAAAGCGTCGGGCGCACTCCAGGACCAAGGTCAGGCTGATCCAGGCAAGCCCGTTCGCCGCTTGGGCAAATCCCCAGAAGAGCCAAACCGGAGCATGCACGCTTGCCATGGCAAGCACCAGGAGCGATGCAAGGAAACCGGCCTCGAACGAGAGGCTTGCAAGAAGGCCCGCAGGGACCCCGATCCAGGGGACTGTCTGGAAATGCCAAGCCAGCAGCGGTGCCGTGGTCAGGCTGGCTCCGACGGACAGCAGGAGCGGACCGAAGAACCAGGCGTGGAGCCGACCTTGGCGGCATGGGCGGGGGAGAAGCCAGCCGATGTTTGGAGCCACCCACAGCAGTCCGGCCACAGCGGCGAACGACAGTTGGACACCCGGATGGAAGGGGGCGTTGGGATCGAGGATGACAAGGCAGGCGGCGGTGAAGAACCATGCGTTGCGCGCATCGGGCCGTCTGCCGGCACTCATGGCCAAGGCCAAGGCGCTGAAGGCGATGCTGGCGCGCAGGACCGCAGGCGGGAAGGCGAGCATCCATGTGTAGGCCCAGACGGCTCCCATGGCAAGGGGCCAAGCGATGGGTGCCGGAACGCGCACCAGACGAAGGAGCGCAAGGACGGCGCCGCCCAACAGGAGCATGTGCGAACCTGAAACGGCAAGCAGGTGGAAGAGGCCGGTGGATCGGAACGCCTGGGAGACTTCCGGCGGGAGACCGGAGGTCTCCCCCAAGGCCGTGGCGCTCCAGAGGCTTGCCGCCGGCTTGTGGAGATGGGCGTGGAAGGTGGATTTGACGAATTCTGTCAAGAGTTCGCGGCGTTCAGGCCGCTTGGGGCAGGCCTTGCGCAGCATGGGCTCGCCGGTGACGGCTTTCAGGGTTCCCGCGAGGCCGCGCTGCGCCATCCAGCGTCCACCGTCGAACCCGCCCGGGTTGGAGGCGGGTCGTGGAGGCAGGAAGATCGCCTGCAGCGAGAGCGTGTCGCCCGTCTCCACCTCGAGGTCCGATGGACTCAGGCGCACCTTCTTTCCCGCAAGCGTGGAATCTCCGGTGAGAATCCGTGCTTCCATGGAGCTGCCTCGGGAGAGCACGATCACCGAGAATCGCCCTTTGGTCTGGACCAGCGCAGGAGGATCCTGCCAGAAGAGATGGAACGCGCCCAGTTGCAGGGCAAGGCCTGCAAGGATGGCGGCGCGAGATCCCCATCGCCTCGCCAAGGGAAGGCCCGTCAGTACGGGAACCAAGGCCAGCCAGTGCCAAGGGTGGGGGGCGGCACACCACAGCCAACCGCTCAAGGCGCCCAGGAAAAGCCAAAGCCCGCGCATCGGGTCGCAAAGCGCAGCGAACGAAGGGATGCGGGGGGTGTTTGGAATCAAGGCGGCAGCGGGGGGAGGAAATCAGGTCGGTGGTTGTTTTCGGGGGAGGGCCAACAGGAAGGTGGACCCTCGGTTGCGCCGGCTGTCGACAAGGATTCTTCCGCCGTGCAGGTCGATGAAGTAGCGGGCGATGGTCAATCCCAGGCCGTGCCCCTTCTCGCCGCCGTGTTCGCCCCGTTGGAACTTGGCGAAGATGGAATCGCGCTTCTCCGGAGAGATGCCCGGCCCTTCGTCGGTGACGGAAATCGTCACCTCGTCCTGGTCGCATTCCAGCTCGACGGTGATGCGTCCACCGGCGGGGCTGAACTTGATCGCGTTGCCGAGGATGTTGCTGAAGGCGCGGGAGATCTTGTCCTGGTCCACGGGGACGTAAGGGATCTCGCGATGGCACACGTCCACGGTGATGCCCTTGGCCTGGGCCAATCCCGCCAGTCCTTCGACGGCTTCCTGGCAGAGAGTCAGGAGATCGAGCGGGCGGAAGTCGATCTCGATCTTGCCGGCGCGCACCTGGGCGCTTGCCAGGACGTCTTCAGCCATCCGGATGAGCTGCACGCAGTTGCGATGGATGGTCCCGATCTGCTCCACTTGACGGTCGGAGAGATCACCCAGCACGCGGTTCATCAGAAGTTCCGAGTAGACCACGATGGCCGAAAGCGGCGAGCGCAGGTCGTGAACGGCCATCTGGAAGAACTCCTCCTGCCGTTCCAGCCGGGATTCGGCTTCGAGCAGGGCCGCTTCGAGACGCTTGGCATGATCCTTCAGTTCAAGCTCATTCATCGTCGTCCCCCTCGGCCCCTTCGCCGCGGTATTCGCGCAGCTTGTTGCGCAGGGTCCGGATCGAGATTCCCAGCTTCTCCGCGGCCCGGGTCCGGTTGCCTCCAAGCTCCGCCAAGGTGGCTTCGATGGCTTGGCGTTCGATCTGATCCAAGGTCAGGCCCAGGAACGGTGAACCGCCGGTCGTGACAGGATTTGTCGCGCCGTGCGCCTGGACGGGGTGGCTTGCCGGAGCGCTGACCGCAGGCGCGGGAGGCGCTTGGGGCGGCAACGCGTTGATGCGTCGTGAGAGGATCGGCGTTTCCACCGGTCCGAGGTTCTCGGGAGGGACCATGCCCCGCTTGGTCAGGACCACGGCGCGCTGGATGGTGTTTTCCAGTTCGCGGATGTTCCCCGGCCAGTTGTGGGCGTGCAGGCGGTTCATCGCCCCGTCGGTGAGACCCTCGACAGCGAAGCCGTTCTCGCGGTTGTAGCGGTCGATGAAGTGTCGTGAAAGGCTTGTGATGTCGTCCGGGCGTTCACGCAGCGGAGGCACGCGGAAGGGGATCACGTTCAGGCGGTAGAAGAGGTCCTCGCGGAAGTTGCCGGCGGCGACATGCTCGTGCAGGTCGCGGTTGGTCGTGCAGACAAGGCGCACGTCCACCGGGATGTCCTCCTCCGAGCCGATCTTCTGGATCTCGCGTTCCTGCAGGACGCGCAGGAGCTTGGCCTGGAGTCCAAGGGGCATCTCGGTGACTTCGTCAAGCAGCAGGGTGCCGCCGTCAGCCAGCTCGAACTTGCCGCGCTGGCTCTTGATGGCACCGGTGAAGGAGCCCTTTTCGTGCCCGAAAAGCTCGCTCTCAAAGAGCGTTTCCGGGAGGGCTGCGCAATTGACCTTCACGAACGGTTTGTCGGAGCGGGTGCTGCGACCGTGGATGGCGCGGGCCACGAGCTCCTTGCCCGTGCCCGACTCCCCCTGGATCAGAATGGTGGTGCGGGTGGGGGCGACCTCGTCGATCAGGCGCTGCAGATGGCCCAGGATGTCCGAGCCGCCCACGATGCGGTACCGCTCGCCCAGTTCCTGCTTCAGGCGCTTGTTCTCGCGGCGCAGTCCCGCCGCTTCCAGGGCGCGCGCGACGGTGAGTTCCAGCACCTCCACCTCGAACGGCTTCTCCAGGAAGTCCCAAGCGCCCAGGCGCATGGCTTCCACGGCCACCGAAACGGTGCCGTGGGCCGTCATGATGATAAAGGGGGTTTCGGCGTGCGTCTCACGGACGCGGCGCAGGAATTCCACACCGGTCATCTGCGGCATCTTGAAGTCGGAGAGGATCAGGTCGGGCTGGTGCCGGTTGAGCAGCTCCAGGCCTTCGTTGCCGTTGCGCCCCAAAAAGACGTCATGGCCTTGACGACGCAGGCTTTCGCCGGCCATCTCGCGCATGAGGAGCTCGTCGTCGACGATCAGAATTCTTGCCATGAGTCCATCTGCTGTGGAAGCAGGATCCGGAAGCGGGTCCCTTTGCCGAGTTCACTTGTGGCTTCGATGGAGCCGCCGTGGAACTCGATGATCTTGCGCACGATGGCAAGACCCAGGCCCGTTCCGTTCTCCTTGGTGGTGAAGAAGGGATCGAAGATTCTCGCAAGGCTCTCGGCATCGATGCCAAGGCCCGTGTCGGTCACGCAAAGCTCCAGGCTCAATCTCTCCCGAACGGAGGAAATCCGGAGATTTCCGCCTTCGGGCATGGCTTGGAGGGCATTGCGGCAGAGGTTGATCATCACTTGGCGAATCTTTTCGCCGTCGAGATGGGAAATGGGTGGCCCTTCGTGGGTGCACTCCAGGATGACTTGGCCTTCGCTCAGGTCGGAGGCTTCCATCACGGCCCATTCTTCCAGTTGGGCCAGCCATTCGGGAAGATCGATGGCGCTTTGGGTGAGCTCCATCCGGCGGGTGTAGGCAAGCAGGTTGGTCACCGTCTTGTTGAGCGAACTCACGCCCTCCTGGATGCGCCCGACCAAGCGATGTCGGGGGTCGTCCGTGGGGATGTCGCGGGCAAGCAATCCTGCAAAGCCACCGATGCCGCCCAAGGGATTGCGAATCTCATGGGCAACGGTCGCCGCCATTTCGCCCAGTGCAGCAAGGGTGCGGCTCTGCACCAGTTCCCGCTCCATGGTCTTCAGGGAAGAAAGGTCGGAAAAGGTCGCGACGGCTCCGAGCTGGGTGCCGGAGGGGTCGCGCACCAAGGCGGTGGACATTCCCAGCGGCACTTCGCGGGAATCGGCGTGGGTCCACCGAATCTCCAGCCGGGTTTCGCCGGCGGCGTCCTTGAGGGTCTTCTGCAGCGGGGCGCGCAAGGCCGACTGGGGGAAGGCATCCGAAAGGCGGCGCATCAACACATCGGCAGGGTCCAGCCCGAGGATGGTACCGGCCCGGGCGTTGAACATCACCACGCGCTCGTGGACATCCACCATCACCACGCCGTCGTGGAGGCTTTCGAGAAGGCACGAAAGCCGGTTGCGCATCAGGCTCTGTTCGGCCAGCGTCGCCGAAAGTTCGGCGTTCTTCTGATCGAGCTCCCGGTTGATGCGCTCGACTTGTCGGCCCATTTCCGAGTAGGCTTTTTCCAGGCGCGTGACGTTGTCCTGGAACCAGGTCAGGAGGTTCGAGACCGGGGCGGGAAGATCGGTCGGAAATTCCATCCCTAGCCCCCCCAGGAACGGTACAGGGCGATGCGGTCTTGGATGGTGCCGCTGTTGTTCTGACTGAGCTTGCGCAGGTAGTCGCTGGCCAATTGCTCAAGCTCGGCCTCGACCAGACTCAGCTGTTCGAAGGCGACGCGGATGCGTTCCAGTTGGGCCTCGACCCCGGAATGGGTCGCTCCCAATTCCCGGCGTTCCACCACCCAGCGATCGGCAATGGGTTTGATGGATCCGCGCAAGGTGGCCAGCTCCTCCATCCGATCCTTCTTCATGCCCAGGAGGCTCATGAACTCGGTGTGCAGGAAGGATTGACGCAACCGGGCAAGGCATGCTCCCTCATCGCGCAGCATGGACTCGACGACATTTGCTTCTCGCTGCAGTTGTTCCTGCAAGCTTTCCAGTTCTTCCCGGGTCACATTGCATATAGTACCACATTTCCGGCAATTCGCGGGACGATGCGTGCGAGGAATCGCAGGTTTTTTCGCACCGCGATTTCGTTGCAACTCCTTGCAATGGAATGGGATATGCACATTTCAAACCAAGCGCAAGCGTCCTCGTCCGACAGGGTTGCGAGAATCAGGGAAGGATTTCGATGGCAAAGCACAATTCCAAGCTCGTCAAACGCCTCGGGTGGGCCTGCGCCGCCTCCCTGGCCGTATGGTTCCTGCTGGACATCCCGCTGCGTTCCACCTTCACCAATCAGCTCTCCAGCGTGGAAGGCGGTCTTACCGATTTTCGGCACAAGATGTGGTTCTTCCTGCGTGGCCCGGGCCCTGACGATCCGGGCAGCCCGGTCACCGTGGTGGATATCGACGAACGGACCTTGGGGCGCTTGGGGACCTACGGGGAATCGTATCGCCGTCACCACGCCGAGGTCGTGAACCGGCTGACCCAAGGGGGAGCGGGGGTCATCGCCTACGATGTGTTCTTCAAGGTGACGGATTCCGGCAAGGCTCAGGAAAAGGTCGTTCAGCAGGCCTTCGAGGCGGCGGGACTTGGATATCCCGGGGACTCCTTGGTCCGCTGGAAGCTTCGCACCAAGCTCGATCACTCCCAGGATCTTTCCCGGGCCTTCGGGGAGTGCCCTTCCTGCGTGGTGGTGGGCCAGCTTGAGGATCATTTCAAATACTCCAATCCTTCCGATTGGATCCCTCGGGCCACGCGTTCTTGGCAGCATTCGATCTCGGAAGGCATCGAGCTTCCCCCGGCCCAATTGGCGCGCCTTCGCGGACTCAATGTGCTGGACGGGGTGTTTCCCGCCTTGATGGCCAACCATCCCGCCTTCGGTGTGGTGAACGCCACGCCCGATGACGACGGGCGCAACCGTCGGATTCAAACCCTGTGGCGTTTTCCGGATACCAGCTTTGTCGAGCCGGTTCTGGCCCCCGAAGGCAGTGCCGTGCCCCGTGCCTATCCGGCGGCGAGCCTGCGCGCCTCGCTTCTGCTTTTGGGACGCAAGGAGCACGAGTTCAAGCTCAATGACGGAGTGCTCGATCTGGGCGTGCCGGTGCGGATCTGGAAGGATTCCTCGGGTGCCGTGCGTTCCTCCGCTCCCGGACTCACGCTTGCGATGATTGAAGATCTCCAGAGTCAGAGGGACGCGATCGATTCCCTCCGTAAAAATCGCGCAGGCTCGATCTCCCCGACGCGCACCGTCTGGGTGGAGCGGGACCAGACCGGGCGATTCCTCACGCGGCTTGCGCATCCCGATACCTTGGATGATGCCATGACCCGGGCCCTGCTTGCCAACGCCGGGGACACCGCATGGCTTGCGGAAATCCCACTCGGGGCACCGGTCGCCCTTTCCGAGCAGGTGCTGGCCACTCGCGACCAAGACGGATCGCTCACCTTGGCAAGCTACGACCGGCCGGGCGGCACTGAACTTGCGAAAGTGGTGATCCCCAAGCGCGAGCGCGACATCCTCCTCCTGCACATGGGTGATTTCCTTCCCGCTGGTCTTGAGACCTTGGGGAACGGGAAACGGATCCTCCTTTCCTCCTGGATCGACGTCTGGTGGGACCCGGTGCGCCGCAAGCTGGCCAGCTCCCTGCTTCCCTTGCGCGGGTCGAGCCTGACCGAACTCGTTCGGCTGGCTCCCGAGCGCCTCAAATCCCTGGGACCGCATGATACCCTCCCGTTCGGGAGACCGATCCAGATTCCCGTGGATGCGCAGGGAGCGATGCTGCTTCATTTCCAGGCGCCAGACGTGACGGACATGCAGAAGATGTCCCAAGGTTGGATTCGCCATGTGAGCTTCGTGGATGTCATGGAAGGGAAGGTGAGCGAGAGCCTGATTCCTGGGCGCGCCTTCGTCGTGGGAAGCTCGGCGGCGGGACTTTTCGATTTCGTGTCGATCGCGCTCCAGGACCGGTACCCCGGCGTCAATGTGCAGGCCATGGCGCTGCAGAACATCGTATCCGGGGATTTCCTGCGCGAGCCTCCGCGTTGGGTCCGCTCCGGATTCGTCCTTGGCATGGCTTTGGGTGCCGGACTTCTTGCGGCTCTCGTCTCGCCGGTGTGGGCCATCGCCGGAACCGGCATCCTTTTGGGATTCGGTTTCGGTGCCAGCCTGTGGGCCTTCGATCGCGGGGTCTGGACGGACATGCAGTTGCCGTTCATGGCCTCGGTGGGCACCATGATCATCATGCTGGCGGTGCGCTGGCTCCTGGAGGAGAGGGAGAAGCGCCACTTGAACGCGGCGTTCAAGACCTACCTCTCGGCGGAGGTGATCGACGAGATGGCCGAGCGTGGCGAGCTTCCGACCCTGGGCGGCAAGGAGTATGTCATCACGCCCCTCTTCACGGACATCCAAGGGTTCTCGAGCTTCTCGGAACTGCTGACCCCGGAGCAGTTGGTCACCCTCCTCAACGAATACCTGGGCTCGATGACCGACATCCTCCTGCACGAGAAGGGAACCTTCGACAAGTACATCGGCGATGCGATCGTGGCCTTCTGGGGCGCCCCCAGCATCCGTCCGGACCATGCGGCAAGCGCGGTGCGCACTGCGGTGCGGATGCAGCGGGAGCTTTCCCGGCTGCGGGCCAAGTGGGTCTCGGAAGGGGACAAGTGGCCATCCTTGGTGCATGGAATGCGCATGCGCATCGGCCTCAACACGGGCGTTGCGGTCATCGGCAACATGGGAACCCACAACCGGATGCAGTACACCATGATGGGCGACAACGTCAATCTGGCGGCTCGTCTGGAATCGGGTTCCAAGCAGTACGGGGTCTACATTCTGGTGGCCGCCGAGACGGTACGGCAGGCGGGGGAGGAATTCCTGACCCGGGAACTGGATCTCGTGCGCGTGATGGGAAAATCCGAGCCCGTGGCCGTCCATGAAGTGCTGTGCGAGACCGCTCGGGCAAGCCAGGCGCGCCGGGAGCTGATCGAGCGCTGGGGACGCGCGCGCGCGCTGTACTTGGCGGGAGACTTCGCCTTGGCCCAGGATGCCTTCGGTGCCTGCGTGGAGCTTGAACCGTGGCGCGGGGAGCCGGGTGTCAAGACCTGCCCAAGTCTCGTGTTCCAGAAAAGGTGCCAGCATTTCCAGGCCAATCCGCCGGAAGCGTGGGATGGGATCTGGACGGCGACGGAGAAGTAACTCCCAAGACCCATTGGTGACGGTTTTGCCCAGCCAGGTGAAACCGATTGACTTTCGGGCATGAAAAGGAAATACTCGCCCTATGCCAGAGTCCTCCTTCGGCCGTTACAAGATCCTTGGTCTCCTTGGTGAAGGGGGAATGGCGCAGGTGCACCTTGCCCAGGATCCCGCCTTGGCGCGATGCGTTGCCCTCAAGGTCATCCGCACCGGCCTTTCCATGCGCCCCGATTGGATCCGTCGTTTCCATCAGGAGGCCACCACGGTGGCGCGTCTGGGAAATTCGCATGTCATCCAAGTCTTCGATCTGGGCAATCAGGATGGCTGCGAATATCTGGTGATGGAATTCCTTGATCGCGGAAGCTTGGAGAAGGTCATCGCCAAGCAAGGCGGAATGCTCGATGCTCTCTGCACCGCCTGTGTGGGTGTCCAGGCCGCCGAAGGTCTGCGCGCAGCCCATGAGGCCGGGGTGATCCACCGCGACGTGAAGCCCGACAATCTCCTGCTTTCCCGCGAGGGGATCGTGAAGGTCGCCGATTTCGGCATCGCGCGGTTGCAGGATGAGATCTCCCGGACCCAGACGGGCACCGCCCTCGGGTCACCGCAATTCATGGCTCCGGAGCAGGTCGAAGGCAAGGCGCTTACGGGCAAGGCCGATGTCTTTGCCTTGGCAGGAGTGTTGCATTTCTGCTTGACGGGAAGGCATCCCTTCGAAGCCGAGCAGGCTCATGCGCTGATGTGGAAGATCGTCAGCCAGGATGCTCCTTCCTTGGCCGAACACGCCCCGGAGTGCCCGGAGGATCTGGCCGGGATCGTGCAGGCGATGCATCGCCGCAATCCCGAGAAGCGCCCCGCGATGGATGAGGTCGTGCGGCAGTTGCGGGCATGGCTTGCCGAGCAGGGGATCTTGGATCCCACCGAATATCTTCGCACCACCCTTGGCTTTCCCCAAGCTGCCCGCATGGATGCCCCGCAGACGGGGACGACCCAAATCGTGCGCCTGAAGACCAAGCCGGGTCGCAAGAAAAAGCGCATGGGTCTTTGGCTTGCTGGCGGTTCGCTTGCCGGAATGGTCGTGCTGGCGGGGGCGTTCTTTGCCTTGCGCAGTCAGGCCAACGCCTCGATTCCCGTGGTGGCTGCATCCGGCTCGTCCTCAGAAGTGGGGGATGGACAGGGGTTGGTGGCACGGGTGCGAGATGAAGATCCCGGGGAGAAGACCGCCTTGCGTCTGCGCATCGCCGTGGAAAACCGCAGCAGTGACACGTTTCGCAACCTGTCGGTGGAATACCCGTTCGAGTCTCAGGCCGAACCGGTGGTGGAGACTTGGTATGCTCCCGGTTGCGATGTGGGCGTCGAGCGACGCGGTGCCGGCAAGTGGGTCATGCGGGCGGTGTGCCGCGACCTGACCTTGGCCCCGAAGCAGACCTGGCCAAATGCGGAAGGGCTCTCGTTGGGCGTTCATCGCGCCGACTGGAAGCCTTTCGACGCCAAGAAGCAATCGAATATCAGCGGGGAAATGCAGGTCTCCGATCTCGTGACCGTTCGCGCCGACTGAAGGCATCGCCGCGCTTTTCAATCACTTCGGGTCTGATTCCTCGAAGCTCGCATCAACGACCCGGCGCTTGCCAAAGAAATACCTCGCAGCACTGCTGCGGGGTGGTTTATTCAGACAAGGGAAATGTCCTTTATGGTTCTGCCGCCAACGCAGGCGCAAGTTCGCCGGGTCGGGTGACGGCAGCCGACCGGCTGGCCAGATGGAATTCCCTCACGGCGACATATTTGTCCACGCCGCAGATGAGGATGGATTCGAGGTGCACGGGAGGGATCAAGGTCAGGGGCCACATGTGCTTGACGATGATGTCGCGCTCGACCGGGTTCAGTGAGAAATGCCTGCTTGCGTTCTCCAGGGCGATGGCGGGATGCGCCGGGCCGTGGAACTTGTCCTTGGCAAGATCGGGGAGGTCGTGGTTGCGCCAGTCGTAGAGGAAGAAGTCGTGGAGCAGACCGCCGCGAGCCATGGACCGCGCATCGAGATCCAGGAATTTTCCGATGCGGTAGGCCAGGAAGGAGACACGCAGGGCGTGGCGGAAGATGGAGCTGTCGTGATGGCGGAATTCCTTGGTGCGCAGGAATTCGCGATGGGTGGCGATGTCCCGGACGAAGCGGCGGAATTCCTCCTCGCGAGGACTGCGCGACTCCACGAAACGCAGGAACCGCAGCTGCAGTGCGGAGCGCTTCTCGTCGATGCGGGAACGCATCTCCAGGACCGTATCGAAGTGTCGCTGCAGGTTCGGGTAGGCGACGAGCAGGCGCTGGAAGGATAGGGAGAGCTTCCCGACCTCGGGCACGCTCAGATCGATGCGGCGCAGATGGATCATGGAAAGGCGCTTCACGAAGACGCGCAGCAGGTTCAAGGAGATGCTGAAGTCCAGGACGAAATACACGGCAAGCACCGGAACGAGACCATGGAGAAACGCCGAGGGGGCCCGATGGAGCACGGATTCGAGGACGGGATGGATCCAGTGCACGAAGACCACGGCAAGCCCTGCCCATAGAATGGAGAAATGCAGGCACACGCGGCCATGGAGGTTGAAGGGATCGTCGGAATAGTCCCACATCTGCAGGCCGAAGGCGCGTTCACTGGCGGCACCGATGCCGTATTCGATGGCGGTGAGAATCACCCCGTAGGCCAGGAGTTCCCACAGCATTCCCAACGGCTGCAGCCACGGCGCGATGAGAAGCACGCAGGTCGCGCCCATTCCGTAGATGGGAAGGAAGGGTCCTTGGAGGAACCCTGCATTGACGAAGCGCCTTTGCTTGACCGAGCGGTAGGTGGCTTCCAGGATCCAGCCGATCGCGCTGTAGCACACGAAGCTCAGAAAATTGTGGAAGAGAAAGTCTTGGACTTCTGTCAGCAGGTGCACAACCAAGTCTCCCGTTGCGAGAAAAATCGGATGCTCCAGACTCCGGACCGGCTGACAACATACTCAAGTTCAGGGTTGTCGTGGGGGTCTTTGGGCTTCTTTGAGCAGGCGGGCCGCAAGGAACCCGGCCCCTGCAAGCGTGGCAAGCGAAAGGCCCAGACCCACCAGGGCGGGAGGGTCCAGGCGCCCTTCGCGCAAGGAACCCCACAGGTCGGTGGCGCTCTCGCCCGCCCAGGTGAGAAGCGCGATGCGCGGGGCGATCCCCAGCGCCGTTGCGGCAAGGAAGCGAGGCAGGGAGAGCGACCCGAGCGAGAGGATGGCATTGGTCCAAGCGAAGGTCGAGACGGGGGCGATGCGCAGGAGCACGGCGGCGGGGAATTCCCAGGCGTCCAGCGCATCCATGATCGCGCGGGCCTTCGCGTGGCGTGAGATGCGCTCTCGCACCTCGGCCCGGAAGAATTTCCGCACCAGCAGAAATCCCGGAAGCGAGGCGAGAAGAAGCGTGAGGAAGACGAACGGGGATGCCTTCCATCCGAAAGCGGCTCCGGCGGCAAGCATCGTGGTGTTGGACGGCACGATGCCAAGGGCAAGACCGGGAAGAGCCGCCAGGAAGAAGATCCCGAGCGAGGGTGCGTGTCCCGTCACCAGACTTCCCGCGATGGCCGCGCTTCCAAAGACGCCGACGACAGGGCCTGCGGCCAGGTGCAGGCCAAGCAGGAACCGGGCGATGCGTCGGGAGCGGGTCATGCGCCCATCCATCGGGCGCGCTCCTGCGGGGTCATCTTCTCGATCGCGTAACGCAACATGGTGCGCGGCATCCTTGAGGCATGATTTGACAGGAATTGTCGCAGTGCCGCGATGTCGCGCTTGCCCGCCTCGCGCAACATCCAGCCGCACGCCTTGTGCATCAGGTCCTCGGGGTCGTCAAGCAAGGCTTCGCAAAGCCGGAAGCATTCCTCGAAGCGGTCGGCGCGGATGAAGGCGAAGGTGGCCAGCACCGCGATGCGCCGGTCCCACAGGCTCTTCGATGCGGCAAGGTTCTCCAGAAGCGAAGGATCGGGGAATTCCAGGAGCCATTCCCCGAGCAGGGTGGGGACGGCGGTGTCGACGAGGTTCCAGTTGTTCAGGCGGGACTTGTGCTCCAGGAGCAACGTCTTGATTTGACGTTTCCTGTCCCGGGATTCCAGCTCAGGCAGGCCCTTGGCCTTGGCGGCCTTCCATGCCTCCATCCAAAGCAGGAGTCCGCACAGCCTCTCCTCGTTCCAAGGCGATCGCACCAGCAATGACGCCTCTTCGGGAGGGATGGAGCGATGCTCGCGCACGAGCCGGCGCAGTTCGGGCACGGGAATTCCCAGAAACCGGTCGCCTTCGGCGTATTGGCCCGGTCCCGTCTTGAAGAAGCGCTCGGCCAAGGCCCCGCGAGTCGGGTTGCCAAGACCTGCAAGCGTTTTGCGAAGCCGGTGCAGTGATTCGGATTCAGGCATGTCCGGGGAAAGATGCATGAAGAGGGGGCATTGACGGGCGGGGTGTCGAATTGTTCAGGTTGCAGCCCTGTGGCAAGAATGATAGGATGAAGGATCTACGATCATCGCTTGAAAGGGTCCCCCATGATCAT
>JBDKGV010000050.1:0-17709 GCA_039798005.1 Fibrobacterota bacterium
GCCATGGCATCCAGTCGGATCCGGATGCCTTCCGGAAGGAGAAAGGCTTGCTCCTGGAACACGGGACCGCAGTGCAACGGGGAGATTCCGATGGCTTGGAATTCGCCTCGCAGATACGCCAACCTCTCAAGGCACTGTTCGGCGACCTCGGCCAGTCCGACAGGTCCGTGGAGGGCGAGGTAGAGCGTGGCCGCCACCGTCATCAGGCCTTGGTTGGAGCAGATGTTGGATGTGGCCTTCTCGCGGCGGATGTGCTGCTCCCGGGTCTGGGCCGTCAGGCAGTAGGCGCGCCTGCCTTGGGAGTCCAGGGTTCGCCCGACCACGCGGCCTGGCATCTGCCGCAGATGCTTCTTCTGGGTCGTGAGGAATCCCAAGGAAGGTCCGCCGAAGGATGTTGCGATCCCAAGGCCCAAGGCCTCACCGAAGACGATGTCGGCTCCGTGACTGCCGGCGGGTTCCACGATGCTTGCGGCCAGAGGGTCCTGCCCGACGACCAGGGCGACCTGATGCGTGTCGCAGAGCGCGCGCAATCCGTCCAAGACCTCGATGACTCCGAAGGCGTTGGGGGTCTGGATCACAAGCGCGGCAAGGCGATCCCCGGATTCCTTGGCGATCGTCGAGGCTCGATTGACGGATTCCGTCAAAACCGACCGGTCGATCCCGCCTGTGACGGGATCGGCTTGGATGAAGTGGAAGTGCCAGCCGTGCGCCTGGGCGTTCGTCCGGGCGACATCCATCCACATCGGATGGATCGCATCGGAAAGCAGGAAGTGCTTCGCGCCCTTGGCGATGCTGCTTGCCATGGCAAGGCTTTCCACCAAGGCGTTGGCGCCGTCATAAAGCGATGCGTTGGAGATCTCAGTGCCAAGGAGCTCGCACAGCATGGTCTGGTATTCGAAGATCTGCTGAAGCGATCCTTGGGATGCTTCCGGCTGGTACGGCGTGTAGGCCGTGGTGAATTCCGAACGCGAAACGATGGTGTCGATGGCCGCAGGCTGGTAGTGCCGGTACCACCCCATGCCCAGAAAGCTGGTGACTCGGGAGCCCGCCTTGTTTTGCGAGGCCAGCCGTTCAAGATCCCGGGAGAGACCCAGTTCGGACCGGGACGCCGGCACGTCCAGAGGGCGGCGCAGACGCAACGATTCCGGGATGGCCTCGACCAGACGTTCGAAATCTTGGACTCCCATCGAGTCCAGGATGGCCTGTTCCTCGCCTGCGGTTCTTGGGATGAAGCGGTTCATCCGATGTGCGCTTGGTAGCCTTCGGCGTCCAGCAGATCGGAAGGTAGAGTTCCTTCGATGCGCAGTTTCAGGATCCAACTGTCCCAAGGGGTACGGTTTACGCTTCCTGCGTCTTCGCCCAAGGCGGTGTTCACGGCGATCACTTCGCCAGCCACGGGAGTGTAGACATCCGCAACGGTCTTCACCGCCTCGATGACGGCTGCGCTCTGACCGGCCTCCAGCTTCTTGCCGACGTCCGGGAGCTCCACGAACACGATGTCGCCCAGTTCGCATTGGGCGTGGTCGGTGATGCCGATCAGGATCGAATCGTCCACCACCTTGAACCATTCATGGGTGGCTGCGTACTTGCGGTCGGTTGGCTGTGGATCGTGCGACATGCTGCCTCCGGGAAAATTGGAAATGCCTTCGGAAAGATATGAAGACACGCCCCCGAAGACCTGTCAGAGGATCACATGGGGCACGAATCTCGATGTGTCGCGCGTGACCAGCGTATCGTCCTCGCGCACGCCCAAACCACTGGGTCGGTCGGCGATCATCCAACTTCCGATCACGGCGTACCGTCCGTCGAAGGACGGGAGCGGGTGATATTCCTGAAGGATGCATGGACCGCCTTCGTAGGGACCGGCAACGGCCATTTCCCGGCCCGAAGGCATTGAAAGCTGGATGTTCGCACCTTCCCTGGAGAAGAACGGCTTGCGCACCCAACCGGACTTGAGGGCGGCTTGGGGCTCCGGATCGAAGTAGGTGGGCAGCAGATTCGGATGACCCCGGTGGCGTTCCCACAACAGGGGCAAAATACCCTTGTTGGACAGGATGGCTTTCCATGGTGGTTCAATCATCAGAGTCGGCGACTTTGCAAGGAACTTCGCGTACTCGTCGGTGAAAATGTCTTCCCAAGGGTAGAGCTTGAAGCAGGCTTGGATCACTTCCTCGTCCAAGTCGGTGAAGCGCCCTTGAACATCGATGCCGATCTGATCCAAAGGGAGGTACCGGGTCCGGAACCCTGCTTGGCTTGCCAGATCTTGCAGATATTGTACGGTTCCCCGGTCTTCCTCGGATTCATCGACGGCACTGAACACGAAGGCGGGGGACTCGGGGGCATCTTGCCAGCCGAGCTTTTCCCGCAAGTGGGCAAAGACCTCGATGAGGTCTTCTTGCAGCCGATTGTACTGGTCGGTGTGTGCAGGCAGTTCGCGTCGACCGACCATCTCCTCGAGCCACATCCACTGGAAGAAGGCCGATTCGTAAAGCGCCGTCGGAGTGTCGTAGTTGAGCTCGTACAATTTGGCGGGGCCGGATCCGTCGTAGGAAAAATCCATCCGGCCATACAGATGTGGCTCTCGAGCGAGCCACGAGTCGCGCACCAGATCGCGGTGGGGGACAGGGATGGCAAGGCGTTCCATCAACTCCTGGGAATGGCAGGCCTCGTCCACGAGATCCAAGCACATCCCGTGCAGCTCCAAGGTGGGATCCTCGATATCCTGCTCGATTTCCCTGAGCGTGAATTGGTAGCACGCGCTTTCATCCCAGTAAAGATCGCCTTCGATGGTGTGAAAACGGAAACCGCACTTGCGTGCGGTTTCCTTCCAATCATGTCGAGGCGTGCAAGGGCGCCTTCTCATCCGCCCCAGCCGCCACGGGCCGATGAGGTGCCACCGAACCCGCCGCGATTGAGCGACGACGTGGAAATGGTCCCTTTGGAGGCTTGCTTGCTGCCGCTCCAACTGTTGCCGTCACCGGTGCTCCAGGAGCCGGAGTTCCAGTCGCTTGAGGTGCGGTAAAGCGGACGAGGCGTCCAAGTGCCACCGGTGATGATGGTGCTGGGACCGTAGGAGCTGCCGTACCAGTTTCGCGCGGCGGGGGTGTAGCGCCCCACCATGAACCCCGACATGCGCGGCGAGTAGCTGGTGGTCCCGCCGTTGATGCTTTGATCGCATTTTCCCGGGCCGAACTTCAACTGACAGGCATCGAGCGTCATGAAGCGAGGTGCGGTGCGCGCGTGCTCGGAGATCGCGCGGTTGTAGGCCTCGTTGCAAGTGATCCGCGTGACGCGCGTATCGCTGTAGCAATCACCGAGCGTCTCGTACACGAGGTTTTCGGGACTGCGACTGCCTCCGCAAGCGCTCAGGGCAAGCGGTGCGGCACTCATCAGGGTGAGCTTGAGTTTGCGGCTGCGCTTCATCGGCTTACCACGTCATGCAGGCGGCATTGAGCACGCCGATGGAGAGGAAGAACAGGGCGGCAAAGAGCCCTACGCCACGCTTGTCGGCTTCGATGTCCTGGGGCAGATTGCGCAGGACCAGACGAAGTCCGAAGAATGCGCCCAGCTGGACGAAAAGCGCGACGATTCCCCAAACCACGCAATCGACCAAGGAGACCGAATGGGAGATCGCGGAGGCCAGCGGAAGCACGAAGCCAAGCAGGCTTCCTCCAAAGGCAAGGCTTGCCGAGATGTTGCCTTGGCGCAGGAGCGTCCATTCGGAATGCGGTGTGATGGCCGTATAGAGAATGGAAAAAAGCGTGGTCAAACCCAGTGCCGTTCCGAGATAGGCCAAGAAGTGAGGCAGAGGCTTGATCAGTTCAAGAAAGATGTCCATGCGGGTGACTCTACGGGTTCAGGTGATTTCAAGATCGGTGCGCTCCAAGCGCATTCCGACCGAGTGTACGACCGAGACGGAATCGGTTTCATCCGTTTCCACCGAAATCAGTAGCAATTCTTCGCGGGTTGTCCCAGTGACTTCTCGCGCATACAGCATATCCTGATGCCGGGTCTCATAGGAGCCGTCGTCCTTCGGGTAGACGCGCTCGGAATAGTCGGTGGTCGCCGATGCGGCATTGCCCACTCCCCATTGGCGCAGGAAGGTTTTCTCGGCATACTCGTATTTGGGAAGGCCGATCGTGGCGGCGATGTCCTCGAACTGGGCCTGGGTCGAGGGATTCACGACATCGCCGAATCCGAACAGCAGGATCTCGTCGTAGTTCTCGCCTTCCACGCCTGCGCTTCCGGAGACTTTCACCTGCAGCCACCAATCATCGTCCAGATAGAACCGGTGGAGTTTGACGCCCTCGCCAAGATCGATGAGACCTTGGGCGGCGACGAGCATCGGGGTGCCGGGTTCGGGCAGCTCCAGAATGAAGCGGCCATCGCCCAGAACCTTGGAAAGGATCGAGTCCAGCCTCAAGGCGGCACCCAGTCGCAGCCCCAGAGGGGAGGGCAGTACGCCATGGCGAGAGGCGGGGGGATCTTGGGGTTTCTTGCCGAAGAGTCGATCGAACATGCGGGTAGGTCTCCTTCAAGGAAAAGGGCCGGAAGCAATCCTCCGGCCCTTCAATTCTAACTCAAGATGATCACGCTCCGGGTTTGCGAAAGCGCGCCAGCACATCCTGGGCGCTGGCGCCTCCGGGCTTGATTCCGGCGGCCTTCAGCTTCTCCTCAAGTCCGACGTCGGTTCCGTCCTTGGCGATCTCATTGGCCGACTCGATGCGAGCCTGCCGCTCGGCCTGCGAGGATTGCAGGCGCTCCAAGCTTTCGAGAGCCCCGGCGACCTTGGAGTTGGCCCCGGCGTTGGCCGAAGCCGCAACCTGGGAGGCGCGGATCACATGTTCGCGAGCCTTGACCACGTCGACCTTGACCTTCATGCGCTTGAGGCGATCCTCGGCCTCGGTGATGGCCTTGCGGATGCTTGCGATGCTGGAGTCGTACTCGGCGATCAGGCCTTCGTCGGTGGCGACTTGGGCCTCGTGCTCGGCGATCTTGCCGGCGATCTCGGTGGCGAGGGCTTCGTCACCCTTGGCCAGCGCCGCTTCGACATAGCCGATGTATTCGGCAAGCTTGGCCTTCTTGCTCACCAGATTGTCGCTGGAGACCTTGCGCTTGGCCATGACCTGCGCGAGGCTGTCCTTGGACTTGCGGATCTCGTTGTCGGCGTCACGCATTTCCTGATCCAGGATGGTGAGGGCATTGGCGTCGACCACGGTCTGGCCGGCTTCGGTGGCGTGACCGCGCACTGCGGTCCAGATCTTCGATATGATACCCATGATGAACTCCTTTTACTGCTTGAGGTGGCTTTGGAAGGCTTGGGCAATGTCCAGGACACTGCCAGCCAAGGATTCGATCTCGTAGGCGATGTCTTCCGGAGTGGACTGGGTGCGCAGGGCTCCGTAAGCGACGTACCACACTTCGCTGTCCATCTGCTCGAGAGAGATGTTTGCCAAGCCGAAGAGTTTTTCAGCCAGCATCACTTCGCGATTGAACGTGGTGAGATCCTTCACCAGGCTTTCTGGCCAGAGCGTGGCTTGGGCGATGATGACTTCGCCTGCAATTCCGACGATGATGGGAAGATCTCCGTGATCTTTCATGGTGCAAAGCACGGCAGGATCGACGCCTTCGATCAAGCTGACTTCGACGGGCGAAGTGCTGAATTGTTCCTGGAGTGCAGCGCAGAGGGTCTGCGCATTCACGATTTTCTGCTCCATCGTCTTTTGTCCTTCCTCGATGTGTATGCGGGCATCCGGGTGTTGGAGCGCCTTGACGACGCAGCCCAAGACAAGAGCATGGGCCGGTAGGATCCAAGCATCTTTGCGCACCAGTCCCAGCTGGGACATGCGGTCCCTGAAGGCTTTCTGGTATTCTGAGGATGGCTTGGGATTCTTGACCGGTTTCATGTTACCGGTAATATATTCTGGAAATCCAGAAAAAGCAAATCCCCGGTGAAAAAAAATTCCCGGGGACTGAATGCATGCTGTTCGGGGGCGAACGTCAGGGGGTATTGGTGCAGAGGATGAGCCAAGCACCAAGACCATGAACTACAGGGAGAGTCCAGAAGGGTGCGCGCGATCGCGAGAGGATTGCCAGAACGATGCCGCCAGTCAGGGCCAGCAGCAAGGTGCGGACATTCCATGTGCAAAGGTAGAGCCATGGAGTCAGGAGGATTCCCAGAAGCACTGGCTTGAACTCGGGGAAGCGCCTTGGGAGATAGGCGCGCAACAAAGCCTCCATCGGGATGGCGGTCACCACGGTGAAAAGAAGCAAAAGCGCAAGGCCAGCCAAGGGGCCAGCTTCGCCCAAGCGTCCCGGTGGATTCCACAACCCGAAGTGGGTCAGTCCGAATTGCAGAAGGCTTCCGACTCCAAGCAGGATGGCAATTCCCGGAAGCCAGCCTTTGGTGCGATTTTCTCTCAGGAATCGATTGAAGGCCCCGCCGTCACGCTGCGATTGCAAGCTCAAGAGCGTGAAGAGTGCCCCCCAAAGGAGGATTCGCCCTCCCAGCATGAGGGGTGGGCGATCCATGGTACTTGTGACCAGCGGGATCAGGCCGAAGGCGAATCCCAGTTCAAGCAGACGGCCTTGCCGCTCGATGTTGGAACTCAAAGCCAGTACCGGACGCCGATTCCGAAGTGCATGTTCATGTTCGTGCTCGGAATCAGATCGATTCCAGGGGCGATGTAGAGGCCAGCTTCCACCGGGACGCTGAACCGGAAATCGATTCCCAGCGGAACCTGGAGCCAGGCGCCGGAAACATCATTCATCCACACGCCAACACCGATGCCGACATAAGGGACGATGGCTTTGACCGGAATTTGACGCAACACGGGCGCCACATGGTGCAGGTAGTTGCCGTTGATAATGATGGTGCCAGGATCCCAAGCCGCGATCATATCCAAGGATTCATCCTGCCCGACGCGGAAGTTCAAGCCGGAGAACCCTGTGGATTTTCCTTTGCTGGAAGCTCCGCCGAGATTGATGCCCAAGGCATACTGACCTGATGAGGCCGAATAGGATGCCGAGGCCAAAATGGCTGCGGCTGCGAACAATGTCTTGATCATAAGAGCTCCTTCGATGAGAGGGTACCGGCAGAAATTAGACTGTTCGGCCCTCAACAATCTGCCGATTTGACGGAAAACTTGAGATAGGTTGGTCGCTTGCTCTTGGAAACGCCCTCGCTTCCGCCGGAAAGGAATGCTATGCTGTCTTGTCATGGCGTTGGGAATGCACAGGCCGGGCTGGATCGGCCTTGCCGTGACAGAAGTTCTGGCAAGTCGCGGTGCGATCTTCGTGTCGGATGCACATGTCGGTGCCGGTTGGGGAGATCCCGATCGGGAAATGACTCTGTGTGCGATGCTCGAATCCTTGGATGATTCCATCGAGGATGTCATCCTTGGCGGAGATGTTTTCGAGTTTTGGTATGAATGGGGGCATGTCAGGCCTCATCTCGGGCACAAGCTCTTGAGTTGCTTGGAAAGTTTGACGAAGCGGCATCGGGTATGGATGGTCCGAGGGAATCACGATTTTGGACTGGGACCAGTGGTGGAAGGGCATGGTGTGCGTGTCCTCGAGGACGGGCTCTGCTTGGAGATCGATTCCAAGCGATGGCTGTTTCTGCATGGAGACGGCATGGCGCCCTCGGATCGGATCGATCGGGTCGTGCGTCGGATTCTTCGGCACCCTTGGTCCCAATGGGCGTGGCGGCACCTGCTGCATCCCGACTGGGCCATGAGATTTGCGCTGGGGACAGGGCGCGCCTCTCGATTGGCAAGTCCTGGGCCGGCCGCGAACATCGAGGAGTACGAAGTGGAAGCCTTCCGATGGATGGAATGCTGGGATCTTGCGGGCGTTGTGCATGGGCATACCCATCGACCACTCCTGGTGGATCGCAGCGGTCGAACCTATGTGAACAATGGAGATTGGTGTCAAATGCGCAGTCGCGTGGTGATCGGGCCGAACGGGCCAAAGCTGGAGATGTCTGAATGAGCCTTGAGCATCTTGTCTTTCCATCGGGCCTTCTGGGCACCAACACGGCTTTGGTGTGGTGTACCCGTACACGCGAAGGCGTGCTGATCGACCCGGCCGGAGAGCCGGAAGAAATCATGGACATCGCCTTGGAGCACGGCATTGCCATTCGCGGCATTGCGTTGACCCATGCGCATTTCGACCATGCGGCTGCGGTGCCCCTCCTCAAGGAACTCACCCAAGCGGATCTGTATGTGCATCCCCTCGATTTGCCGCTTTGGGAGGGCATGGAAGGGCAGTGCAATCATTTCGGTCTTCCGCCCTTTTCACTTCCCGAGCCGGATTTGATGCTCGAGGAAGGCGGATCGATCGAATTCGGGCGTCAGAAGCTTGCCGTGATGCATTTGCCGGGGCACAGTCCGGGATCCTGCGGTTTTTTGGCCTGCGAGCCCAGTCTTCTCTTTTGCGGGGATGTGGCGTTTGCCCGAGGGGTCGGGCGAACCGATCTTTGGGGCGGTTCCGATGCGGCTCTGCAAAGCTCCCTTGTCCGGTTGCGCGCCCTTCCCGACACCATCGAGATCATTCCCGGGCACGGTGCGACCTTCCGGGCCTCTTCGATCGGGGTCCGGGCCCAAACCCTCAACGATTACTAGGAATTCAACCTTCGGCCGGGTGTGAGATCGGGCTAAATTGATGGGAATGGAGTCCTTCCCCCAATGAGCAATCCCTCGAACCTGCGTCATCAGGTCGCCGCCGCCTTGCGATTCCGGCAAGGGGTGGATGCGGCGCCGACCTTGCTCGGATCAGGGCGGGGCTTGGTTGCGACGCGAATCCTCGAGGAGGCACGCGCCCATGCCGTGCCGGTCCATGAAGATGCCCAGTTGGCTGCTGCGCTTTGTCAGATGCAGGCCGGCAGTGCGATTCCTCCTGAACTCTACGAGGCGGTTGCCGAGGTGATCGCCTTCGTCTACGGCCTTTCCCGGAGATCCCCTTGAACTGGAATGAATTGTGGGTGACGCTTGCGGTGGCCTTCTGGTGCCTTCCCCTGCCGATTCTCGCCTTGGATTACGAACGCCGTCGCCATCGCTTCCGGCTCCTGCAGATCGGACTGGTCCTTTCTCTCTCGATCGGGGAGGCGATCGGGAACATCTACAGTTCCTTCGATCCTTCAGCGACCATGCTGCGCAACGTGGCACTGCTTTGCTTGTCCCTGACCTTGGCGGAGTCCTTTCTCAAGCCGACCGGTGCGATCCGCAGGCGTTTGCGCTGGGGAACCTTGCTTGCCTGCTTCCTGGTGCTTGCCCTGGGGTTGAGCGGGTGGAAGGACGGGGCTCGCGCCGCCACGGTCTTTGCGGCCTTCGGTCTTGCCAGTTCGGCGCTTTTCGCACGAACCCTGTGGGCGGGAATTCCCGTGGCTGCGGCCGCGTTCTGCATCGCCGGCGGAGCGGAGCACCCTTGGATCCAGGTGGTCGGGGAGTTGGCCCTGCTGATGGCCTTTCAGGCGGATGTGAGGGGGGCGCTGCGTCAAGAGGAACGGCAGCGTTTGCGGCAGCAGCGTGAGGAAATGCGTCCCAAAAACCTGGTGCAGGCCTTGGCTTCGGAGTTTTCGGAGGAAGGAAGCACCTTGTCCGAAGACCGGCTTCAGACCTTGCTTGAGTTTGCTCAATCGGCGATTCGGGCCGATGGGGGAGCCGTCTTTCATTATCGGGAAGAATCCACACGACAGCGCACGCTTTCCCGGCGGCTTGTTTGCGCCGGTGCCCAAGGCCGATTGCAGCATCTGTCGCAAGATCCTCAGGGGTTGATCTTTGCTCAGCTCCTGTTGTCGCGACTGGCCGAAAGCGGGGAGCGCGTCCTTCAATGCCGCAGGGCCGAGCGGGTCGATGCCCTGGTTCTGGAAGAATGGAAGGTGGCGGGACTGGTCTGCGCGGTGATCCGGGCCCAAGGGCGTCCCATCGGTTTGTTGGCCCTGAGCCTGCCGGGCGACTTGCATCTCGATGTGGAGGAGATGGGACTGCTTGAGTTCCTGTCTCAACAAGCCGCCTTCAGTTTGCATTACGATCAGGTCTACAACCGCATGGTGGAGCAGACCCGGTTGGTCCGGGAGTTCGAGATCGCCTCTCGCCTGCAGAACTCGCTTTTGCCGGGCGACAAGATCCAGGTGCGCAATTTGCAGGTCGCCGCCAGGATGGATGCCGCGCGCGAAGTCGGAGGGGATTACTTCGATTTCATCCCCTTGGGCAATGATCAGATGATTGCCGTGGTTGGCGATGTGGCAGGAAAAGGATTGCCCGCGGGCATGATCATGCTGATCACCCGGACCATTCTCCATGTGCTGCTTGATTCGCAATCCCAGACATCCCCCGCTTGGCTGGTGGCCCAGCTCAATGCCAGACTTTGGCCGCAATTGGATCCTCTGACCTATGTGAGTTTCCTGTGCCTTCGCTGGAACGCCACGAGTCGGAGCTTTCTCTGGAGCGGAGCCGGGCATGAGCATCTGCTGGTCTGGTCTGCCATGGAAGGTGCGGTTCGCAGGATCAAGGCCGGTGGACTGGCCTTGGGCCTGCGCCGGGATTCGAAAGGCGAATGGGCCGAGCACGAGCTCTTCTTGACACCGGGAGATGTGCTGGTGCTCTATACGGATGGAGTCACCGAGGCCCGCGATCCTCAGGGAGGCGAGTATGGCCTGGAACGATTGGAAGCCAGTTTGTCGCGCCATGCGGACAAGAACGCTGCGGAACTGCTTGAAAGCTTGTTCACTGAACTGGGGGAATTTGTCGGTCCAAACCTGCCTTTGGACGACAGAACCTTGCTTGTTTTGAAAATCCACTGAAGAAATCGCGCCAGGGTCTTATCTTCCCAATGCACATGAGTCGGAGTCTAGAGCTGCAAATCCAGGAAATTCCGGGTGCCCCCAAGGCTCGGGTTCTTGTGCTGGATGGAGAACTGGATGGTTCTGCCGTCGAACTGATGCTCTCCCAAGTCACCGGACTTCTGGACGAGGGCATTCTGTTCCTTCTTCTCGATTGTGAAGAACTGCGCTACGTGAACAGTACGGGGCTTGGAATCCTGCTCCATTTCACCCGTATTTTCCGCGATCGTGGCGGAGCGTTCAGGCTGGTGCATGTGAACATGTCGGTCTACGAGATCATGGAGATCATCGGAGCCAACACCTTGCTTGAGATTCACGACTCGCTAGAAGAAGCCCAATCCACCTTGACCTGATCACGTTCAGGTACCATAGCCGTCAGATTGAGTTTTCCCGAATGACAGGAGCCATGTTGATGAGATTACCAACTGCTGGTACAGGCCGAAACACTGTTCTTGCCGGTGCTGTCGTCCTTTCTCTTGCCGGATGCGGCGCCAAGCCCGGGCCCCTGCCCCCGGCTCAAAGCGCCTCGACACTTCCCGCCGATGTGCTGGCACTTTCCGGTCGTGACACCCTGACCTTGGCTCGATTTGACAACGCGGCGCGCCAGGCCGGTGTTCCATCGCGCGGCAATGGAACCCAGACGATCGCTTTCTGGGATGAGTTTGTCCGCTATTCGCTGGAATCGCAGGCTGCCCAAGATGCCGGCTTGACCCGGGACTCCGTTCGGTTGCGCCGTTGGAGCTCCATCCGGGAGCGAATCTTGACCGACCGCTACGCCCAGGAGATTGCTCAGGCTCAATTCGGATACACCGATCGATTCCTTGATTCCTTGATTGCCCGGGACACGTCCTTTGCCAAGGTGTCGCGTGATTCCGTGCGAATCCGGATGGCACGCAAACTCGTGTTGAGCGCAGTCAAGTACGATTCCGTCCAAAAGGCCAACATCGGACTGTTCCGTCGTCCCGACTCGACGATCACTCCGTTGGACAGCTCGCGCACCCGCATCGAGGCATTGGTCCTGAATCAGCGTTCGCAGCAGGAAATGTCCGGTTTGCACGAACGCCTGCGTTCGAGCTACAAGGTGGAAATCCCCAAGGTTGAGCGCCCTGCAGTTCCCAAGGACAGCCTTGAGGCGTTTTATCGCAAGAACCGGGATCGCTGGACGGGTGCTCCCCTGTACATGCTTTCCGCCCTGGGTTCCAAGGACAGCGCGGCGCTTAGGACCGCCGTCCTGGGCAAGAAGAAGTTGGCAAGCAAGGATGCTTTCCAGGCGCTCTCCTCCCGCTTCCCCGTCGGAATGCCCAATGCCCCCAAGGGTGAGCTGGGTCGCGTCAAGCGCAATTTTGCCCTTCCTTACGGGCTGGGATTGATTCCGGACCTTTTCGCGGCTCTTGATACGGCCAAGCCCGGTGTCGTTGGCTTGGTGCGCGGTGACAGCCTGTGGTACGCGTTCTGGTACGAGAAGCGTGATACCGCGACGATTCGCCCCTTCGACCAGGTCATCGAAGATGTGCGCAGTCAGTTCGTGATCGAAAACGTCTGGACCCCGCCCTCGGCAGCCATCGTGGCCCGATGGGATCGTGGCGTTCTTTTCACCAAGGCGGATGTCGATTTCGTGGCTGAGGAAGTGCCTGCTCACATGAAGCGGCAGTTCCCCTTCGAACGCGTCCTGGATTTCATGGTTCGCTGGAAGGTTTCCGCACGTGCCAGTGCCGAGGCGGGTCTGTTGGCGCGTCCTGCAGTCCAGAGCGTTCTGCGCGACAACGAGTCGGTGTACTGGTCCCAGGCATGGCGCCAGACCAAGGATGCCGCATCGTTCCTCCAGAAGGATTCCGTACTTTCGTCTTCTTGGAAAAACGGAAAATCCCTGTTCCCGACCGGGCAGATCGAGGATTCCGGTGCCGGTGTCAATCGCGATGCCGCACGCCTTGGCGTAATGCCCAATGGATTCCTCAAGGAACGCTATCTGCTCCGTCCGGACGCTTGGATGCAGGACTCGGTGCTGCCTTCCTTCGAGGCGGTTTCTGGCCGGATCTTCCGCGAATCGCGTCAGGATCTGGACCAGTTGGGACGCGCACGCCTGGACTCGGTCCTCAAGGCGCGCTACGGCTACAAGGCTCTTGAGCTTGCCCCGAAGCCCCAGGTGTACCGCACGCTTTCCGAAATGTTCGATTCGGCACGCGTCGCCTACGATCGTCGTGACTTGGAAGCCGCCGAGGCGCTCTATCGTCGCATTGAATTGGAATATCCGAAGGGCGACACCCTGTTCGACAAGTCGCTCTTCCAGATGGGCCAGTTGCAGGGCGAAAAGCAGAACTACCCGGCGTCGTTGGAAGCCTACCGCAAGCTGCTGATGCTTCGCCCCGGCAGTCCTGAGGCCTACAAGGCCCAGTTCATGATCGCCTTCACCTACAGCGAATACCTGAAGAAGGAAAAGCTTGCCTTGGCGGAATATCGCAAGGTTCTGGTGAACTACCCGAGCTGCGAGCTGGCCAAGGACGCGGACTGGATGATTCGCAACATCGAATCGGGCGGTGCTCTGATGCCGAAGTTCGATGACTCGGCGATCGTCGTCGACTCCTCGAAGAAGGCTCCCGTCGATTCCGCACCGAAGACGGCACCGAAGGTTGAGACCAAGCCGGTGGCAAAGGATGTGCCCGCTCAAGCCGTGGCCCCCGTGAAAATGGCTGCGGATGTCAAGGCCGTGCCGGCCCCTGCCAAGCCCGCTGCGGTGGCGACTCCACGCAAGATCGGTGGCGTTCCGGTGAAGTCCGTCGCGCCGGAATCCGCCAAGGTCTCGGCTCCGGTGGATACCGGGGCTGGATCGAAGCGCAAATGAAGGGTTCCAGCACACTGCGCTTCTTCGCTTTCTTCGCCTTGGGACTCTTCCTGGGCGGATTCATCGGAGAAGTGCTTGGTGTGGCGGCCGCTCATCTGGGCGAACTGTTCCATGTCGGCAAGGAAAACACCCTTCATTACTTTTTCACGCAGTTCCTGAGCCTCAACTGGGGGTTCGGATTTCCTCCGGAATCCGATTTCCTCCTGGATCTTTTTATACTCAAGGTCAGGCTCGGCTTTGCGATCAAATTGAACATCGGGTGTCTGCCAGGCATTGGCTTGGCACTCTACCTTGAAAAATGGTCCCGTTGAAAAAGGGGCAAGGAGGAACTTTGCAGGGAACAACCATCGGAAAGATGCTTGAGGCCTTGTCTGCGGGAACGACAACCTCGCAAGACCTGGTCGCCAAAGCACTCGACGCCGCCAAGGCCAACTCTGATCTGAACATCTTCCTTTCGTTGGATGAGGACGGAGCCTTGAGAGCTGCTCGAGCCAGCGATGAACGGCGAGCTCAAGGTCTTCCGGTTCGAGTGCTTGAAGGAATCCCGATTGCCATCAAGGACAATCTTTGCACCAAGGGCATCCGGACGACCTGTGCTTCGCAGATCCTCAAGGATTTCGTTCCGCCCTATTCGGCCACGGCCGTGGAGCGCCTTGAGGATGCGGGTGCGATCGTGATTGGCAAGACCAATCTCGACGAGTTCGCCATGGGCAGCTCCTCGGAGAATTCCTCCTTCGGGCCGACCCGCAATCCGCGGGCTCCGGATCGCGTTCCCGGAGGCTCCAGTGGAGGCTCTGCGGCGGCGGTCGCTGCGGGCATCGTCCCCGTCTCGCTTGGTTCCGATACGGGCGGGTCGATCCGTCAGCCCGCTTCGTTCTGTGGCGTCGTGGGTCTCAAACCGACCTATGGGCGCGTCTCACGGTATGGACTGGTGGCCTACGCCTCGAGTCTGGACCAAGTCGGTCCGTTCGCCAACTCGGTGGAAGATGCGGCGATCCTGCTGGAACTCATGGCCGGCCTTGATGTTCGCGACAACACCTCCAGCCCCGCTCCGATGGATGATTTCCGCACGGATCTGAAGAAGGGCGTCAAAGGATTGCGTATCGGCATCCCCAAGGAATATTGGGGAGAAGGCTTGGACGCTGGAGTCCGTGCAACCTTGGAAGCGGGCGTCGCCTCGCTCAAGGAGCAGGGCGCCGAGATCGTCGAAGTGAGCCTGCCATCCACCAAGTATGCGATTTCCGCCTACTATGTGATCGCTACCGCCGAGGCCTCCTCCAACCTGTCGCGCTTCGACGGGGTCCGCTACACGTCTCGTACTGAGAATCCCAAGGATCTCCTGGAGCTTTACGGCAAGACCCGCACCGAGTTCTTCGGGCCCGAGGTCTGGCGCCGCATCCTGATCGGGACCTTCGTCTTGTCATCGGGCTACTACGATGCCTATTACAGCAAGGCGCAGCGTGTGCGCGCCTTGATCGCCAAGGAATTCGCCGAGGCCTTCGAGAATTGCGACGTCCTTGCCACTCCGGTGGCCCCGACTCCGCCTTGGAAGATCGGCGAGAAGTTCAGCGATCCGCTGGCCGTCTACCTCTCGGACATCGACACGGTCGCGGTGAACATGGCAGGTCTTCCCGGACTTGTGGTTCCTTGTGGTCAGGCTGCCGATCTTCCGGTTGGTCTGCAGTTGATCGGACCGGCTTTCAGTGAAGCCACGCTGTTCCGAGTCGGCCATGTTCTGGAGCAGGGTGACTGACATGCGCCGGGCATGGACTGCTCTGGCGCTTTGCCTTGTGATGGTGATTCCTTCGCAGGCGCGCAAGAAACAAAAAACGACATCCCGCAAGAAGCAGGCAAGCGTCTCCGCGTCGCTTTCCAGCGGTGTCAGCTATCGACTTCCCGTCGCCGTGATCCCTCAGGAAAACCGGGGATGGATGTATTCCTCGGAAGTTGCCGGGCTTGGACGGATCCGGCCGCGTGTCGATTATTCCGAGGCGCAGAGTTGGAAACTGCAGCCGCTTTCCAGTCAGGTCTCGGCACCGATCCAGGAAGATACCGTGACGGAAGCCGACAGTCTGGTTTCCAGGGTGCCGACGGACCTTTTCGCAAGCCTTGGCCTTGCCGAGGATCAGAGCTTGGTGGGACGTTTGAGGCAGGCTGCGCAGCCCTACCTTGGCATTCCGTACAAGGGGCGCAAGCGCGGCGTGACCGGCTACGATTGTTCCGGCTTTGTTCGCGCATTGCTGGGCGATTTCGGTGTGAGTCTTTCGGGAAGGTCGTCGCAGGACTATTTTCTGCTTGGCGATCCGATCCAGCCCAGCGAACTGCAGCCTGGCGATCTGGTGTTCTTTTCGGACAATACCCGTCGGATCGGGCATGTCGGGATGTACGTCGACAGTGGCGTATTCGTCCACTCCGCGTTGAGCAGCGGGATCACCTATTCCCGCATGGATGAGGCTTGGTACCGCAGGCGCTATCAAGGTGCGCGACGGATCAGCACGATCGCCTCCGCTCTCCAGGTCGGGCCGATCAAGAGTGCAGGGGTTTCGTCAGAAGTCGAAAGCCAGGACTGAATTCCGCCGATGCGGCTTCGTGATCAAGGCACCCTCAAAAAGGGTGCCTTTTGCTTTCATGATTCAGTCTGAAGCGGCGCGCAAGGCATCGAGACCATCTTCCACGGTGTCGTGGATCGGAAGGATGGCGTGGAGGCTTGCGATCTCGAAGACATCCAAAACGCAGGGGCGCGCTTCGGCGATGAAGATCGTCACCCCGCGCTTTCTCAATTGGAAGGCGGTTTCGATGATGCCGGAAAGGCAGGAGGATCCCAGCAGGGCAAGCCCATCGGTGCAGATCGCGATGGGGGATTCAGGCGGCGTGTCGATCAAGGGCTGAAGCGCGGCGCGCATCTCTTGGACGGTCTGGATGCAAAAGGAATCCCCGACCAACTGGATCAGGACGACACCTTGCTTCTTGATCACTTGGATCTGACAGCTCATGCGTCCAATTTAGTCATTTCCCCTTTTTCCTGATGAAGGAAGTCCTGATCCGTCAAATTGTCCAGTTTGAAGTGCGGACGGATTTTGACGTTTTTCATGAATGGCTGTGCGCCAAAGTTTGTTCCGCGAAGTCATCAAGCATTCCTGGAAAGCCGATCAAAGGTTCTATTTTTTTGGCATTCGTCACACTCACGCTTTGGGAGATCAGTCAATGGCCACGCCCGAATTTGTCTATCAGGATCCGTTCCCGCTGGGAGAGGACACCACCAAGTACCGCCTGCTGACCACCGAAGGGGTTTCCGTCTCGGAGTTCGACGGCAAGCCGATCCTCAAGGTGACCCCTGAGACCTTGGAGCTGGTGGCCCGCACTTGCACTCGCGAGATCGGCTTTTTCCTGCGTGCTGAACACAACGAGTCCGTGGCCAAGATCCTTACCGACAAGGACGCCTCTCCCAACGACAAGGGTGTCGCGCTTGCGATGCTGCGCAACGCCCAGGTCGCCGCCGAAGGCAAGCTTCCCGTTTGTCAGGACACCGGCACCGCCATTGTCATGGGCAAGAAGGGCCAGCAGGTCTGGACCGGCACGAACGACGAGGAGTGGCTCTCCAAGGGCGTCTACGGCACCTACACCCAGGAGAATCTGCGCTACTCCCAGACCGTGGCGCTGGACATGTACAAGGAGATCAATACGGGCACGAACCTGCCCGCCCAGATCGACCTGTATGCCACCGAGGGGATGTACTACAAGTTCCTGTTCGTGGCCAAGGGCGGTGGCTCGGCCAACAAGTCCTATCTCTTCCAGGAGACCAAGGCGCTCCTCAACCCGACCAGTCTCAAGAAGTTCCTGGTCGAGAAGATGAAGACGCTTGGCACGGCGGCTTGCCCTCCGTACCACATCGCGTTTGTGATCGGTGGAACCAGTGCCGAGACCTGCCTCAAGACCGTCAAGCTTGCCAGCGCCAAGTACTTGGATGCATTGCCCACCTCCGGAAACGAGCACGGCCGTGCCTTCCGCGATCTGGAACTTGAGAAGG
>JBDKGV010000051.1:0-17662 GCA_039798005.1 Fibrobacterota bacterium
TCTTCGACGAAGGCAACAAGGAAGGCTACAAGTTCTGGAAGTCCAACCCGGACAAGCTGTTCACCACCGCCGAGATGGTCGCCAAGTACACCGAGTGGGTCAAGAAGTACCCGATCTACTCGATCGAGGACGGCCTGGACCAGGACGACTGGGACGGATACGTTTCCTTCACCAAGGCCCTGGGTTCCAAGATCCAGATCGTCGGCGACGACTTCTTCGTCACCAACCCGGTCCGTCTGAAGAAGGGCATCGAGATGGGCGCCACCAACGCCATCCTGATCAAGGTCAACCAGATCGGCACCGTCACCGAGACCCTCGCCGCCATCAAGATGGCTCAGAAGGCCGGCTACGGCGTGATCTCCTCCCACCGCTCCGGCGAGACCGAGGACAGCTTCATCGCCGACCTGGCCGTCGGTACCGGCGCTGGCCAGATCAAGACCGGTTCGCTCTCGCGCACCGACCGCGTCTGCAAGTACAACCAGCTCCTGCGCATCGAGGAGCAGCTGGGTGACAAGGCCGTCATGCATGACGTGCTGGCCAAGCCCGCCGTGAAGGCCGCCAAGGTCGAGAAGAAGGCCGCTCCCGCCAAGGCCGCGAAGCCCGCTGCCAAGGTCGAGAAGAAGGTCGCTCCTGCCAAGAAGGCCGCCGCGAAGCCCGCCGCCAAGAAGGCTGCTGCCAAGAAGTAAGCCGTCCTGCCGGACTTGTTCCGGTGGAGCGACAGGACCCCGATCCCCGCAAGGAGGTCGGGGTTTTCTTTTGCCGGAATTTCTCCGGTTCGCATCGACTTTGGGCGCCTCCTCCCGCGCAGGGCCGCGGGAGGCCGCCGTCCTGCGGGCTCGGGGCTCCCGCCCCCGGTGCCATGCACCGCCTGCGGCGCCCTCCGGCCGGCTGGCGCGCTCAAGCCCCCGGCTGGCAGACGAAGGCGACGCCTTCGATGGATCCGTTGGGGCCGTGGATCCAGTTGAGCGTCAGCGTGATCGCAAGCCAATGGCCTTTGCGGTGGAGCATCTCGATGTGGAGTTCGAGGGTGTTGCCTTCGATGGGGGGAAGCTCGGCCAAGGTCCGGAGATCCACGTCCATTCCCGGAACGCGCGCCCTTACGGATTCCAGCCGGGTTCCCAGCACGTCGCCCGGGCTCCAGCCCAGCAGCCCTTGGGCTTGACTGCTCCAGTGGACGCACACGAAGTCGCGGACCGTGAAGAACAGGGCCGGGGCGTCGTCCGGCGATTCGCGCGCCTCCAGCACCCGGCTCCACAGCTCGGGATCCAGGCGCGCCGGGTCGATGCCTTCGCGCAGCACGAAGGCTTGCACGTCGCATTCCCGGATGCGGCGGCGGCCCCGTTCATGGATGCGCTCGAACGGGAGCTTCCCCGCCTCCATCCAGTTGATGATGGTGATGGGGGTGACTCCCAGAAGGCGCCCCAGCTCGCCGGTGGTCAGCACGGGGTCTCCAGGATCCGCAAGCGCCCTTTTGACAGGATCTGTCCAAGGCGTCGCAGGCGTCCCGGCAGCACCGACAGGCCGGGGCGCACCAGCTTGAACCAAGGCAACGGAGTGCTGGGTTGCCAGCCGTCCCCCTTGCGGCGACGCGAGGCGCAGGAAAGACGCAGGTGGTCGCGGGCGCGCGTGACGGCGACGTAGAACAGGCGCCGCTCCTCGTCCTGGGCGGCGGGCAGGAGGCGCACGCCTTCCTTTTCCGGCGCGTCGAGGAAGGGCAAAAGAACAGCTTCCCACTCCAATCCCTTGGAGGCATGGACCGTGAAGATCTGCAGGCCTTCCGGGGAGTTGACGGCATGGGGCAGGAGCGGTGCGAGCGTCTTGCGTACCGGTTCGATCTGGCGGTTGGTCCGCACCAGCACGGCGATTTGGGAAGGAGAGATGCCCAGGTCGAGGAATTTCTTCGTCTCAAGAAAGAGCCACGAAAGCTCCTCGTCCTCATCGCGCGCCAGCCACCATTGGGCGCGAGGTCCGTCGCTGGCACGGCCATTGGCCAGATGCTTGCGATAGTCCACGGGCTTGTCCGGGAAGACCCGGTTGGCGAGGTCCAGGACGGGTTGGACGGATCGGTAGTTCCGTTCAAGTTTCACCAACCGGGCGTTGGGAAAATCCCGGCGGAATTCCAGTACGTTCTCGATGTCGGCGCCACGAAAGCCATAGATGGACTGGTCGTCGTCCCCGACGGCAAGCAACCGCTGCGATGGTCCCAACAGCGCCTTGACGAGGCGGAACTGGGAGCGATTCGTGTCTTGATACTCGTCCACCATCAGCGTGCGCGCCCGTGCATTCCACGACGCGGCAAGTTCGCCATCGGTCTGGAGCAGATGGATCGACAATCCGATCATGTCCTCAAAGTCCATGATCCCTTGGCGTTCCTTCCACTCGTTCCAGGCCAACCACAGCTCGAGGCCATGGTGGTCGGGGTGGCTTGCGGCCAAGGCTTCCGGGGTGGTCCAGGCGCAGCGCAGGCGTTCAAGTTCCAGCGATGTCCACGGGCGGGCGGTGTTCTGCCGGAAGCGGTCCTTCCAGAACTGCGCGCGCGAATGGTCGGCTTCGTCCGGTGGCAGCAGGCGGGGAATGGCGCGGTTCAATCGCTGCCAGCCGTTTTTCCCCGCGACCGGCTCCTGCAGGATGCGGTGGCCCAGTGAATGGAAGGTGCCGCACCACGGGGAGGGAAGGGAAATGCCCAGGCTCGTCAATTGATGAGCGGCCCGCTCGCGCATCTCTTGTGCCGCCTTGCGCGTAAAGGTCAGGGCAAGGGTGGCATCCGAGGATCCCTGTTCAATGCATTCGCGGGCCAAGCGGCGGGTCAGGCTGGTGGTCTTGCCGGTTCCGGCACCCGCCAGAACAAGCAAAGGGGACCGGTCGAGGTCGTGCTCCAGCAGAGCGCGTTGTTCCTCGTTCAGTCCCCGTGCCAATTCCCCGAAGAGGGGGATATTTGCGTCCGCTTCCGTCAAATCAAAGCGCGAAGGCAACGCCTGCGCTGAGAGCGATGGGGTAGCTGTCGGCGGCCTTGGTGGTTGCCGTGTGGAGGTACCACTTGCCGTCGACATAGATGGCCAGCGGCATGACCGGGGGCTTGACGGTCACGTTCAGGTCGAGGTGTCCACCGAAGGTCGTGGTGTACAGGTTGTCGGAAAGGCGCTTGCTGAGCTCGTTCTGGACCGCGACCGGATCCGTGCTTGCGGTGCCGGTGCCGAAGAGGTCCTTGACATCGTCCTTGCCGACTACGCGGGTGCCGTAGGCCATGGTCACGCCGCCGCCTGCGGAAAGCTTGACCAGTGAGATCACCGGAGGCAGGCTCAGGAAGGTGTAGCGCAAGGTCAGGTCGTTGAGCAGGTTGATGTACGGGGTCTCGCCCTTGCCGATGCCCCAGACCGGGAAGCTGGTCTTGAGACCGGTTTTCACTTCGAGGTCGTTGGCGCCGGCGGCGGTTCCATCGTTGAATACGGCGGTGCTCGCGTAGCTGCCCCAAGCCACGTTCGACGAGGCGTCGACAGTGATGTCGGTCAGGGGAATGTCGATCCAGACCTTGGCGCCCAACTGCTTGAGCCCGGAGACCTTGGCGCGGTTGAGTTCCAGCGAAGGGGCGCTCAAGCCGTTCTGGGTGGCGTAGCTCTTGAGGTATTCCGGCATGGCGGCGGTCTCAAGAGTTGCATTCTCACCGGACACGCTGGTGGAGTTCATGCCATAGGAGACGCCAACGCCAAAGAGGGCATGGCTGGGTGCGGCGGCCAACAGGCCAAGCGAAAGGACGGACAGGGAAAGACGCTTCATGATTGTACTCCGGTTGGTTCGATCAGGCAAAAGGTAGCCATCCGACCGGCTGACGCGCCCGCGCGCCGGTGACTGTGCAGGTTCAAATCTCCAAATGTCGAGCGCAAATCGCAAGTGATTCTCGATCTTGGAATCCCTTGACGCGACAATTCCTCGGAAAGGAATCGGGGCAAATCAATCGATGGCGTTCCACGAAGGGTCGTGGAATGGACGGATTGCGGGAAATTGGCCAGCACTTCCAGACCCACTTCGAAGTCGGAAGGCCCGATTCCCGGACCGATCCGGGCATGCATGTCGCCCGGTTCCGAGCCGTGTGCCTTGAGAAGAGCGACACCCTTGGCGGCAAGGTGCATCGCACAGCCTCGCCATCCGCAATGCAACAGGACGGCTTGGGCGTGGACGGGGTCGACGATCGTCACCGGGAGGCAGTCGGCATGTCGAACCAGGGCGGCTTGGCCGGCTTGCAGGAAGAACCCGTCGGCATCACCGGCTTCAGCCGGAAGAAGGATGCGGTCGGCATGGACCTGGACGGTGTCGCGCACCGGACCATCCCAATCCATGGCACGCAAGGCGCGCTGGATGTCCGCCTGGTCCCGTGCGTTCCAAGGGGTCCCGTCGAGGCTTGCTTCGAAAAGCACGACGCGCACCGGTCCGATGCGAAGGAGCTCCTTCACGAGAACTCGGCAAGGAGAAGCGTCAGGTCGTCCTCGATCGGCTCGCCGGCGACGAATTCCTTGAGCTCGGTGTGCAAAAGCTCCAAGGCTTCCTTGGGGGCTCGTCCCTGATGACGTCGGAGGCTTTCCACCACGCGATCGAATCCGAACATGTCCCCCTCGGAGGTGGCCGCTTCGGTGATGCCGTCGGTGTGCAGCAGCATGCGATCCCCGGGATGGATCTCCAGCTCCTCGCAGGCAAGGCCCGGGTCGTCAAAGGTCCCCAGGAACAGGCCCGAGGCTTCAAGAGGTACGAGGGTGCTGTCGGCGCGCAGCAGGATTTGGGGGCAGTGCCCTGCGGACACCCAGCGGAAGCGGCTGGTGGCAGGGTCGAAAAGTCCGAGGAAGACGGTGACGAAATGCAGTCCGCGCACCTGGTCGAGAAGCTCGCGGTTGACCTCGGCCAAGGCCTGATCCGGGCTTGAGGTGTGCTTGAGCGAGCGCCGCAGCAGGACCTTGAACATCGACATGACCATGGCGGCGGAGATGCCGTGACCGGAGACGTCGGCAACCAGCAAGGCCTGCAGACCATCGGGCTGATCGGGGTCGATGGGGAAGATGTCGAAGGAATCGCCGGAGACCTTCTCGGCGGGTTGGTAGCGGCTGGCGGCATGAATGCGGGGCGCTTCCAGCAAGGCATGGGGAACGAGGCCTTCCTGGATGCGCTTGGCGCGATCGATGTCCTTCTGGAGCTTTTGGTTGGCGGTCCGGAGCGCCTCGTAGGTGCGGCGCAGATCGTCGCGAAACCGCAGACCGGAAAGGAGGACGCCCCCTTGGCCCGTCAGGCTGATGAGAAAATCCATCAGTGAGGAAGGCAGCGGCAGCGGGCGGGGCGCATCGATCCAGAGGATGTGCGAGGCAAGGGAGCCTTGGCTGGGATCGGCTCCCAAGCGGCCTTCGAAAGGCAGCAGGATGGCCGGACCCGGAGGGATGGTGCCGTCATTCCACCAAGGGGCGAGATTGTCCTCGATGCGGTGGCGACCCGATTGCAGGCATGCGATCGCAGGGTGCCCGGCCTGGCTGAATGGAATGGAGACCGGGGCCTGGTGGCCAGCCCCCCCTTCCCGGCCGATCTCCACCAAGGCGTCGGTGGTGGCCTCAAAGAGCGCCAGACTGCGGCAGGCCACGGAATCGGCAAGCCCGGAAAGCAGGATCCGCACGGCCGCCTCGAGGCTGTCGGTGGCCATCATCACCCGCAGGATCTCGCTTGCCACGGAGATGGATTCCAGACGCTCCCGCAACAAGTGCAGTTGTCGGACTTCGGCAGAGACGGGAATGTTTGTCTGTTGTGAGCTCAAGTGTGCTTTTCGGTTCTATATTCTGCCGGAAACCGGGTGTCTACTGGGGATATCATCGCACCATAACCCCTCCGACTGCAATAAAGGAAATTTTGGCAATGGCTGACAAGAACGCGAAGGACAACGTAACCGAAGGCTTCTCGCTGGAAGACCGCTCCGTCGAGCTGTACCACAAGAGCGTGGAGTTCTTCAAGCGCAACCAGACCGCGACCTATACGGTGCTGGGACTTCTCGTCGCCGGTGCCGTCCTTTGGGTGGTGCGCGGGAACATGGTCAAGCGCGCCTCGGCACAGGCTCACACGGAGATGGGCCAGGCCTTTTCCCGGTTGGATCAGGGCAAGTACGATTCGGCGGCGATCTACCTCGAGAAGGTGGCCCAAGCCAATGCCGGCATCGAATCGGCCAAGGCCGCCCTGCTCCTGGCGGGAATCCAGTTGGGTCGCGGTCAGACCGACAAGGCCGAGACGAACTACAAGATCGCCCGCGACAAGAGCCAAGGGCTTCCTGTGTTGTGGGCCGGTGGTCAGCGCGGCCTCGCCGTGTGCGCCATGAATCGCAAGAATTACAAGGATGCCGAATCCCTGCTCAAGGACCTGCTCTCGAAGTACCAGCGCGCCACCGGCGACGCGAAGGCTCGCGGTCTGGATGAGGATGGCAAGGATGAGGTGCCTTTCCTTTCGCAGGTGATGTGGCAGCTGGTGCTTGTGCGCGAAGCCCAAGGCGACCTGAAGGGTGCCAAGGAGCAGGCCAATCGCCTGATCAAGGTCTATCCGGGTGTCGAGGACGCGCAGGAAGCACGTCGCTTCCTGGCTCTCAACGGCGGCTGATCGCTTCGTTTCCATTGTGTTTCAGGGCCTTGGGGAGAATCCTCCCTGAGGCTTTTTTGTTGGTTAGGTTTCCAAGCATGACCGAATCACCGTGGCAGATCTTTGTGCTGTTCCTGCGCTTGGGATGCATTTCCTTTGGCGGTCCGATGGCGCATGTGGTCCTGATGCGGCGGGAATTCACCCACAGGCGCGTGTGGCTCACGGAGGCTCGTTTCGATGAGCTCTTTGCACTGTGCCAATTCCTGCCAGGTCCTTCCAGCAGTCAGTTGGGCATGGCACTGGGGCTCAAACGTGCCGGGTGGCCGGGGATGCTGGCGGCGTGGGTGGGCTTCACACTTCCCTCCGCGACGCTCCTTGCTCTGGCGGGGCTGGTGGGTACCGCCTTGCCTGCGACGGCAAACGGCTGGATCCACGGACTCAAGATTTTCGCATTGGCCGTGCTTGCACATGCGGCGCTTGCGATGGGGCGGACGCTTTGCCCGGATCGGGAGCGGGTCACCCTTGCCGCAGCCGTGATGGTGGGTACCTTCGTCTGGCCTTCGACCATGGGGATGCTCGGCTTGCTCGGTGTGGCGGCCGCATGGGGCTGGTTCGGGATGACGAGGGGAGCGAGGGAGGATGTGCTTGGGCGAATCGATCTTCCCGTCGGGGCGGGGCTTGGAATGGTCGGGGTGTTTGGAGTCTTCCTGCTTGGGGTGCCTTGGTTGGCCGGAACCGCTCAGGGACTGCTCCTTGATTTGTTCAATGCCTTTTCCCGGGCCGGGATTCTTGTCTTCGGGGGCGGGCATGTGGTGCTTCCGCTTCTGAGCGCGGAGGTCGTGGACAAAGGCTGGGTGGCTGCGGACACGTTCTTGGCAGGGTATGGGTTGGTGCAAGGCATGCCCGGACCCATGTTCTCCTTCGCGGCCTTCTTGGGAGCGGCAACCGCCGGGCTTCCCGGTGCGCTGGTGGCCACGGTGGCCATTTTTCTGCCCGGCGCGCTGCTTTTGGCCGCCATCTTGCCTTGGTGGGAGCGGTTGAGGCAAGAGCCCAGGGCGCAGGGGTTGATTGCCGCGGTAGGGGCCGCCTCGGTGGGACTGCTCCTGCATGTGCTTTTCGATCCCGGTTGGCGGTTGGCGATCGGGCAGGGCTCGGATTATTGCCTGTTGGCCGCAGCGCTTGTGCTGCTTGGGCCATGGCGGCAGGCGCCTTGGCTGGTGGCGATGTTGTGCGCAACAAGCGGATGGCTTCTGAGCTTGCATCCTTGACCTCCAAAATGGTAGACTGGCGGTGTGCAAGGTTTTGGATATCTGCCGGGGCTTCGTCCCAAGGATGAAGATAGGGCTTCCATGAGCCCGATCTCGCGTGGTGCGCTTGAGCCTGGAGGAACGGTGACCATGGCTGAAAACGATGACATTCTACGGCTGATCGATGATGACCCGAGCGACATCGATCTGTTGCCGCGCGGTCGGAATCCTTGGGTCATCGTGGTCGTGGACGACGATCCTCTCGTGCAGGAGGTGACCAAGGCCGTCCTTGCCGATTTCCGATTCGAAGGGCGTGAGCTGGAATTCCTGGTCGCCCACTCGGCGCGGGAAGCGCGGGAATTCTTCGTTCAGCGCACGGACATCGCCTTGGCGCTTGTGGATGTGGTCATGGAGACGGAGACCGCGGGGCTTGATCTGGTGCGCTTCGTGCGTGAGGAGGCCGGGCGGACGCTGCCGCGCCTGATCCTGCGGACCGGTCAGCCGGGACTGGCTCCCGAGGACCAGATCATCAACCGCTACGACCTCCACGACTACTGGGAGAAGACCGAGCTTTCCGCGCGCAAGCTGATCACGGTCGTGCATTCGGCCTTGCGATCCTACCGCGACCTGCTGGCTCTGGAGACATCCCGGCAGGGAGTCCAGAAGCTGCTGAAGATCTCGCCCGCGCTTCAGTCCTGCCAGAGCTTGGAAGCGTTTGCCGAGCAGGCCTTGGCTCATTTTCTGGATCTTCTGGGAGTCACCGGGGCGGATGTTCGCGCCGTGGTGGGATTTGATCTGGGCGAGGAGCTTGAAGTGCTCCATGCCCGGGGTTTGGGCTACGCCAAGGGGCAGATTCTTGGGCGGGTTGATTTGAGCATGCCCATGATGGCTCCGGTGCGCCGGATGCAGCAATGGTGCTGGGAAGCCGGGTGTTTCGAGGCGCGGTTGGAGCGCCGGGACAGTGCGTCCCTGTATTTCCATATCCAAGGCGTCGTTGAATTGTCGGAGGAAGATGAGCGTCTGGCCGGGCTGATGCACCACCAGGCCAAAGTGCTCCTGGACAACTTGGGACTGTGGCTTGAAGCCCTGAACGCGCAGTTCGAGACGGTGCATCTGTTGGCCGATGCGGTGGAATCCCGCTCGAAGGAGACCGGTGCGCATACGCGTCGGGTCGGGGAGATCGCATGGATCCTCGCCAAGGCATTGGGCTTCGGTGCGGAGCAGTCCGAAGTGCTCCGGCGTGCCGCGCCCCTTCACGATCTTGGCAAGATCGCCGTTCCTGACCAGGTCTTGAACAAGCCGGGCAAACTGGATGCCCATGAGTGGGAAGTGATGCAGACGCATGCGTCGGTGGGCTACGAGATCCTGTCCAAATCGCCACGCGGCCCCATGCAGATCGCCGCCTTGGTGGCACGGGATCATCACGAGAAATGGAACGGAACCGGCTATCCGCGAGGACTTCGGGGTGAGGAGATCAGCCTCGAAGGGCGCATCGTCGCGGTGGTGGATGTCGTGGATGCCTTGTTGAGCAAGCGTTGCTACAAGAATCCTTGGCCACTGGAGGAGGTCTTGGACCTCATCCGCGAGCAGAGCGGCAAGCATTTCGACCCGGATGTCGTGGATGCATTCTTTCGCAACCTCCCGGAAATCTTGGCGGTACGGCGATCCTTGCCCGACGCCTGAACCAACTTGCTTTTGTTTGCGGTTTGTGCGTAGACTGTCAATATGGCCACGGACAATCAGGTTGCGTATGTCGGTGAGGGCGTTCGATACAGCGTGCCTCAAGAAGAGTGGGATGCCTTTCGCGTGCGTCTGCTGAAGGACGGCGTGCCCAAGCATCACCTGCCCTTCCTTGAGGCGCGTGTCTGCCAGTGGCTGGAGACGGATCTGGAACGAGTGCCGCGAGCCGATGCGGCGGGTCAATTCGCCCGGTGGCTGGAAGCGCAAGGCGTGCAGGATTGGCAGTGCCGCCAAGGGTACCAAGCGGTGCGGATATGGCTGGAGCTTGAGGCCGCGCGTGCGCCCCAAGTTGAGCTCCCTTCGGGAACCTCGGAGCTTCTGACTTGGCCCGAAATTCTCAGGGAGATGGAGCAGAGACTTGCTTCGCAGAAGTACAGTGTCCGGACCCGGGAAACCTATTTGGACTGGGGCAGGCGCTTTGCCCGCAACTGTGGAGAGGTGCCTGACAGTTCCGAGGTCGCCTCCGAGCAGGCGCGTGCCTTCATGCGGCAGATGGCGGTCGGAAGGAATCTCTCGGCGGCCAGCCTTTCGCAGGCGCGCAATGCGCTGGCGTGGTTGATCCGGCGCGTGATGGGGTTTGACCTCGTGCTTGAGGTCAAGGGCGATGCGCATCGAGGACGACGCTTGCCGAAGATCCTGGCGCCGGAACGGGTGAGGGATCTGCTGAAGGCCTGCGACGCGCCTTGGGACCTGTTCTTCGGACTCCAATACGGCTGTGGCTTGCGGTTGATGGAGGTCCTGGATCTGCGGGTGCAGGAAGTCGATCTCGATCGGGGAGTGCTGAACGTGCGGCACGGCAAGGGCGACAAGGATCGCCAGCTGCCATTGCCCAATGCCATCCGTGGGCATCTTGTCGCGCACCTGGCAAAGCGCAAGGCGCTGTGGGAGAAGGATGTCGTGGCGGGATGCGCGAAGGTGGATCTTCCCGATGCGATGGCCGTGAAGTACTCCAAGGACACCTCCAGCTGGGAGTGGCAGCATGTGTTCGGCTCCAGCCGCCCGTTGCGCTATCCCGAGACCGGGGAGTTGCGACGGTGGCGACCCATGGAAAGCCTGGTCCGTGAGGCCCTGAGCGAGGCGGCCTTGGCCGCAGGTCTCGATGGACGCGTGCATCCGCATCTTTTGCGGCATTGCTACGCGACCCATCTGCTGGAGGCGGGCATGCCGATCAAGCAGATCCAGGAATTGATGGGGCATGCACGGCTGGAAACGACGATGGTCTACATGCATGTGCGTTCCCCGGTGGCCTCGATGAGGTCTCCGTTGGATATGTTGTGACTTGCCGCCGGAGCCTCATCACAGGATGTGGGCTTGGCATGATGAGGTTTGTGGCAGGCATGTCGATTCGAGTGCTATGCTTTGTTCCAGTGCATGCGCCCAGGATCGTTGCAGATTCGGGCATTTCCTCGGGAATCGATCACAGCCTGTCCGTGCGGGATCGGGCGAAAGGGTGAAGACTTGTGAGACGCATCGTGATCCTCCTGCTGTCGAGTCTTGCCGGCGTGTCGGCTCAGGAGCTGGACCCCAGCTACACGCTGGGCCATATCCAAGGCCTGTCCTTGCAGTCGGAAGGAAGCTTCGACAAGCAGAAGGGGGCGACCATCGACGAGATCGAGACGCGCCTGCAGGTCGGCAGCGCGGATGTCTGGGCGCTCAACGTGCCGATGGTGTACCACTACGAGAAGCACGAACGGAAGAGGACGACGACCTACAGCTTCCCCGGTCTGCGACTTTCGATGCATCCTCGAACCGACTTGATCATGGACGGGCGGTTCGGGACGACCAACATCTGGGGAAGCGACACCTCCAAGGCGACGGGCGGGCGCTCGATCCGCACCGATCTCTTCTTCCACTACCTCAGTCACAACGGGTCGATCCTGCTGGATCCGATGACCTCGCCCTTTGCCTACTACTACGGCCCCATTCTCAACGAGAGCCAGCTCGATCTCAGCGCAAGCTTCAACGGGACATGGCTCGACAATGCCCGGATTCGCTCCTACGGCGCGCACTTGGGCTACGGGTTCACGCCGTATTGCCAAGGCTGGGTGGATTTTCGGGACACCTTGATGGGCAGCACCGGCGAGAGCGTTCTTGATGCGCGCAGTTTGCAGACGAGCACGGCTGGTGTGGACTGGATCAACACTCCGCTGCGCATGGGTGCGCAAATCGTCCATGACGACGAAGGGGAAACTCCGCTGCCATCGGTGGACCGGGCCGGTGATCCGAACAGTTGGCGAGTCATGGTGTATGCCGGGGTGATGGGCTGGGGGAAACGCCCCAGCGTCGAGGAGGCCCTGGGCAATTGGAACGGCTTCTTCACACCGCAAATGCCCCAAGGTCAATTCGACCTGGAAGACAGTCTCATCATCCAACCCCGGGACGAAGGCAACGACTTGACGATTCGTGGCAGCGCCCGCTACGGGGCCTTGGAAGCCGCGACCATCGGCCTGGACTACAATGTCGCCTTGAGCGGTGGCGAATTCAGCGAGCTCTACTTCACCACCTGCCTGACCAACATCCCGCGCCGCACCAAGGGACCCTCCGAGGTCTCCAATCTGGAATACCAACTGGGGTATCTGCCGACCTACGGCGAAGGGCGTGTCCTCCTGGACTTTCTCTTGCCGGGCTCCACGCTTTCGACCAACGGGACCGCCGACCAGCTGATGGCCGATGCGATGAATCCCTATCGCTCCTCGTGGGATCGCCACCGCCGTGGCTGGGTTCGCGAATCCGAGGCGCGCGGGAGCTTCCGGGCACGCGGGATCGTCGGCTTGAACGACCTGCTGTACGTGACTGGCGCGCTTTCGTGGGTCAACGACTTCACGGCGACAGCCGGGCCCCTGTCGTACCATCTGATGGAGGCGTGGATCTTCGGGATGGGTGCGGGCGTCCACAGCGAGTCGGTCCTTTTCCAGTTGAGCATCTCGCACTACGCCGGCAAGACCGTCGAAAACGGCTACGACAACCGCGTGGCCCGGTTCGGGCCGGTCCAGTTCTTCGCTTCGGCGAATTTCTGATCAGGACGATCCGCCTGTCGTTCTTGAGGTTTCCTTCGCATGCCCGATGCTGAAGGCTCGTGCATTTGGGAACTTGTCCGCATGGAATACCAGACCCTCGAATTTCCTTGGATCCCACGGGAAACGCTGCAGGCATCCGTCGTGGCCACGGTGCTTGACCAAGCCTCGCGTCTTGCCGCATCGCTGGGGGCGTACCGCTTCGGTCGACGCGCCAGCATCAAGGGCGAGGAACTGCGCATCGAGGCTCACGAGGTGGATTGGGACGGCCAAGGCGAGGGAATGCTCAAACTGCGGTTTGTCGAGAGCGAATTCCTCGCCTGCCGTTACGAGACGAGCCAAGTCCCCCACGAGGCGCTCATGCGTTTCCAAGTGCTCGATGGGGCCTTGTTCCTGAAGTTCTTGGCGCCTGGTGAAGACGATCGGATGGAAGGCTTCTAGAGGCGGGTGTCCAGGAAATGCTGCCAGGCCAGGCGTCGGCGCTCGAGGAGCTCTGAATCGAAGGCCGCATCCGGGACGAAGGTGACCTCGGAGCGGCGCGCCAGTTCAAGCGCCAGGGCCGCTTCCTCATGGTGGATCGGCGAGGGCATTTGGGCCAGGACATCCATGGGCGACTCGCCGTGGCAGAGCCGGATGGCGAATTCCCAACAGCGGCCCAAGGGTTCGCAAAAGCCGTCGATGGATCGGAACAGGTCCATGGCGTTTTTCAGGTCGCCGTAATGGGCGAGGAAGATCCCCGAGGCCAACCGCACCAAGGGGTCGTGGGGAGCCATGCTCATGGGACGGCTCAGGAGCTCCATGCCCTTTTCGGGGTGGTTCTCCTCCAGTTCCAGAAGGGAAAGCCATACGCACGCCTCGATGCTCATGCTTGCCGCGATGTGCTCCAAGGCGGCGCGATCGGAGCGGGTGCGGGCGCAACGGGTGCCCGCCTCCAGGGAGGCTCCGGGATTCCCCAGGTTGCGGGCATGCAGGGAGTCGCGTTCGAGAGTGCTCCAGTCGCCGGTGCGCCATGCCCATTCCAGTCGCGCAACCGGCAATTCCAGCGTGGCGACCTCCTCCTCGACCAGGGTCAGCACTTCGGCGGCTTGGGAAAGGTGGCCGGATTGCGAGAGGATCTGCCCGAAGAGCGCGCGCAACTTCCCGCCCCAAGGCCATTGAGTCCGGTGGAGCGACGGCGCGTTGGCAAAGAGGTTCCATGCCTCTTCCAGGACTTCGCGGCGCTCGGTAAGGCACTCCGGGGCATCCAGGATCTGGGCCTGCTTGAACAGGTCGTAGGCGTCGGCCTTGCCATTTTCCCGTACGCGACGGTGGATGCGCAGGTTGCGCTCGATCTTGGCCCGTGCCGTCACGATCTCGCTTGCGTACCCGTGGTGGATGAGAATGACATCGGTCTGCGGCGGGGCGGTCTCCCCGGCGGCCCACAGCGAATCGCCGACCGACTCATGGATGGCGCGCTGGAAGCGGATGCGCGGGTCGTTGCGGAACAGGCGGGGCAACGGCACCTCGGTGTGGCCACCGAACCGGTCGAGCAGCCGCATGCGCACCATGCAGCCCAGGTCGGGAAGCTCGATGGCCTTGGCGAGTTCCGTGACGGATTTTGTCAAAAGCTCCTCGTCGGCGTCGATCACCAGGATCCACGGCTGGTTCGCAAGCGCAAGGGACGCGTTGCGGGCGGCCGCGAAGTCCTCGTCCCAAGGATGGTGGCCGATGCGGGCGCCGTGGGCCAGGGCGATCTCGACGCTGCGATCCGTGGAGCCGGTGTCGATCACGACGATCTCGGCGACATGGGGGTGCAAGGAGCCAAGGCAACGCGCCAGAGACCGTTCCTCGTCGCGAACGATCAGGCAGGCGGAGATGGGAAGTTTGTTCACCTTTGGAACCTAGAATCTCAGAGGCGGCGCGACTCTCAAGGGTGTTGTTCGAGCCATTCCCGCAACCGGGGGTGGGTCTCGTCCTCAAGAGCTTCCCGGCGCAGGGTTTCGGCCTTTGCGGGATCGATGTTCTCCAAGGCTCGCAGCAGGACTTGGCGCAGCTTGGCGCGTCCGACGCGCTCAAGCGGTGTGCGCTTGGTCAAGGGGCCGGAGCCTCCGGCGGGCTTCAGGATTCGCACCCAGTCCTCCCAACGGCTCGGCCATCCGGCGGGTGATGGCACCTCCGTGAGGTGGCGCCGGTTCCACGGACAAGCCTGTTGGCAGAGATCGCACCCCAGGACCTCCCCTTGCACGGCCCGGGCGGCGGGACCTTCGGAACTTTCCCGATCCTCGATGTTCCAGTGCGAGAGGCAGAGCCTTGCATCGAGCCGTCCGGGGGCCACCAGCGCTTGAGTGGGGCAGGCGTCCAGGCAGGCGGTGCAGGTGCCGCAGAAGTCCTGCATCGGGGGCGTCTGCTCGATCTCCTCGGACAAGAGCAGGACGCCCAGATTGGCGGCCGATCCCGCATGGCGCGAAAGCAGCAAGGTGTGCTTGCCGCGCCAGCCGAGTCCGGCCTTCACCGCGAGATCGACTTCCGGCAAGGGCATGACATCGACGCAGGAAAGCGTGCGCAAGGCCGGGATGCGTTCCTTGAGGCGCGTGGCCAGCGCGCGCAGGAATTCCTCGAGCACCCGGTGGTAGTCGATGCCTCGGGCGTAGCAGGCGATCAGGGGCCTTTCGCCGCGATCGACGGCGGCGGGCTCCAAGGGGTGGGGGCGACGAACCACCAGGGCCGACTTGGCCCATGGCCATTCCTTGCGCGGATCGGCGCGCACGGCTTGGCTTTGGGCCAGCCAGTGGAGGGTGCCGTGATGGCCGGCCCCGGTCCATTCCGACAATTTCTGTCGGCGCACCTCGGCATCGGCATCCGAAAGCGCTGCAAGTCCCCATTCCCACGGGCAATCGGCCAGCAGTTCGGACAGGATCTGTCGAAGGGCTCCGCTCACCGGGTCATGCGGTGCGCGAGGTTCAGGGCGTCGCGCAGGCTCGCGTCGTTGCCGGGCTCTTGCCATGCGATGTCAAACCCCGTGCCGTGATCGGGGCTGGTGCGCACGATGGGAAGTCCCAAGGTCACGTTCACGCCGCGCAGGATCCCCTTCCTCAGGTCGAATCCCAAGGTCTTCATCACCGGGTGCCCCTGGTCGTGGTACAGGCTCACCACCCCGTCGAAGCGACCCGCCTTGAGAAGCGGGAACACGACATCGGCCGGAAGCGGACCCGTGGCGTCCAACCCTTCGGCCAACATGTCCTGAACGGCGGGCTCCACGACGTCGATCTCCTCGCGGCCGAAAAGCCCGTGCTCGCCCGCGTGCGGGTTGAGCCCGGCCACGCCGATCCGGGGTTTGACAATTCCTGTCCTTTGCAAGGTCGCGTGCAGGAGGCGGCCGGTGGCGACGATGCGCTCGCGCGTGCATTCCCGGGAAACGTCGGCAAGCGGGATGTGGGTCGTGACGAAGGCGGCCCACATCTTCCCCAAGTTCAAGGAAAGGCAGTGCGCTTGGATGCCGCAGCGGCGGGCGATATGGCCGGTGTGGCCGGAGAAGCCGGGGAGGGTGAGGGCGACCGACTCCTTGGCCAGCGGGGCGGTGACCATGGCGCGGGCCTTGCCCGAAAGACAGAGGTCGGTGGCGGCGTCGACGCACAGGAGTGCCTGGGCGCCGGCCCAAGCGGTGACCTTTCCGGGTTCGATCGTGCCGGACTCCAGTCCGGGAGGAGACCACACATGGAGCTTCCCGACGGCACGCGGTGCATCCATGTCGGGCAGGACGAGGATGCTGGCCGGATCAATGCCTTCGGCGTGGCAGGCGCGCTCGACGACGGAGGGATCTCCGATGAGCACCACGGGCTTCTTTTCGCGGCTCGCGGCACGCACCGAAAGGCGGGGGCCTACGCCGTTTGGGTCGCCCAAGGTGATCACCAAGGGGGGGCGGACTCTGGCATTCTTTTCCATGTGAGCATCAACATAAATGAAAGGCCCTCCCGGCGTTTGCCGGGAGGGCCTTTTCCATGCGATGACCTTTGAGTCGGTTACTTGACGCGGAACTCGATGCGGCGGTTCTTGGCGCGGCCTTCCTCGGTCTTGTTGTCACCGATGGGCTGGGCGGCTCCGTAGCCCTTCGAGGAGACCTGCTTGGTCGAAACGCCCAGGCTGACCAGGTATTTCTTCACGGCCTCGGCACGCTTGCCGGACAGGGCCTGGTTCTTCTTGGCGTTGCCGACATTGTCGGAGAATCCGGCGATCTCGATCTTGGCGGTCGGAGCCTTCTTGATCGCCTCGGCAGCGTGAGCCAGGGTGGGTGCGCTGGAGGAGTCGATCTCGGCCTTGCCGGTCTTGAAGAGAATGCCTTCGAGAGTGAGCTTCACGCCCTTCTCGATCTTGATCTCCACGCAACCCGAGGTATCCACCTTGGTGCCGACGGCAGTGCCGGGGCACTTGTCCTGGAAGTCGGCGACGCCGTCCTTGTCGGAGTCGACGGGGCAACCCGAAGCATCCACCTTGACACCGGCGGGAGTGCTTGCGCACTTGTCCTGGAAGTCGGGAACGGCATCCTTGTCGGAATCGACAGGGCAACCCGCAGCGTCCACGCTCACGCCGGCCGGGGTGGCGGCGCACTTGTCCTGGGGATCCAAGACGCCATCCTTGTCGGCGTCAAGGACGACGACCACCGGAGCGATCACCGGGGCCACGACGGGCTCGGCGACCTTCTTGACCACGGCGGCCACCGGAGCGAACACGGGAGCGGGAGCCGCCTTCGTGCCGAAGCGCCAGGTCAAGCCAAGGCCCGCGCGGGGCAGTTCGTCGCGCTGGTCGTAGTAGTTGTCACCGGAGCTGAAGCCGTCGAGCTTGTCCCACTCGATGGAGTGGATGCGGTTTTCCACGTAGGCGGTGGCGGAGAAGCTCTCGGAAAAGAGCCATTCGATGCCCAGTTCCACCGGCATGTAGAGGTTCCAGTCCAGATCGAAGACCTCTTGACCGAAGCTCTTGACGGTACCGAAGTCGGTGGATACACCCGTGGCAAGGTACGGGCGCCATGCGCCGAGAGCCTCAAAGCGCGGCTGGTAGATTCCCTGCACGCCGATGTTCGAGAACCACTCAGTG
>JBDKGV010000052.1:0-17558 GCA_039798005.1 Fibrobacterota bacterium
TGATGTCGGGAAGATACCAGTCGAGCAGGCCGATGGTCGGAAGGGTGGAGGTGCAGATCATCTCCAGGCATTCCATGCCGTCCTTGGCGGCCACGACATCGTAACCCCATTTGCGCAGGATGGCATTTAGCATGACACGGGAAGTCTTGTCGTCCTCGGCCACCACGATGCGGATTCCAGTGTTCATGGTTTGGAAGAGTTGTTTCATGGGCGCTCCATTCGGGCGGGGACGTTTTCAACGCACAGTTCCAAGGCTCTGGCGGCGATCGAGGGCAAGGGAAGGATCTCGGTGGCGGCCTCGCGCTTCACGGCCTCGCCGGGCATTCCCCACACGACGGAGGTCTTTTCGTCCTGGGCGATGGTGTGGGCGCCGGCCTGCCGCATCTTCAGAAGGCCTGCGGCTCCGTCCGACCCCATTCCGGTGAGGATGACCCCGACGGCGTTCTTGCCGGCGTATTCGGCGACGGAGCCGAAGAGTTCATCCACGGCAGGGCGCTGGAAATGGATGCGCTCCCCTTGGTGCAACTCGACGAGATAGCGCGCACCGCTGCGGCGCAACACCATGTGGTGGTTCCCGGGGGCGATCAAGGCCACACCCGGGATCACGGAATCGCCATGAACGGCTTCCCGGACCTCCATGCGGCAGATGCGGTCGAGCCGCAGGGCGAAGGATTGCGTGAACCCGGCCGGCATGTGCTGCGTGATGAGCGTGGGAGGGCAGTTGGCAGGGAAGGCCATCAACACGTCTTCGATGGCGCGTGTTCCGCCCGTGGATGCTCCGATGGCCAGGATCCGGTTGGTGGTCTGGAGCAGGGCTTTGGGCGCCGGGGCGACAGGCTGGGCCGGGCGGGGCAGGTCCAGGGAGCGTGCCTTGCCGAAATTGGCCCCTGCGGCGGCGCGGATCTGCATGGCAAGGATCGGGATGATGTCGCCGACCGTGTAGGCCGCACCGGGCTTGCACAGGACGTCGATGGCACCGGCGTCCAACGCGTCCATGGCCATCTCCCCGCCCTTGGGCGTGAGGGAGCTGAGCATGATGGTGCGCACGGGATGGTGCTGCATGATCTTGCGCAGGAAGGTGATGCCGTCCATGCGCGGCATCTCGACATCCAAGGTCATGACATCGGGATTGAGCTGAAGGATCTTGTCCCGGGCGATGTAGGGGTCGGGAGCGGTGCCGACGACTTCGATCCCGGACTGCCGCCCGAGTTCCCGCGAAAGGACCTCCCGGACCACGGCGGAGTCATCCACGACCAGGACGCGGATGTTCTGGATGGCCATCAGGCTTCTCCCCAGAAGACGACGGGATGGCCTTCGACGGAAAGCCAAAGGCCGCGCGCCGCGGTGTGAGGGTTCCATTCGGAGGCGTCGAGGAGTTCGGGGATGCCCAGATGGAAGACGGGGGCGGTGCCCCAGGCTTCGGTGAGGACGTTCCCGAGAATCATGTTCAACAGTTCCTTGAGCGCATCGGCGACGTGCATTCCGCTGGCCGGGTCGTCCTCGTCCAGACCCAGCATGTTGGAGGCGAGCGAGCGGACCATGTCGACATCCGCCCACACAAGGAGCGATCCGGACTGGTCATTGCCTTCAAAACGCAAGGTCGCTCCGATGGGTTGCCAGTCCGCGTCGGGTCGATCCGCCGGAGGGAGGTCGTCGGAGAAGAGGAAGGCGGCTTCCTCCATGATGCGTACGGTGACGTGGTTCAATGCATCGCGAAATACGGGATTCATTTCCATTCCCCCAGGGTCTTGTGGAGAAGGTCGCGGATGTCCTCCGGCTTGCAGGGCTTGCGCAGGTAGCCCGCGATCCCTTTGGCCATCAATTCCTTGATGCGGGTCTCGCTGCCTTCGGTGGAGATGACCGCAACGGGGATCTCGGAGAGTTCCGCGTCGGCCTTCATGGCCGCCACCAGCTCCATGCCGCCCATGTTGGGCATGTTGATGTCGGTCAGGACCATGTCGACCCAGCGGCTGCGCAGGATCTCAAGGGCCTTGAGCCCGTCGGATGCCTGGATGATCTCATCCATGGGAAGCTTGGCCATGCTGAAAGCGCGGATCATCGCCATTCGGATGGTTTCACTGTCGTCGACAAGGAGTACGGTATAGGCCATCAGCAGCCTCCAGACAAATGGCGGATGGAAAGGTTCTCAGAATTCATGGGCTTCTCCCCGTGAGGTGAACCAGCAGCGGCCGGTGCCTGTCTCCAGGTAGAGGGTGCGAGGTTGGGTGCCTTCGACATGCTCGGCGGCGATCATGACCGCGTTCTTCCAGAACAGCTTGCGGGCGATCACGACGTTGCGGCTGCCGATGTCGAAGCGGCTTTCGGTTTCGATGACGCGGGCACCGCCGGCCAGGATCACGCGCAGGCGTTCCTTGCTGGCTCCCATCCGGTAGGCCTCCTGGAAGAAGGCGGGAATGCCGGTGTCTCCGAACATGTACGGATTCTTGGCGGCCTTCTCCGGATCGAGGCTTGACAGGGGAAGCATGTAGTGCAGGATGCCACCGACCTGGGCGACCGGATCGTAGATGGCCACGCCGATGCATGAACCCAGGGCATGGGTCACGAGCAGGTCCTCGGGGTCCCGGGAGATCTTCATCTCGGAAATGCCGATGGTGTGCCGCATCAGGCCGGTTCCTTGCGATAGACCGACGGCTGGACCGAACGCAGGCCGGCCCGCACGCCGTTGAGGCTTTCGGAGGTGCCGACGAAGAGGTACCCTCCGGAGGGAAGGAGCCTTTCGGCCTCTTGGACGAATTTCTGACGACCGGCCATGTCGAAGTATATCATGACATTGCGGCAAAAGATGACATCGAATGGACCTTTCATCGCATAGGGAGCATGGGCGAGGTTCAGGCGCGCAAAGGAGAGTGGCGCACGCAGGGCGCGAGTGGCGCTCCACACGCCGTCGTTTTCCACAAACCACTTGTGTGCAAGCTCGGTGGGAATCGAGGCGATCCTCTCCTGGGAGTATTCTCCGACCCGGCAGGAATTGAGGCAGCGCGTGGAGATGTCGCTGGCCAGGATCTTGAGATCATAATCCGATCCCAAGGCCTCCTGGAGCACCAAGGAAAGGTTGTAGGGCTCCTCGCCGGTCGATGCGGCAGCGCACCACACGCGCAGGGAACGCTTGCCGTGCGCCTTCCATCCCGTGACGATCTCCGTCAGGATGTCGAAGTGCTTGGGCTCGCGGAAGAACGAGGTGTGGTTGGTGGAGAGGACATCCAGAAGCTGGGTCATCTCCTCCCCGGTCTTGTCCATCTCCAGGAAGCGGAGGTATTCCTCGGGGGTCTCAAGGCTCAAGGCCCGCAATCGCTTGCCGATGCGCGCCTGCACCAATGCTTGGCGGCCTTCGCCCAAGGCCATGCCGGCCTGCTGATAGGCCAGGGTGCGGATGGATTCGTAGACGGCGGGAGTGAGTGCTGAATTCATTCGATCCAGTCCGTTTCTCGCAAGGAATGGACCTTGACGACGGCGACATGTCCGGTGCGGCTATCGAGCACGATCTTGCGTCCTTTGCTGCCCCCGATGTCGTGGGAGACGATGGGAATGCCAAGACGATCGAGGATCATCCTGGCGGTTGCGGCATTCTCTTCGCCGCGGGTCTTGTCGGTGTCACGGAAGGCGCCTCCATAGATCTGGGCTTCGCAACTGATTCCGGGAGTCCATTTGCGAAGCAGGGAAACCAGGTGGGGAATGGCCACATTGCCGTAGCGTGCGGTGGCCTGGGACGGGTCGCGGGTTGCGCTCTCCAGAAAATGGGCAAGGCCTGCCACCTTCCGGGAAGGCTCCCAAAGGCAGACGGCGATGCCATCGCCCACGACGGTCAGAAGCGTGGTGCCGTCCTCGACCACCGCCAGTTCTCCGGGTCCCACAAGGACACCTTCGAGATCCTTGCCGTCGTTGCGTCTTTCCTGCGACATGGCTCAGAGCCTCTCAACGCGTGCATGTGAAAAGTGAAAGCCGATGCCGGCATCCCCCGTGGCAGGCCACAAGAGGCTGTCCGGGGAATGCCGACATCGGAAGGAGGATCAGATCAGAATTCCTTCAGGATGTCTTCGTCCATCGGGATGATCTCGTTGGGAGAGACCAGTCGCGGCTTGCGGGCGGCATCGCCACCGCGCAGTCCGGGCAGGGCCTTGGAAGGCTTGCTCGCGACGGTCGCCATCCGGGTGTTGCCGCGCCCGATCTGGAACTGGGCGACCATGGCCTGGAGCTCCGCCGCTTGGCTCGACAGCTCCTCGGAGGCGCTGGCGCTTTCCTCGGCGTTGGCGGCATTCTGCTGGGTCACCTTGTCCATCTGGCTGACGGCGTCATTCACCTGCTTGATGCCTGCAGCCTGTTCCTTGGAGGCCACGGCGATCTCGGCGATCAGGTCGTTGACCTTCTTGGAGCTGCCGGCGATCTTCTCGAACGAGCTTGAGACCTCGGTGGCGATCTTCACGCCGTCGTCGGCGTTGCGCACCGATTCTCCGATCATGTCGGCGGTGTTCTTGGCGGCCTGCGCACTGCGCTGAGCCAAGTTGCGCACCTCCTCGGCGACCACGGCAAATCCCCGTCCCGCTTCGCCGGCACGGGCCGCTTCCACGGCTGCGTTCAAGGCAAGCAAGTTGGTCTGCATGGCGATCTCGTCGATGGTCTTCACGATCTTGGCGGTCTGGTCGGACGATTCCTTGATCTTCTGGATGGAGCTGCTCATGCGGGTCATGGCGTCGGTGCCGACCTTCGCGTTCTGATCGGCCTCCCCGGCCAGGTTCTTGGCCTGGTTGGCGTTCTCCGCGTTCTGGCGCGTCATGGAGGACATCTCCTCAAGTGATGCCGAGACCTCTTCCAGGGAGCTTGCCTGCTCATTGGCACCTTGGGCCAGGTTCTGGCTGCCCGAGGAGATCTGACCCGAAGCCGAGGCGACTTGGGAGGTGGAGTCGCTGACTTGGGCAAGGGCCTGATCAAGGTTTTCCACGGCCAAGTTGAGGGAGTTCTTGATCTTGGCGAGATCGCCCTTGTAACTGCCCTGCATGCGCACGGTGAGGTCGCGTGCAGCGACCTTCTCCAGCACCGAGGAGGCTTCGTTCACGGGTCCGATGACGGCATCCAGGGTGTCGTTGACGCCTTGGACGATCTTGCGGAAATCACCGGAATGCTTGGATGCGTCGGCACGGGTGGAAAGGCGGCCGTCCAAGGCTGCCTGGACCAGCATGTCCGCGTCCTTGACCAGCGAGTTGACGGCATCGATGCAGACGTTGAGGTTGTTCTTGATCTGGTTGAAGTCACCGTTGTATGAGTCGGTGATCTTGGCGGGGATATTGCCCTGCGAGATCTGCTCCACGTAACGGGCTGCGACGTTGAGAGGGCCGATGACCGAATCGAGGGTATCATTGACGCCTTGGACGATCTTCCGGAAGTCGCCGGCGTGCTTGGATGCGTCGGCGCGAGTGGAAAGCTTGCCTTCCACTGCGGCCCTGGAGAGCATGGCGGCATCCGTAACCAGTGAACTGACGGCATCGATGCAGACGTTGAGGTTGTTCTTGATCTGGTTGAAATCGCCGTTGTAGGAGTCGGTGATCTTGGCAGGGATGTTTCCCTTGGAGATGTCGTCGACATAGCGAGCCGCGACATTGAGAGGCCCGATTACGGAATCCAATGTGTCATTGACGCCTTGGACGATCTTGCGGTAGTCCCCTTGGTGCTTGGTGGCATCGGCACGGGTGGCAAGCTTGCCTTCCTTGGCCGCGACGGCCAAAAGGTTGGCGTCGCTTGTCATGCGCTGGATGGCTTCGACCATCTGCTTCATGGCATTGAGCAACGCACCGGTCTCATCAGTGGAGTTCACCACGATGTCCACATTGGTTTCGCCGCGTGCGACCTTCTCGGAGATTTCGATGCACTGGCCGATCGGCTTCACGATGCTGCGGGTCAGGACCCAGGCGATGAAGATGCCAAACAGGACAAGGGCGGAGATCACCAGGATCAGGATGCGCTCCAGGGAGGCGGCAGCGGCAGCGGCATCGGCACCGTCCTTGGTGGCCAACTCGCTTTGAAACTCAATGAAGGCGGTCACGGCCTTCAGGTACTTGCTCTGAGCCTCGCGGTAGCTGCCAAAGAGCAAGGCTGCGGCCTCGGCATCGCGGTTGGCCTTGGCCATGGCGCGCAGGGTGTCCTGGCCGCTACGGATTTCGGAACGGAAGGCGAGGGCCTCTTCCAGTTTCTTGATGCCTTCCGGGCTCTTGACCGACTCCTTGAGGGAGTCGATGGCAGCGTCAAATTCTTTGCGGATTTCCGGAATGCGCTCGTCTTCCTTGACGATGAAGGCGACATCATTGGAGATGACCTCGTTGCGCAGGATGCGGGCGATTGCATTGACTCCGTCGATCCACGCATTGGCTTGGCGGGTCTTGACCATACGGTCATTGACCACGATGTCAATGGACTTGTCCAAGGCGGCGACGTTGATGATGGCGTAGGTGCCGACAGCGGCGAGGGCCGACAGAATCAAGCCAAAGCTCAATCCCAGTCGCAGTCCAATCTTCATGTTCTTCAGCATGGTGGGTTCTCCTAGTTTCGCGGGTTTGGTGAGGAAGTATGTTCAGGCAGAGACGGAGGCAATGTGCTGGATTTCCTGGATCGAGAGCACCTTGTCGATGTCCAGCAGGATCTTGACGGTCTGCCCGATCTTCCCGATGCCCAGAATGAATTCGGTGTCGATGCTGGCCCCGAAGGCCGGGGCATCCTCGATGCTGGCCTCGGGGATGTCCAGGACCTCGCGCACCTCGTCGATGATCACGCCCATGATCATGAGGTGGTCGTCGGAGCGGATCTGCACGACGATGATGCAGGTGCGCTCGGTGTCCTCCAGCGCGTCCAGGTCGAACTTGCGGCGCAGGTCCACGACCGGGATCACCTTGCCACGCAGGTTGATGACGCCGCGCACATACTCGGGCGTGCGCGGAATGCGGGTGATGGCCTGCATCTGGATGATCTCCTGGACCTTCAGGATCTCCAGGCCGTATTCCTCGGCCGCCAGCTTGAAGGTCAGGTATTTCCCTGCCTTGCTGCGCGTCTCGGTGGGGCTCACTGTTGCTTCCATGGCTCTCTCCTGTTTGATGGCGTCGTTGCGGTGTTCGAGGTGACGAGGTTGGAGGGCCGGGGAGGTGCGTTGGCCCGGTTCATGGTACGGGTCTCATTCCGAGGCCGCCTTGATGATGCCGCCGACATCGACGATCAGGCTGACCGATCCGTCGTTCATGATGGCGCCACCGGAAATGCCCATCACCTCACCCAAGGCGCTGCCCAGGTTCTTGATGACGACCTGTTGCTGTTCCAAAATTTCGTCCACCAGAATGCCGACCTTGCGGCCTACGGTGTCCTCCACGATCACGACGACCTGGAATTCCTTGCTCAACACCCCATGCGGAACATGTGTGCTGGTGAAGACTTCCTGCAGCCGGATCAACCGGATGAGCTCGCCGCGCATGTTCAGGATCTCGCCCTTGCCCACGACGGTCTGCAATTGGCCGGGTTCGGGGCGGACGGTGGTCAGGATCGAGAGGGTGGGGACGATGTAGCGCTCCTGGTCGACGCGCACGACCATGCCGTTGATGATGGCAAGCGTGAGCGGCAGGCGGATCGTGAACTTCGAGCCTTTGCCCTTCTCGGAATGGATGTCGATGGTGCCGCGCAGGGCTTCGATGTTGCGCTTCACCACATCCATGCCCACGCCGCGCCCGGAAATGTCGGTGACGGCAGCGGCGGTGGAAAGGCCCGGTGCGAAGATCATCTGGTACACTTCGGCATCGGTGTAGTGCTGGTCCACCTTGGCCACGCCCGAGGCGATGGACTTGGCCAGGATCGCATCGCGGTTCAAGCCCTTGCCATCGTCCTGGATCTCGATGAAGACGTTGCCCGCCTTGTGGTAGGCGCGCAGGTGGATCGTTCCCGTGGGGTTCTTGCCGGCCGCGATGCGCGCATCGGGCATCTCCAGACCGTGATCGAGCGAGTTGCGGACCATGTGGATGAGCGGATCGCCGATGTTCTCCACGACCGTCTTGTCAAGCTCGGTCTCCTCGCCTTCCATGACCATCTCGATCTGCTTGTCGAGCTTGCGCGAGAGATCGCGAACCAAGCGGGTCATCTTCTGGAAAGTGCTTCGGATGCTGACCATGCGCAGGGACATGGAAAGCTCCTGGATCTGGCGCATCATGAGGGATGCCTGGGCGATCTTCTTCTCAAGGCCCAAGTCGGAGATCTGGCGAATGGCGGGGTCGGCCCACGCCATGGATTGAGCGATCACCGCCTCGCCGATGGCGTCGATCAAGACGTCCAGACGCTGCACCGGCACGCGGATGGTTTCTTCCACCGTGGTGGGTGCAACGGGCGCCGTGACGGGTTTGCGGGTCTCTATCTGGGAGCCAAGAGCCGAGGCGATGTCGCGCGCACTGACATTTCCATGGTCCATCAGGATCTCGCCCAGCGGCCGGTCGTCCCCTTGGCTTTGCAGGTCCAGTGCACTCACTACGGAGTCTTCGTCGACAAGACCCGCCTGAATCAGCACTTCCCCGAGCCGGCTCTTGCCCTCCTCCACATGAATCGAGGGCATGGGTGCGATGTTGTCGGGATGGCGCAGGCGTTGGATCAGGAGATCGAGCTTTTCGGGGGCGATGTACTCCTCACCGGACAGGACGCTTTCCAATCCGTTGATGAGGTCCTTGAAGGTGTCGGTGACTTCCAAGAGGAGATCCACATGTTCGGGCCGCAGCAGGAATTCGTGGTTGCGAGCCCGGTCCATGAGGCTTTCGGCGGCATGGGCAAGGACTTGGATCTCACAGAGTTCGAGGAATCCTGCCAGGCCTTTGATGGTGTGGCAGGAGCGGAACACCAAGGCAAGGGCCTCCTCGTCGGTCGGGCAGGTCTCCAGACGCAGCAGGCTCTTCTCGATGGTGTGGATATGATCGCCGCCTTCGGCGATGAAGTCCACCAGGAACGACGTGTCATTGCTCATGACGGAGGCGAAGTCGGTGACTGGATTGGCGACGGAGCTGTCTTCGCGAGAGACCGATTCGACTTGCGAGCCAAGGAGGGGAGAGGTCCCGACCGAGGGCGGGGAAAAGCCAAGGACAACGGGAATTTCATGGGCCTGGAGGGCGTCGTCGCCGCTTGCGATGCGCGGGAGGCGTTCCTGAAGGAAGTCCTTGAAGCGAAGCAGCAACTCCACCCCGATAAGTTGCTCGGCAAGGCCCGTCTCGATCTCATGGATCAAGTGAGCCCAATGAGGGAGATCCAAGACGCCGAACTCGCCCTTGAGCGTGTGCAGATGCCTTGTGACGAATTCCCGTCCGGCAGGATTTCCCTTTTCCTGCTCGAGGATCGCGACTTCGAAATCCTCCAGCTGGAGGATTTGGGACTCGGCAAAGCGCTTGCGCAGTTGCAGGCTCTCGGCATCCAAGAGGGGCAGGACTTCGATGGTCGGTGGCGGCGTTGGCGGCGGGGAGGACGCCTTGGGAGCGACGACCACGGCAGCCGGGACATATTCGTCATCGAGGCTTCCCGGCCCAAAGCCCTCAAAGGCGCGGACCATCTTCTCGATGCCTTCCTGCAACTTGGCGGTGGCCGAATCGGCGGGAGTGTCGCCCATCACGGCTTTTTCCAGCAGTCCCGCCAAACGCTTGGCTTGGGTGTGCATGGCCGCCGGCACGTGATCCGACCGTTCGATTTCCCGCAACGGCTCGAGGAGCCTGCCGAAGGTGGCAAGATCCCTGCCCGAAAGTTCCGTTGCAAAACGGGACAGACGATCCAGGACGGAGCGGAGAAATGTGCGGTATGTGGTCATGGTGACCTCCATACTCTGGCATTCATATCTCGGGGTTGCAAGCACTTGCAAGAAAAATCATCCCGTGGATCTGACAATGCGAAACTGCAAGAAGGGAGACTGTTGAACTCAAAAATCCTGGGTCAAGTGCTACATTCTGGCGCATGAAGCTCCTCGTTACCGGCTGCTGCGGATTCATCGGCGCAAACTTCGTCAAGCTCGTCCTTTCGGAACATCCGGATTGGCACGTGACCAACCTCGACCTGCTGACCTACGCCGGCAATCGGGAGAGTCTGCGCGCCGAGGAAAGCTTGCCCACCTACCGCTTCGTGCACGGCGACATCGCCGATGCCAAGCTCGTGGACCAGCTCGTCTCGGAAGTGGATGCGGTCATCCATTTCGCGGCCGAGAGCCACAACGACAATTCGCTGCACGATCCGTCGCCCTTCCTGCACACGAACATCATCGGGACCTACACCTTGCTGGAGGCGGTGCGCAAGCACGGCAAGCGCTACCACCACATCTCCACCGACGAAGTCTATGGCGACTTGGAGCTGGACGATCCGGCCAAGTTCACTGAAGCCACGCCGTACAACCCTTCCAGCCCCTATTCCTCCACCAAGGCGGGTTCCGACCTTCTGGTGCGGGCTTGGGTGCGCTCGTTCAAGGTGCAGGCCACCATCTCCAACTGCTCGAACAACTACGGTCCGATGCAGCACATCGAGAAGTTCATTCCGCGCCAGATCACCAATCTGATCGACGGCGTGAAGCCCAAGCTCTACGGCAAGGGCGAGAACGTGCGCGACTGGATCCATGTCGAGGACCACAACCGTGCGGTGCTCACGATCCTGGAGAAGGGCGTGATGGGCGAGACCTATCTCATCGGCGCCAACGGTGAGAAGAACAACAAGGACGTGATCGAATTGATCCTTGAGCTGATGGGTCACGACCCGAAGGACTACGAGCACGTCGCGGATCGGCCCGGTCACGACATGCGCTACGCGATCGATTCCACCCGCCTCCAGACGGAGCTGGGCTGGACGCCGCGCTACACCGACTTCCGCGACGGCCTCAAGGCCACCATCGACTGGTACAAGGCGAACGAAGCCTGGTGGCGCCCCGCCAAGATCGCCACCGAGCAGAAGTACGCCAAGCTCGGGCGGTGATTGCTGAACCCGTGGTTGCAGGCTAGATTCCTATCTGGAGGAATACGGACATGGAGACTTGCTTGCAAAGCAATGGCTGGATCTCGCTTCCGAAGAACTTGCGGCTGCGGCATGGCTGGTCGGAAGGACAGCGCTTTCGCGTCGTGGAAGATGGCGACAGCGTGAAGCTGGTTCCGGAGGCTGCAGCTTCGGTGGAGCGGGTGCTTGGCATGCTGAAGAGCGATGTCGTCTTTGGGATTGAAGCCATGGAAGAGGCCATTGCGGGAGAGCTTTCGGATCGACATGCGCGCCCTTGATACCAATGTCCTCGTTCGTGCGCTCGTTCAAGATGATCCGGCACAGTCTGAAAGAGCGTCAGCCCTCTTTCGCTCCGGCGAAGAATTGCTGATTCCCTTGACGGTTTTGCTTGAGACCGAGTGGGTTTTGCGCCGCTTGTACAAGCGAAGCTTTCCGGAGATCGCGGAGGCTTTCCGTGCGCTGTTGTCACTGCCTTTGGTGCGAGTGAATCAACGCGATGTCGTTGAACTGGCGTTGGAATGGGCCTCCGAACAGGGGCTGGACTTTGCGGATGCCATGCATTTGGCTCAGTCGCAAGATGCGGCACTTTTCATGACCTTTGATCGTCGTTTCGTCTCCCGGGCAGAGGTGTGCGGAACCTGCCGAGTGGAGGAACCGTGAGTTCCATGACAAATTCCGTCACATTCGCATTTGTTCGAAATCAATTCCAAGCAATGGAGAGCGTCTCATGAAGGGCATCATTCTGGCCGGTGGATCCGGCACCCGTCTCTATCCCATGTCCAAGGTGGCCAGCAAGCAGTTGCAACCCATCTATGACAAGCCCATGATCTACTACCCGGTCGCCACGCTGATGATGGCCGGGATCAAGGAGATCCTGATCATCTCCACGCCGCACGACGTGCCGCGCTTCAAGGATCTCCTGGGCGACGGTTCCCAGTGGGGGATCAAGCTCGAGTACGTGGTGCAACCCTCGCCGGACGGCTTGGCGCAGGCCTTTTTGCTGGGCGAGGAGTTCATCGGCACCGACAACGTGACTTTGATCCTGGGCGACAACCTCTTCTACGGCCGCATGGGCCTTGCCGAGGCGATCGAGAACTTCCAAGGCGGCGCCTTGGTCTGGGGCTACCCGGTGAACGACCCCGAGCGCTACGGCGTGGTGGAGTTCGACGACACCGGCAAGGTCCTGTCGCTGGAAGAAAAGCCCGCCAAGCCCAAGAGCCGCTACGCGGTGCCGGGCTTGTATGTGTACGACAATTCAGTCGTGGCCCGCGTGAAGGTGCAGAAGCCTTCGCACCGCGGAGAACTCGAGATCACCGACCTCAACGTGGAATACCTCAAGGAAGGGAAGCTGCGCGTCGAGAAGCTCGGCCGCGGCATCGCCTGGCTGGACACCGGAACCACCGAATCGCTGCTGGAGGCTGGCCAGTTCATCCATGCCATCGAGGCGCGCCAAGGCCTGAAGGTCTGCTGCCCCGAGGAGATCGCCTTCCGTGCGGGATGGCTCTCGGACGAGGCGTTCACCGCCTTGCTCTCGAACATGCCGAAGTCCTCGTATCGTCAGTATCTCGAGGCGATCCAGAAGGAAGCCTGAGAGTCCTGACAAGATCTGTCAAAAGCCTCCCCGAAACGCTCCGAGGGAGGCTTTTTTGTGGGCAAAGCAACGCGCTCAGGCGCGCCAGGGATGCCGCATTCGCTTGCCATCGCCCACCCCGACCCGACCCTCCGGGAGGGAGTCGTCAAGCAACGCGCTCAGGCGCGCCAAGGATGCCGGCCGAAGGCCCAAGACCCCGTACTCGCCCGCCCCTTGCCAATTTTTGGAGAGGGGCAGCCGCCAAAGGCGGCGGGGTGAGGCGGAGGCTTGGCAGGCAGCCCGGCCCGCGCAGCGGGGGCGCCCGAAGAATGGCCTAGAAGGGCAGCATCGGATACATCTGGCCCGACCAGTAGAACTCGCGGGAGAAGGAGCCGAAGCTGTGCTCCATGCCGTCGATCTGGAATACCGCGCCACCGGCCAGCGGGTTGGGCCGGGGAGGACAGTGGTTCAGGCCCAGGTTGTAGATGGTCATCACGATCTCGGGGCGGTTGGAGAGATCGACGCCCGCCTCGCGCCATTGGCGCAGGACGCACTTCATGTACAGGGCCGCATAGAGGTAGGACCACGAGTGGTCTTGGCTCTGGAGGCGCTTGCGCAAGGTGTCCAGCGGGATCGAGTCCAGGAGTGGAAGGTCGACGGAGTCGCACCAGGGCAGGAGCCGTTCCAAGGACTCCGGCTTGATGCCGGTCACGCCCATCGAAAGGTTTCCCATCGGGATGAAACGGGTGAAGAGACGCTTGTAAGTCTCGCGGAACGATTCGGCCCGGCGCAGATGCTCGCACAGGGCGGGCAGGGCGACCAGACGCGGGGAAAGACCCATGCGGCGGGCGGCTTCGCGGATCATGGGAATGTCGTTTTCCAGGGCGATGCGGGTGGAATCCCACAGGGCGCTTTGGGTCCATTCGAACGGGCGTGAAGACCGGCTGCGCGCGAGGGAGGAATCGCTGACGGCCAGCATGGTCTCCAGAAGCAGGCCATCTCCGCTGTCGCTCAGCACGCTCCAAAGGGCTTGTCCGGTGACGGGGGAGGCGGCAAGGATGCGTTCAATGCGCTTGCGGGTGCGGATCTGGGCCTCAAGGCTGGACTCGATGCTGGAGCGTACAGGAAGCTGCAGCTTCAAGTCCGGTTCGGCACGGCTGTGGGCATTGGTCCAGCCCAACTGGATCGCAAGCGCCGTGCCTGCCAGGAAAAGCAACAGGAGAGCTGTCGCGGTGGCGGTTCCCCACGCGAGCTTCTGACGCAAGGTGGGCGGGACGCGCTGGGGCGCCGCCGGTGCGGCCGGAAGGGAACGACGGCGCTCCTTGAGCAGGTGCCATGCGGTCCAGGCGCGGGCCTTGGCGTCGGGGATGCTTGCGATGGTGTCCAGGAATTCAAGCAAGGGCCCATCGTTGCTGCCGTTGTAGCGCAAGGCGCGCAGATGGCTGCCGTCGCAGACCGAACGTACGACCTGGGTGGCGGCAGGGGTGGCGGTCCCGTCGAAGAAGTTGGAGAAATGCTGGTAAAGAGTCTCCAGCGACGGCGGAAGCGTGGTGATCAAGGCGAGGCTTTCTCGGAGCGAAGAAGTTGTTCCCGGGCGTGACGGCGCAAGGTGAGGATGTCGGTCTTGCCGGTGGGCAGGATCGGCAGGGCTTCAATCCATGCGAACATGCCGGACTTGGGGCGCCACAGGGCCGGAAGCGAGCTGTCGTGGCTCAGACGATCGAACAGGCGGGAGCGGTCTTCCTCTCCCAGCGTGGTGATCACGGCAAGCTGCTCCCCCTTGGTCGGGTGCGGCAGGCTGACGACGGCGAAGGCGTGATCTTCGCGGCCGGACAGCCGCTGGAGCTCTTCCTCCACGCGCAGATGGGGGACCATTTCCCCGCCGATCTTGGAGAAGCGGGAAATGCGGTCGGTGATGTGGATGAAGCCGCTGGAATCGAGGCGGGCGATGTCCCCGGTGACGTACCATCCGTCGTGGAAGGCGTTGCGGGTCGCCTCGGGGTCGTCGAGATAGCCCTTCATCACGATGGCCCCCTTGACCAGGAGCATTCCCTCGTCTCCCGGGGGGAGACTTCGGGTGAAATCATCCCGGTCAACGATCTGTACGACGGCACCTGGAATGGGAAGTCCCACGGCGAGATCTTCGGTCCCCTTTTGGCTGGCGGGATTGCCCGCGAAGTCGACACCTTCCCAATCGGGGCAGTTCACCGCGATGATCGGGGAGCATTCGGTGGCGCCGTAGCCTTCGCGGATGGGCGAGCCCTGCATCTGGTGCCAGAGCTTGCGCAGCGGTGTCCCCAGCTTCTCGGCACCGCTGATGATGTGGCGCAGGGTCCCGAGCTTTTCCTGCGAGTTGCGGCGCAGATAGTTCTCCAGGAAGGTCGGTGTGCCGATCAGGATGGTGCCCTTGCAGGCTTGGATGAGATCGCCGACGGCTTGGGCTTCCGTGGGATTGGGGTGGTAGCCCACGGAGATGTGGTCCAGCACCGGAAGCCAAAGGGTGCCCGTGTACCCGTAGGCGTGGAAGAAGGGCAGGATGCCCACCATCACGTCGTCGTCGATGAAACGATAGATGCGACGGATGCCCTCGAGATCGGCCAATATGTTGCCGTGGGTGAGTGGCACGCCTTTGGGGCGTCCCGTGGAGCCGGAGGAGAAGACGATGGTGGCGATGTCGTCCCGGCGGGGAGTGGGACCGCAGGCCATGTGCCGAAGCGCCAGCCGCTTGGGGGCGATCAGCCCGGTGAGGGCGCCAAGCAACTTGTGCCGGCGCCGGATCAGGCCGGGCAAGGTTTCGGCCAGCAGCATGCCCGGCTCGATGGGGCGGCCCAACCGTTCGAGGAAGGTGCGGGAGGTGATGATGGTGCGGATGCCCGCCTTGGCCAGGGATTCCTCAAGCGCCTCCTTGGAGGTCGTGTAGTTGAGGTTGACGGGGATTCGCCCGCACAAGGTCAGGGACAGGTTCATCATGGCCCCGACCACCGTGGAGGGCAGGAGGATGCCGACACGCTCACCGGGCTCGAAGCGCTCGCGCCACAGTTGGGCAAGGCTTGCGGCCTTCAGCAGGGCTTGGCGGCGGGTCAGCTTGGCTCCGGTGGAGTCTTGCATCAGCATTCGCGCACCGTGGCGGCGGGAAATGCGCAGGAACTCGCCGGCCAAGGTCATGGTGCGGGGGAGGCGATCGGCGAAGCACTGCCCCATCAGTTCTTGCACGGCCTGCCGGACTTCCCAAGCCGAGGGGCGCGTCATGGGTTTGCCAAAGCGCATCACGACATGCTTGCGCCAGTTGGAAAAGTTGGGGAACTGGAGCCTGCCACCGGGAAAGCTGAACGGAGCGCCGAAGACGCCGTCCATGCAAAGCGGGATGACAGGGACCTCCAAGTCTCTCAAGACGACTTCCAAGCCCCGTTGGAACTCCTGCAAATTGCCGGTGCGGCTGACCTGGCCTTCGGCGAAGAGGCAGACGACTTGGCCGCCCTCCAAGGCGGTGCGGCATTTCTTGACGAATTCCGCGACGGAACGGACGCTTCCCGGAGCGACGGGGATCACGCCCATCATCCGGAAGAACCAGTTGGCAAGCGGGTTGGCCCACACTTGACGGATCATGACGAAGCGAACTCCACGGGGCGATGCGGCCTGCACCAGGAGGGAATCCAGAAGCGAGACGTGATTGCAGACGAGCAGGGCGCCGTTGTAGGTCGGAACCACATCCTCACCGTCCACGCGCAGGCGGAAAAGCATGCGCATCAGGATGCGAGCGACGAGGCGCGCGCTCACATTGGGGAGCTTCCACAGGGCAAGCAGGGTGATCGTCCATGCCCAGAAGGCCGCGACCAGCAGGGCGCCCCGGGAGCTGGGCCAGCCAAGCCAAGGGGCGATCCATGCTCCGATGCGGTAGAGCCCGCTTGCGATGAACATGCCGATGAAGTTCACCATGTTGAGGTAGGCAAGCAGCGGGCCTACGGCCCGGCCCCGCAGACGGCCTTGGATCCATGCACCCAGCGGAACCTTGTAGAAGCCGCCCAGGAAGGCGGCAAGGCCCAGCACGATGGTGAATCCGGTGGCGCCCAGCGGTACGAAGGCAAGGATGGAAAGGCCTGTGGCAAGGCCGGCACCGCCCAGCGGCACGAAGGCCAGCTCGATCCGGCCACGGGCGAAGAGACTGGAGCAGATGCAGCCCAGGCCGATCCCGACGGCCAGGATCGCCGTGGTGATGCTGGTCTGCAGGACGCTCATGTGCAGGACGTCGGGACAGTGACGGGCCAGCAGGGCGATGACCAGTTGGCCGATCATCCAGAAGGCTGAGGCGCCCATGATGGCGAGATTCAAACCCCGGTACTGGCTGGCGTTCTTCCAAGAGTTCCGCACGTAACGGACCGGGTTCCAGTCCACGGGGACGTTGCGCTCCACCTCGGGCTCGACGGCGCGAATGCGCAGCGAAGCCAGCCATCCGGCCAAGGCCAGGGTGTAACCCACCCAGATCATGGTGGGAAGCAAGGAGGACGAGGCTCCGACCAGGCCGGCAAGCAGGGTACCCACCACCACGGAGGTGAACGAGAGCATTTCCATCATGCCGTTTCCGAAGGTCAGGCCCTTGTGGCCGCCGATATCGGAGATGAGGGAATACTTGGACGGGCCGTAGAGCGTGGAGTGCAGGCCCATCAGGAAGACCACCACACCGGCCAGGAGGATCTGCTGCCAGGCGAAGGCGGCGATGGCGATCGTGATGATCAGGATCTCCGAGGCCTTGGCCCAACGCACGACGGTCTGCTTCTGACAGACGCGCGAGAGCCAGCCGGCAAACGGGGAGAAGAGCACGAAGGGCGCATTGAAGATGGCGGTCACGGCCGTGATCAGCCAGTCCTTCATTTCCGGGGCTACCCACTTGATGGCCACGAACAGGATCAGGCTCTTGACGAAGTTGTCATTGAGGACCCCCAAGGACTGAACGAGAAAGAGTCCATGCCACGAAGGGCGTGCCGTTGTGCCTTGAGCGGCTTGGGTG